>JBAPQU010000123.1:0-6767 GCA_049280795.1 Candidatus Sulfotelmatobacter sp.
CCATCTCACCGTCGCAGGCCCGCAGGAAAGCATCACCGTCTCCAGTGGCGCTCAGCTTGTCGATACAAAGACGAGCGCCGTGTCCACTCTCATCGACGAACGCGCCATCGCCGATCTCCCGCTCAACGGCCGCCGCTTCTCGGATCTAATGCTGCTCTCGCCCGGCGTCACGCAAGATCCACGCAGCCTCACCTCCGCCACTAACGGCGATCTTTCCTTCGGAGGCCTGCGCGGATTTCAGAACAGCTTCCTCGTCGACGGCGGCGACTTCAACAACGCCTTCTTCGCCCAGGCCCGCGGCCTCTATCGCGCGCCCTATCAGTTCTCGAATGAAGTCGTGCAGGAGTTCCGCGTCTCCTCCAACTCCTACGGCGCTGAGCAAGGACGCGCCGGCGGTGCGGTCGTCAACGTCATCACCAAATCCGGTTCCAATCACTGGCACGGCACCGGCCTCTATTACATCCGCGACAGCGGCTTCGGCGGCGCAGCTACTCCTTTTATGACTTTCAAGCCCCACAGCGAGCAGCAGCAAGGCGGGGGTACGCTCGGCGGTCCGCTCAAGAAGAACAAAATCTTCTTCTTCGCCGGATTCGATCAGCACTACTTCCACGTTCCCGATGTCGTCGAATTTCTAGACGGCTCCATGCAAGTCGTCCCGCAAGCCGGCACCGGACCCTTCACACCCGGCGACTACGAAGCCAGCGACCAAGCTCTTGTCTTCGCTGCCGCCGCGCAACTCTCTTCGCTCGCCGGCTCTTATCCCGCCGCGCAAATCGGCAACGCCTCCTACGCCAAGCTCGATATCAATCTCTCGCCGCGCAATCAGCTCGGCATCCGCTTCAATTCTTCCCGTTACTGGGGGTCGAACAACGTCTTCCTCGATCCCGCCAGCCCCGTCACCTACGATTCCATCTCCGATAACGGCGAAGAAACAGTTTCCACCGAAACCGGCTCAATCTCGCTGACTTCAAGCCTCACCACGCGTCTCATCAGCCATCTCCGCGCCCAGTTTTCCCGCGATCTGCAACAGTCCTACACCAACACCAGCGACACGCTTATCAAAGTCACCGACATCATCGACGGCATCGGACGCTCCGACCTGCTTCCCCGCGCCACTCGCGAACACCGCGGCCAGCTTGCCGAAACTCTCAGCCTCGATACCAGCCGCCATTCCTTCAAGTTCGGCGGCGATTCCCTCATTACCTGGCTCTACGATTATTTCCCCAGCCAGCAAAGCGGCGAATACATTTTCGACCCCATCAAGGTCAATCCCTTCACCTTTGAACCTCAGGAAGCCGGACTCCCGCTCACTCCGCTCCGCGCCTACGCCCACGCCGTCCCGCATTACTACCTGCAGAACTTCGGTCCCACCGCCTCCAATCCCAACAGCAACGATTACGCAGCCTTCGCGCAGGATACGATCCGCGGCACCAATCATCTCGCGCTGAACCTGGGCGTGCGCTGGGATCTCCAAACCTTTACCACCGCCGGACTCCAATCCAATCCACTGTTTCCCCCGTCCGGTAAAGTTCCTTTCAAGCCCTACAACTTCGGCCCGCGCGCCGGACTCGCGTATTCCATCGGCAAGACCCACCCCTTCGTAATCCGCGCCGGTTACGGGATCTTCTACGTCCGCATTCCTCAGATCTACAATTCCGCCATCGCCACTGAAAATGGCATCACCGACGCTCAAGTCTTCCTGAACAACACCAACTTTTTCGACCATCAACTCTTTCCGGTCTATCCCAACCCGCTGATAAACTGTCCAGTTACTACCGCGACTTCCTGCAATCTCCCGGCCGGATTCACCGAGGGCGTCACCAACGATGTTTCCGCCTTCGCTCCCAACTTCGTCACCCCACGTGTGCAGCAGACCAGCCTTACTCTGGAGCGGGAAGTCGCCGACCACACCACCGTCGCGGTTTCCTATCTCTACGTCCACGGCGAACATCTCATCCGCGCGCTCGACGTAAATCTCCCGCCGCCCACCGCCGTCAATTACCCGCTCTTCGATTCCACGGGCTCCATCTTTCAGAACGGCTTCTATAGCGTTGATTCCTTCGCCACCTGGCAGTTCACGCAATCGCTCACCTGTCCGTTTCCACCCTGCATCAATCCTCTCGGACGGCCCGTCGCCCAGCTCGGATCTATCGACGAGTTCCAAAGCGCCGCCTCCAGCGTCTACAACGGCGCAACTCTCTCCATCAACCGCCGCATGGCCCGTGGAACGTATCTGCGCCTTGCCTACACTTATGCCCACGCTATCGACGATGGCCAGGATGCGCTAGTCGCCGGCTCGCCTGCCACCGTGCAAAATTCTTATCAGCCCAACGCCGAGCGCGGCCCCAGCGTCACCGACCAGCGCAACCGCTTCGTCGGCGCATTCTCCCTGGAACCTCGTCCCTTTCATCGCGAACACCAACTCCTCGGCCACATCTTCAACGACTGGAAAATTTCCAGCATCGTTACCGCCGGCAGCGGCCGCCCCGTCAACGCCACCGTCGCCGGCGACCCCAATCAGGACGGCAACTACGACAACGACCGTCTCCCCGGCTACAGCCGCAACGGATTCACCGGGCCCGACTACGCCTCCACCGACTTGCGCTTAGTCCGCAAAATCCACATCTCCCACGGTTACCGTCTCGAATTCACTGCGGACTCTTTCAACCTCTTCAACCGCGACAACCAACGCGTCGAAATCACCACCGACGGCCTCACCGCCGAGGCCACCACCTTCGTCCCGTACACCGTCTACGTCAACGGAACTCCCTACCCCGCCTACTACCAGCAACCCCAACAAAGTTTCCTGAAACCCACAGCCGCCTTCGCCCCGCGCCAAATCCAACTAGGCCTGAAATTTATTTTCTGAGGCAGCAAGCACGTGAGTGAGCAGAGGCACAAAGGGGTGCCCATGTCTCGCGCACGTTGCGAGACGTGGGATTCCACAGCTGCATTGCGCTAAGATTTGAAAACGAAACGTTGAAGAAAACGAAGCAGAATGTGGGGACGGCCGCCCTCGGCTGTCCGCGGAGCGAAGCTTCGCCGCTACACCGAAGGCTGACCTTACATAGTTGAAGCAACCCAAGTCCAGACCAAACACGGCACAGTCTGGTTCTCAGACTCCTTTGGCTTTACGTGCAACAAACGCACCCACCGGAGGCGGCTGGTTGATCAGCAGCCAAAACATTCCGATCTGTCGAATCGTGTCGGAAAACTGATCGAAATCGACCGGCTTCTGGATATAAGCGCTTACCCCCAGGTTATAGCCATCGATCAGATCTCTCTGTTCTTTGGAAGAGGTGAGAATCACTACCGGAATAGTTTTCGTTCGCTCGTCCCCTCGGATGGTCCTTAATACCTCCAGGCCATCAACCTTTGGCAGTTTCAGATCGAGCAGGACAAGCTTGGGAGGATGGGAAAATGTACGATCCGCGTGCGGACCGCGGCAAAACAGAAAATCCAAAGCTTCCGCTCCGTCTTCCGCGATTTGAATATCGTTGGAAAGTTTGTTGCGGCGCAATGCAAGAACCGTCAACTCGACATCTTCAGGACTGTCGTCCACCAGAAGAATCTCAACTTCATGCGACATTGATCACCCCTTGGTCTTTTGTTCGTTCTGATCCTTCTTTTGTGAGGCTTTCAGGCGATCCGAGCGTGAAGAAAAACGTCGCTCCTTCGTCAAGTTTCGCTTCCGCCCAAATCCGCCCGCCGTGTTTGCGAATGATGCGTTGAACAATGGCCAGACCCACCCCCGTACCTTCAAAATCACGCGCCTTGTGCAGGCGCTGAAAAACCCCGAAAAGCTTGCCAACGTACTGCATCTCGAAACCCACCCCGTTGTCCCGGACAAAAACCACGCGCTCGTTATTTTCCCGCATCTGTCCAACTTCAATCACGGCGTTTTCCCGTTTACGTGTGTACTTGACTGCATTGGAAAGTAGATTTACAAATACTTGCTTCATCAATCCCGGATCGCATTCCACGCTGAACAAATCCCCAATTCGCCATTCCACCTCCCGCCCCGCGTATTCCGGCTCAAGTTCCTCAACCACTTGGCGAAGCAGCGAATCCAGCGCTGTCGCCTGGAGCAGGAGTTCCTGCCGCCCAACTTTCGACAAACTCAGCAGATCGTCCACCAGCCGCCCCATCTTTCGCGCCCCCTCATCAATTTTTTCCAGGTAGCGGCGCACTTCGGCATCCAAGCCCGGGCCGTGGTCTTTGGAAAGAACGCTCGAGTATCCGGAAATCTGCCGCAACGGCGCCCGCAGGTCATGCGCCACCGAATAGGAAAAGCTTTCCAACTCGTGGTTCGTCTCCGACAATTCCATCGTGCGGCTTTCCAACCGCTCATTGATATGCTTCAGGTCCTGTTCCGCCAGATTGCGCCTGCCGGTCTCGCGGTGAATCACAAAGCCCGCCGCCAACAAAATAAGAAGAGCCAGAACATTCCCCACCACAATGATGGCTTTTACTTTTCGGGCAGCGGCCGCCGCCACGCTCAGGCGGCCGGCTAACAGTTGCTCCTCCGTATAGCGCATCTCGCCGATCTGCCCCCGAATCCCTTGCATTAGCTCGTCGCCGTTGTCTCCGCTTGCCACGGCCTCAGCTCCAGCCAGCAGACCCCTCTGCTTCCGAATCTCCAGTCTCAGATTCAGGCCGGACAGCCGCGCTGCAAGTCTCGACTCCAGATGCTGGATCGCTGCCTGTTGCCTGGGATTGTCGGAAGTCAGTTGGCGGAACTCTTCGGCGTCCTGATGCACTTTTCTGGCATTATCCTCGAACGGCTTCAGGTACTTCTCATCCCCGGTCAGTATGTAACCTCGTTGCCCGGTTTCAGCCTGCGTAATGTCGATTAGAATCTGTTCAACGCTCTCAACTGTGAGATAAGTATGGGTCACCCAACCGCGATCCTCCTCTTCCCGCAGCGTGCTTTGGAAAGAAAGCATGCCGATACCTAGAAGAATCATGAGTGCAAACACAGCGATACACTTGCTGGTGAAAGTCATGGCGCGACGCAGAGGAGCGTCTATTAATTCCATCGGACGGTGAGCTTGCGGGCTTTAGGTAATGCCTTGCAAAGTTTTGTCAACGCCAGTCCTTCCAGCCCGTTCCCTCGCCGGCGCCTTAAGAATTAACATTCAGCGCTGCAATTTTTTTCACCCTCCCACTTGACTTCCCCCCAATTCCTTGCAATAACTATCCGGTCCTAGTAACGTAGTAACCGTCCATCAGGACTGGTTTGGGGGTGTGTTCAGATTGGCAGAAATTCGACTGCAAGAGGGTGAATCCCTCGAAAACGCTTTGCGCCGCTTCAAGCGCAAGGTGCAGCAGGAAGACATTATCAAAGAGGTCAAGCGCCACTCCTTTTACCTGAAGCCCGGTGAGAAGAAACGCGTCAAGGCCGCACTCGCTCGCAAGCGCGCCCGTAAAAAGGTTCGCAAGGAGCAGGATTGACCAGCAAGGATTTAATAAAGCAGGACCGGAAACACTGAAGGAGCAAGACTGAAGCAGTAAAGGGTCGTCCCCTTCCCGGGGCGGCCCTGCTCTGTTGGCCCCCACCATACAGAGTTGCATTTAGGGATCATTCAATAATCATCGTCCAATCGGAGTTTAAGCCAGATTATTTGTATCCACGCGCCGTTCCAGGTGCGTGGCGGGCCGAGTCCAGGGGAAGTTTGAGGGGGATGTACATCACCTGTGTTTGCTCTGTGCCACCGCTTCCCCGCGAGTGGTGAGCGCACCACGGGCACAAGGGAGCCATCCTCAATGGAATTTCAGGATAAGGTACTGACCTGCATCGATTGCGGTGCCGACTTCATTTTTACCGCCGGGGAACAACTGTTTTTCTTCGACAAACAGTTCAAGAACCAGCCCAAACGCTGTAAAACCTGCAAGTCCAAACGCGTATCCGTTCTCTCCACTCCGGCTCCACGCGAGTCTCACCACTACACTCGCGTCGAGACTCGAGCCACCTGCTCCCAGTGTGGCAAGGAGACCACGGTCCCCTTCCGCCCCACCCAGGGCCGCCCTATCTTCTGCCGGGAATGCTTCACGCAGAAGAAGACCGCCATCACCGCCTGAGCACTCTGCCGGGTCGCTGAAGATCCGCACCTTACGGTGGCGGCGTGGGGAAACACCAATGTGGGGACAGCCGCCCTCGGCTGTCCGCCGGGCATCAGTCCGGCACTGTTCCATTGCGCATTCGCCAACCGCCGCGAAACTTTCGCCGGCGACCGGGAACAACATCGACCGGCCTCCGCACTTGCGCTACCATTAACTCCGTGCCCACCTTCCACGTCGAAAACTTCGGTTGCCGCGCCACTCAAGCCGATGGCGCCGCCCTCGAACGTCAGTTCGAGACTTGCGGCCTCACGCCAGCCTCCGCCGCGCAAGCCGATCTCGTCATACTGAACACCTGCACCGTGACCAATTCCGCCGATCAGGATGCCCGCGCCGCCATCCGCCGCGTGCAGCGCCAAAACCCGCTCGCAAAAATTATCGTCACCGGATGCTACGCCCAGCGCGCTCCCGAAGAAATCGCCGCGCTGCCCGGCGTCAGCGCAGTGATCGGCAACTCCCACAAACACGAACTCGCCGAAATCGCGTTAGGTCGCATCACGTGCGATAGCACCAATCCCAACGACCAGGCCAATGACTATGATCGGGAAGGGCACGACTTTAGTCGTGCCATAAGTGTCTCTTTCGAACCGGATTTAGCCGCTGAGGCCAACGAACGGGGAACCCACCAATCCTTCCTGCCCCTCCAC
>JBAPQU010000124.1:0-18019 GCA_049280795.1 Candidatus Sulfotelmatobacter sp.
GGCTTGAGCTGAAGCCCGAAAGCCGAAGCCTGGCCTTTTCACGTTCTCTGCTTAAACTTGTCCAGCAGAAAGTACAACACCACGCCGATAAAAGCATTCGCCAGTCCAGCCAAAATTCCCCGGCTCCAACTCCAATTCAGGGTCAGATTCACCATGCCTCGCGCCACCGTGAAATAAACCGCGGCATGAATGAAATAAAACCCCAGAGTGACCAGGAACCGAGCGCCGGCGTTTTCCACGTCCAGTTTCGCGCCCAGCGACGAGGCCAGGTAACCGACCACGGTCTTGGCAATGCCATAGATTCCGATGGGATAGGCGCCCAACATGTCCTGCGCCAAGCCAATCGCCGCTCCAGTGAACAATCCGGAAATCGGATTTCGCCGCGCCATGGCAAAAAAGATCGTCACCAGCAGCGGTAAATCCACATAGATTGCAAAAGAGGGAAAAACCTTCGGCCCAAAGGACTGCAGAAACAGCGCGAGCACCGGCACACCCACGGTCACCGGAATACTGAACCGGTAAACCTCAATCTGTTCCCCCGATGTGTAAGTGATAGGCACGCTAGTGGGGACTGTCTTCGCTTGCCGGTGGTTGCGGTGCGGATTCCGCCGTCGCAGGCTTCGGTTTCACCACCGCCGGTTTCGCGGGCGAGTTCGTTGGACTCAAGCCCGCTGGACTCAAACTAGGTGCGCTGCCGGAACCGCTTTTGGCCGCAGCGTCGTCAGAAGCCTTCGGAACAATTTTTTTGGCAGCCTCGCCAGTCGAAGGCTGCACCGCAACTGGCGCATTATGAGTATCGTCGGCGCTTCCGGCGTTTCCACCCGATGGAACCGATGCCGCAGGCGTGGTTCTAACCGGGTTCGCTAAAGCATGTTCAGTCGAAATATGATTTGCGGTGCCATCTGGTTTGCTCAAACTCGCCGCCGGGGTTTGCGGTTTCCCGGCAGGTTTTGCGCCTTGCCCAGCCGCAGTGCTCGTCAATGTTGTCGTCGGTGTTCCGGGCGCAACCGCAGGCTTATCCGGAACCGAAGGCAGCCGCTGCGCCAGAATATCCGCCGCGCGCACTCTCCCACCATTTTCCGTGACTGCGTTCTTTTCCTGCTTTTCTGTAACCACCAGAACTTCTTCCAGACGGCTCAAATCCGCCGCCGGTTTGATCTGGATATTCAGGAACAATTCCCTCCCCGGACTCACCTTGGTCACTGTGCCCACGGGCAGTCCCTTGGGAAAGATCTGATCACCGCCGCTGCTCAACACAGTGTCTCCCGGAGTGACCTGTTCGTCGCTCATCACCCGTTCCAGAATCACTTGTCCATTCGAAGTTCCGCGCAACACGCCTTGCAAGCGCGACTTCTCCAACATCGCGCCCACTCCGCTGCTCTGGTCGTTAATCATGAGCACCAGCGAAGTCGAAGGATACACGCGCAACACTTTGCCCACGATGCCGCCTGCCGTAATCACGGCCATGTCCGGCGCAATGCCTTCATTCGAACCCTTGTCGATGTAGACCGACCGCGAAAGATCGCTTCCACTCGATCCAATCACTTGCGCCGCAACCGTCTGTAGATGAACTGCTCCTTTAAACGCGAGCAATGATTGCAGCCGATGTGCCTGGGTCGCATCTTCGCTCAGCCGCACCTGTTCCAGCTGCAGCTTCTCGATCTGCCCCTTGAGCTCGCGATTCTCCGCCCGGACGCCGCGCAGGAAAAAATAGTCATGCCAGAGATTGCTGGTGCCGTTCTGCGCCCAGAGCAGAGCGCGTTCGAAAGGAGTAATTAAATCCACCGCCCAGATGCGGATCAGCCGCGTATTCTCCGCGTCCGCGCTCCGCTTGACCTGAACCGCCAACCCCAGCACCTGCAGAAACAACACTCCCACCAGGATGGTCAGGTTACGGTAACGGCCAAGTACGGATTCCATAAAAACAGTTAACAGTACCCAGTAGCCAGTACCCAGCAAATGCACGATGTTGTTTTTCTGGGTACTGGGTACTGGGTACTGTCTTTACTCGATAGATATTTTCCTCAGCAGCTTGAAGTCGCTAAGCATCTTGCCCGTGCCCAGCACCACGCTGCATAGCGGATCGTCTGCAATCGACACCGGCAATCCGGTTTCTTCGCGGATGCGCTTATCCAGATTCTTCAACAACGCACCGCCTCCAGTCAGCACAATCCCGCGGTCGCTGATGTCGGCGGAAAGTTCCGGGGGCGTCCTCTCGAGCGCAACGCGGATCGCATTCATGATCGTCGATACGCATTCGCTCAGGGACTCGCGAACCTCGCCATCGTCCACGGTGATCGTCTTCGGAACGCCTTCGATCAGGTTGCGTCCTTTAATTTCCATGGTCATCGGCTTGTCAAGCTGGTGAGCCGACCCGATCTCCATTTTAATTTGCTCGGCCGTGCGTTCGCCGATCAGCAAGTTATATTTCCGCTTCAGATAATTCATGATGGCTTCGTCCATCTGGTTTCCGGCCATCCGCACCGACCGCGAGTAAACAATGCCGCTCAGCGAAATTACCGCAATGTCTGTCGTACCGCCGCCAATGTCAACGACCATGTTGCCACTCGGCTCGGTAATCGGCAGCCCGGCTCCAATCGCCGCGACCATCGCTTGTTCCACCAGATGCACTTCACTCGCCTTCGCGCGATAAGCCGAATCCATCACCGCCCGCTTTTCCACCTGCGTAATTTCCGACGGCACTCCAATCACAATGCGCGGATGCACCAGCATCTTCCGGTTGTGCGCCTTCTGGATGAAGTAGTTCAGCATCTTTTCTGTAACTTTGAAGTCGGCAATCACGCCGTCCTTCATGGGTTTGATGGCGACGATGTTGCCCGGCGTCCGGCCCAGCATCTCTTTCGCCTCTTTGCCCACCGCCTCCACTTCTCCGGTGTTTTTGTTGAT
Organism: Candidatus Sulfotelmatobacter sp.; assembly: GCA_049280795.1. GTDB lineage: Bacteria > Acidobacteriota > Terriglobia > Terriglobales > Acidobacteriaceae > Sulfotelmatobacter. The sequence continues at coordinate 2,908 of JBAPQU010000124.1, forward strand.
CGCGACGATCGAGGGCTCGTTCACCACGATGCCCTTGCCGCGCGCATACACCAGAGTGTTGGCCGTTCCCAGATCGATTGCCAGGTCGCTGGAGAACATGCTGAACAGCGACCTCAGATTGTGAGAGCGTGATGAATGAAATCCGTTGCTTGACATGCCAGTCTGCCTTCCGCCTCGCGTATCGTTCTACTTCACTGAATATTGCCGCTTACTGAATAATAATTTTCTTCTGCTGCGTATTCACTCCACCTTGCGCCGTTTGCGCAGTAATGGTAATCACCGCTTCTCCGGTGGCCAGCGGCGGCGTAAAGTAATGGAACGAGCCGTCGGTCGAGATCATCGGAACCTCTCGCCCATTCACCATCACCCGCGCCCCCACCTGCGTCTTTCCCGTCAGTTCAATTACGTGCCCATGTTGTATGAAAGGATCCAGATCCAGTTCGATCGCCCCCATCTGCTTTCCCTTGGGAATGATGGTGAAGCGGTTCTTCTCGCTCTCCACCGATTCTTTTCCCGACGTATCGTAGGACTGGATCATCCAGTAGTAAGCACCTTCCCCGAGGCTGGTAACTGTGACATCCGCAGTGTTCACTCTCTTATCTACCAGTGTAGAAGAAAAATAGGGGTTCCTCGATATCCGCAACCGGTAACCAACCGCATTCGCCATCGCCGTCCAGGAAAACTCCACGTCTTTCGTCGCTTCCCCCGAAGTAAAGAGTGGCGCCATATTCGCCGGAGAAATCGGCGTAGGCGGACCCGTCCCTTTGTCCTTCTCCATGTGCGCTTCTGCCTGCTTGAAGCTCACTTTCTCCCAGTTGGCCAACTCTACCGTTTCGCCATTTCTCGTAACTTCGCCGGCGCCCTTCTTCATCAAAATCTCGTGTTGATCCGTCGCCGGATCGTTGTGCACCTGCGCCGTCGACTCCGGAGACAGCGATGCCGTGGCACCCGCCACGATCACCTGCGATTTCGATCCCGAGGAATAAGTCGCCGTCGAAAGATCCACCGTTCCGGTACTCACCGCCACGGCCACATTCGTCTGTTGCTGATCGTTGGCCGAGTTTTCTTCAATCACAATCAGCGAATCCTGTTTCACGGTGTAACTGGTCCCATCGTTGAACACGACTTTCGCCATGCCCTCCGATCCCGTCTGCACCACGTCGCCTTTTTCCAGTGGGACGTTATAATCCGCAGCCAGCCAACTATTGCCGCTGCCCTTCTTCACCCGCACCGTGCCGTCAAGCGCTGTGAAATGGGCCTGCTGCGCCACGGATACGCCACTACCCACTGCCGGGGCCATTCCCGCCACGCGCTCCAAAACTCTATTAGCCACGCCATCGGCCGCCTTAATGCTGTTCTCGGTGAATTGCGGAAAAGTAAAACGTAAGATGGCGAAACACACCAGCACGCCGGCGAGGATCATCAAGGCCACACTGCGGTAGGTGACCGTGGTCCATGCAATTTGGATGCCCGGTTTGCGAGTCTGCGAAGACACGTTGCCCTAAAACCCTATTCAAACCTTTTGAATATGCGGTAATTCCAACGTTACCACAAGACTATCGGCACAAAATAAGGGTAATCAACTGGGAACGTTACCTTCGTTTGCCATGTAGTACGACATGCTCCGTCGAGCCGCGTACACTTTTCTCCTCCCTTGTGGAAAAGGTCAGGTTGACGTGATCTCCATCGTCGAATAGAGTGGCTGCGTTCGGTCGCCGCATCCCTTCCCTCGCGGCGTTCAAGATGACTGAACAAGTTTTGAGTTTGGGTATTTGTGTGCTCATCCAGGTTTCCTGGATTTCTTAGCTCGGGAGGTACCATGCAAATCAAGCAATTGGGTCTCGTCTTTTCGCTCTTTCTGACACTCTGTACGTGCCCAGCCACACAGGCGCAGCTTGCGGGAAGAATCGAATCTATGAAACTGCTCACGGCCAACACTGGGTGGGCCGCAACAAGAAAGAAGGTCTTCTGGACAACCGATGGGGGCGCACAGTGGAAGGACATCACGCCGAAGGCAAAAGCAGAGAGAATCGCGTCTATATTCTTCCTAGACGAAGCAAATGGCTGGGTGCTCCTCACCTACCCAGGCAAGGAAGACCCGGCAAGCAGCATTAGTGAAGCGCGCTTCGAGCTGGCCTCCACCAATGACTCGGGCGTGAGTTGGTCGGTTCAGCTCTTGGATGTCCCTGACCCAGATCTTAGTCGCGGCCTCTCGGGCGAAGCATGGCTTGACTTTGTCGACTCCCAGCACGGCTGGCTCATGGTGCGCATGAATGGCAGCACAGCAGTAAGCGTAGGAGTGCTGCGTGCTACGGACGACGGCGGCAAAACATGGAAGTCTCAATCCGCGCCCGTCGCGGGGCCGATCCGCTTTCTTACCGCCAAGGATGGATGGTTGACGGGCGGCCCCACCGAAGATGAAATCCGTGCGCTCTTTGTCACACACGACGGCGGGGAAAAGTGGCAGGAGCAGCGGCTGAGACCTCCTTCGCAGACGCAGGCGGCGATCTACCCCACATATGATCTTCCGGCGTTCGAGGACGGTCGACACGGCTTCCTGCCCGTTACTTTCTCCGGCCCTGACGGCGCAAGTTCTGCTCTTGTGCTTTTTGCAACTGAGGACGCAGGAATCACGTGGACTCCTGACAGGGCCCTCCTCGGCCTCTCAGAAGCGTCCCAAGGGGTGGTTTTCCCATCCGCCGTCGCGAGCTCCGTCTGGCTCAACGCCTCCATATCTGGCACGTCAATCACGACTGGGGCAACGGAAAGGGGCAAGGCTTTAACGGTCGGCCCAACAAAAACCACTACAACAAAGGAGGCGGGCCTCAGTAAATTCTCAAGCATTCTACAGCTAAGCTTCGCCGATGACGCCGACGGCTGGCTCTTGCTCCTCGACGGAGAGCTTTTTTCGACCTCGGCTGGCGGAGCCACATGGAGGAGGGTCACTCCTCCGCCAGCGGATAATACGCCGCACCATAGCAACCCAATCACCGCGCCAGTTAAGATCCAACCGACGACCGAAACGCCTCCGAGTCCGGCCCGAGACCTGTCCTCAAGCAACGTCAGCGCACACGTCGGGTTCGACAGATTTCCTGTGATCCCCAGCGCAGACATGCTGAACTGGATGAACTTGAGTCCTTATTACGATGTGGGAATCTATCTGCCAGGCTCCAAGAACAAATCCAATGACCCCAAACTGATCCCAGCGTGGATAATGTCCGTACAAGGGCAACTACAGGGCTGGGGAATTATGCCGATATGGTTCGGGCTGCAGTCATCGTGCGCATGCAGACTTACGAACCCGTGCGTACCCTACACATATCAATTCAGCACTAATACGACGCAGGCGAAGACGGACGGAATCAACGAGGCCAAGGCGGCGATCATGTCGGCACAGAACCTTGGGCTGAACCCCACGATCATTTACCACGACGTAGAAAACTACACGCCGGACGGCTCGACGTGCTCGCTGCCTGTGCAGGCATTCTTGAGCGGATGGGACCAGCAGATGCATACCGTCGGCTTGGCTGGAGTATACGGCAATCCAGCCCCGGCGTCGAAAGACTTCTCGAAGGCCTCCCCCATCCCGGATGACGTCTGGATCGCAAAATATACGGCGACGGGGCAAGCTCCGCTACTCACAATTTGGGCACTCGGTGCACTGAGCGACTCCCCAAATTGGATAACCAACCAGCGAATCCATCAGGGCCAGCAAAACCTTTCCCAAGCATGGGGTAGCGCGGCCAACTACCAGATCGACCCCGATATCGAAAATGCCACCATTATCGCCGGCAACGGCAGCAAGGATTTCTCCACAGTCAGCCCCAGCAGCTTTGACTATCCTGGCTCCTGTGGGACTTACGCGTACGGCATCAACGACATATGGGGCGGCGATTTCATCAACGGAAGTAATCAGACTGGAGAGATTGTTGGCGAATATCTTGAATGCGGCGGTGACGCCCATGCCTTTTTGCTGGACAGCAATCTCCAATACAGCAACGTCGACTACCCAGGCGCGATGGTGAGCCAAGCCTTCGGAATCAACAATCTCGGCCAGATTGTCGGTACCTGGGAAGATACGAACTATTGCGATCACGGATATCTGCTCAGTGGCGGCACCTATACTTCGATTGACAACCCTAACACGACGTGTGCGAACGGGGGAACGGCGCTTTACGGAATCAACGACGCCGGTCAGATGGTCGGTAGCTACAGTAACCCAGGAGGTCAAAGCTTCGTATACTACGCTTCGAAGTTTTATCCGAATAATCCTTACACCAGCTCGTGCTGTAATTTGGTGAATGGCATCAATGGGGACGCCACCGTCGCGGGATTCTACAGCAACAACGGTGTAGAAACCGGCTTTACAGAGCCCGGAGTGCCCTCCACTTGGACTGGAAGCCCGAGTTCGTTCTTCGACGCTGAGGGCGTGTGGACATTCGGCGAGAGCATCAACAACAACGGAGACGTAGGTGGGTATTACGAGGTTTCGTACCTAGACGACTATGCTCTCTTGTATACCAATGGCGTGCAGCTCATCTCCTTCCAATACATGCCAAACTCGAACACCAGCTATGATACTTACGGGTACGGCGTTAACGATTTCGGCCAGATTGTGGGTTACTACTCTCTGCCCTCCGGGGGAGGAACTCATGGTTACGTGGCGACCCTGCAGCCGTAGTCCGCAAAACCGAAGCCCGAACCAGAGACCCGCAACTCCAATGGTCTACAGTTTTTGCGGGGCTCTGCGTCCTTCACCGCGTGCCTGTTGGCCTGATATCCCGTATGGTCACTGCCCCCACTACCCCCTCAAGTTCGAGCCGCGCTAATCGGCCGTTCCTCGCTGGTGGCATGGCACTGATTTGTGCGATCGCCTTCTCCAAATTCCTCTTCCACATCTACTTCAACAACCGCTACGGCTACTTTCGCGACGAGTTCGATTACATCGCCTGCGGCGATCACCTGGCCTGGGGCTACGTCGACCAGCCTCCGCTCATTCCGTTCCTCATCCACATCTGCCGCGCCCTCCTCGGAGACTCGCTGCGCAGCATTCGCTTTATTCCGGCGCTGGCTTCGTCTCTCCTTGTGGTGCAAACCGCCGTCCTCGCCCGCGAGTTCGGCGGACGCCGCTCCGCCCTGCTGCTCAGCGCCATCACCGTCGTCATCGCCCCACAGTATCTTTCCAATGGCAGCCTGCTCACCACCAACTGCCTCGAACCCAACCTCTGGATGGCCTGCGCTTACTTCGCTATCCTCGCCATCAAACGTGCTGCTGGAACTGAAAAAGCCCCGCGCTACTGGCTCTGGTTCGGAGCAATCGCCGGCATCGGCCTGCAGGAAAAATACTCGATCGCCCTTTTCGGCTTCGGCATCGTCGTCGGCCTTCTACTCACGCCGCAACGCCGCGCCTTCCTCAATCCCTCGATCTGGTTCGGCGGCCTCGCCGCGTTCTTGGTTTTTCTGCCCAACCTGCTCTGGAACATTCACTATCACTGGCCGTTCCTCGAACTGATACACAACATTCGCGTGGAAGGACGCGACGTCGTTCTTCCTCTCCCTCAATATTTTTTCCAGCAGATGATCCTGGTTCACCCCTTCACCACCCCCTTCTGGCTGACCGGACTATTCGCACTGCTCTTCTCTGCGCGACTCAAGCCTTATCGCGTCCTCGGCTGGTGCTATCTGGTCTGTTTCACCGTTTTCTTCGTGCTCCACGGCAAGAATTACTACCTCGCTCCCATATATCCCATGCTGCTGGCGGCAGGCGCGGTCATAATCGACTCCGCCATCGACGGAAACAAAAACGACGCGCCAGAAATCGCTGGCCGGCGCCGCGGCTGGCTGAAGCCGATCATCGTCATCGTTTTGCTCGCCAGCGGAGCCCACCTCGCTCCCGTTACTGTGCCCATCCTGTCGCCTGAAAGTTTTCTTGCCTACGCAAAGCATCTACCCTTCAAGCTGCCGGTCATGGAGCACGCCCATGCTCGCGCTGCGCTGCCCCAGTGGTATGCCGACCAGTTCGGATGGGAAGAAATCGTCGCCGAAACCGCCGTCGCGTGGAACCGCCTGACGCCAGACGAGCGCCAAGATGAAACCTGCGGTATCTTCGCTCAGGACTATGGTCAGGCTGGCGCCATCGACTTTCTCGGCCGCCGGTACGGCTTGCCCCGCTCCCTCAGCGGCCATCAAACCTGGTTTCTCTGGGGACCGCGCGGCTACTCCGGCAACTGCATGATCGTTCTCGACGACAGCCGGGAAAATCTAGAGCGCCTCTTCGATCACGTCGAATACGTCGGCCAATCTGCCGACAATCCCTACGCTCTCGAAAAACAAATCGACGTCTACATCTGCCGCGGCGCAAAATTCGGCACTCTCGCCCAACTCTGGCCGCGCCTAAAGCGCTGGCGCTAGATTCAACAGAACATCTCTTATCAGTCTTGTTGAATCCCGATTTTGCAGGCACCACGCTTGACATCGCCATACATCGTCATCAACAATTTAGCCGCGCTTCGAGCTGACTCTAGGGGCCAGCTTCGAATCGTTCCACCCAATTCAATAGCTTCTCCACGAGGTTCCTTCATGTTGTTCATCGCCCGTCATGCCATCTTCCTCTGTCTTCCGATTTTTCTAGCCGCCGCCCTTTCCGCCCAGAACGTCACGGTTTCCCAGCCCACTATTTGGGCCACTAAGCCCGATGTCCCCGCCTTCGAAAAAATTGAGAACGACCGCCTCGCCGCCGGCGAACGCTCTATCGAAACTCTCCTCGCCGTCAAAGGCGCCCGCACCATCGAAAACACGCTGGTCCCCTTCGACGAGGCCGTCCATCAAAATAACTCCGCCCAATATTTTGCCGGACTTATGGAGCAAGTCCATCCCGACGCCGCCTTCCGCGATCACGCTACGGCCATGGTCACCAAAGCCAGCGCCGCCCAGACTGCCATCGCCCTTAATCACGGCGTCTACAGCGCTCTCGCCGCGCTTGATCTTTCCCATGCCGACACTGCCACCCGCTACTACGTCCAGCATCAGCTTCTCGAATTTCGTCTCGCCGGCGTCGACAAAGACGATGCCACCCGCGCCCGCCTCAAGAAATTAAACGAACAGGCCACCGAACTGCAGTCCATGTTCGATCGCAATATTTCAGACGGACAAAAAGTAGTCGAAGCCGATCCCTCCGAACTCGACGGACTGCCCCAGGATTACATCGACCGCCACAAGCCCGATGCCAACGGCAAGGTCCACATCACCACCGATTACCCCGACGCGCTTCCTGTCTTCACCTTTGCGAAAAGTGATACCCTGCGCCGCCGCGTCACCTTCGCCTTCAACACCCGCGCCTATCCGAAAAATCTGGAAGTTCTCACCAACCTGATGAAGACGCGCTACGAAATCGCCACTCTTCTCGGTTACTCCAGTTGGGCAGACTACAACGCCGCCGACAAGATGGTAGCCAAAGGCCACAACATCGCCGGCTTCATTCAGCAAGTTGACGATGCCTCCCGCGATTTGTCGAAACGCGAATTTGAAATGCTGCTCGCCGAAAAACAGAAGACCGATCCCGGCGCGAAAGAAATATGGGGCTATGAACAGTCTTATCTTTCCGAATTAGTCCGCCGCACCAAATACGATTTCGACTCTCAATCCGTTCGTCCTTACTTCCCGTTCAAGCAGGTGAAGCAAGGCATCCTCGATGCCGCTGCAGAGCTTTTCCACGTCAGCTTCCAGCAGGAACCGAACGTCCCTTCATGGGATCCCTCGGTTGAAACCTGGATCGTCCTCGATGGCGGCAAGCCCATCGGCCGCTTCTATCTCGATATGCACCCGCGCCCCGGAAAATACAGCCACGCAGAAATGGCTCCCGTGCTCGACGGCATCCGCGGCAAGCAACTTCCCGAAGCCATTCTCGTCTGCAACTTCCCCGCGCCCACCGCAACCGATCCCGGCCTCATGGATTACGGCGACGTGCAAACTTTCTTTCACGAATTCGGCCACCTTATGCACCACATTCTCGGCGGCCAGCAGCAATGGGCCGGCATCAGCGGCATCAGCATGGAATCTGATTTCGTCGAAGCTCCCTCGCAAATGCTCGAGGAATGGATTCGCAGTCCGCAGGTCCTCGCCAACTTCGCCCACCACTACAAAACCGGCGAACCCATTCCCGCGGAACTCGTCGCCCGCATGAACCGCGCCTCGGCCTTCGGACGCGGCGGCTGGGTTGCCCGTCAGAATTTGTTCACCGCCATCTCCTACGACATCTACAAAACCAAGCCCTCTGACGTGGACCTCGACGCCGTCACCCTCGACGACTCCCGCCGTTACACGCTCTTCGCCCCGCTGCCCGACACGCACGTCTGGGCATCGTTCGGACACCTCGGCGGCTACTCCTCCGCTTATTACACCTATCTCTGGGATAAAGTGATCGCCGAAGATTTCTTCCTGCAATTCGACCATCAAAATCTTCTAGCCGGCGACGCCCCCATGCGCTACCGCCGCATAGTCCTCGAACCCGGCGGATCAATGTCGGCGAACGACTTAGTAAAGAACTTCCTGGGCCGTCCGCAAAACATCACCGCCTTACAACACTGGATGGCCGAAGAATTCGACAATGGCGCGGGAAGCCAAAAGTCAGCCGGTCAGTAACTTGAGCGGAATGGCAGTGTCCGTGTGGAGCGGACACTCCTGTCCGCTGCCTTTGACCTTGACCTTGATGTGGATTTTCGAGCTCAACTCTAAAAGCTCTGTCATTCCGACCGAAGCCCGAGCGCCAGCGACGGCAAGGGAGGAATCTGCCTTCTGCCGGCGCAACCGTGGAAGAGCGGCGCTTCAGCGCCGCGTTAGCGTCAAGATAATGACGCGGGCTTTAGCCCATGAGGAACACTCTGTTAATTCTCCGTGAATTTCGCCCCATCCAATTGACCGCGCCACCGCCCAGCATTACCCTGCAAGCCATGCCCCCAGCCAACCTCGATCAACTCCGTCTAGCCTACAAGCAAGCCACCGACGAATGGATCGCCGCCATTCGCGCCGAAGAAGCCCTGGCCACTCCCGACCATTCCATGACCGCCTGGGAAAAATGGGACGACGCCCACTTCCGCGAACACGACGCCCACCCCAAATTCACCCAAACCCGCGAAGCCTACAAATCCGCCCTCCGCACCCTAAACATCGGCATCTAGCTGACGAGTAATTTGCTTGTGTGGAGCGGACACTCCCTTCGACAAGCTCAGGGCAGGCTCTATGCGCTTACTTTGACCTTGATTTTCTTGTGCCGCCACATCGCAAGCATGCAAGATAAAGATCCGGAAGGGCTTGGTAGCGTAAATCCCGGCAACTAAAAGCAAATATCAATTGCGCAATTTCGCGCGTAGAGAGTGCGTATGAGGAGTTCAACGTATCTCATACAGATAAGCATCATCGATGTACATTCCCCCGACCTGTGTATTTCCGAGTCGCGCTCCTTCCACTGACGCAGTCCTTGCGAACACGGAACGCAAGGCTTGATAGAGCGGCGTTCTTGGACTGATAAGTTCAACAAGCAGCGGCTGGCCTGCTCCCGGCACAACTCCACGTCTAAGGTTTCCTAGCTCTTCATAAGCTTTTCTTCGGCCGACTTCGTCCACTCGAGGCGTAGCCACCATTAGGCGCCAACCGTTCTCGGAGCCCAGCAACCAAAACACTCCCAGCGCCGGGAAAATCTTATTCTGACGCAACGCTTGCCAGAGTTGACGCCCGAAATCGATGTCCAATGTTGTCAGCGCGTCAACGTAAGGCATCACCATCTTCCTCGAATCCACGGCATAACGCCCGAGCCCATTTCCGTGGTTGCGTCGTACAAGCCTCTGGCCTCTTGCTCGTCAACAATATCGTACCGCTTTTCATCATCCCAGTCTTTAACAGTATTCCAATTTGCGCTCAGCTTAGAATCAAGTGTCATGTCCGATTGCAAAGCCGCCAAAAGCGCTGCGTCTAATCCTATAAGGCTCTGCAGATTGTGTTGGTACATTCCATTAACGAATTTTTTGTCGGGATAATCGTGTTCCTTGACCGCCCGAGCAAGGCATGCCTTCAAAGCACATTCGGTAGCGAGCCCAGTCAAGTAATAAGCTCCTGTCCACTGATTGTTTGCCAGGAGAATCTTTCCTTCTTCGAGCCTGCTCTCCGCAAGCTTTTGCAGTATTATTCGATTTAGACGTGCAATTGGCACGCCTCATTGTATGTTGAGCGGGGTTGGTTGCTCGAGCATTTTCTAACCTGCGTTCCCGATTTGGTATTAGATACAGCTAGGCATTTCCATATCGCTCCCGAATAAACTCCGCTATCCCCATATACGCCTTGGCCAAAGTCCCCTCATCCGGCAAAAACACAATGCGAAAATGCTGCGTCCCCGGCTTCTGCCCAAATCCCGACCCATGCACCACCATCACATGCTTCTGCCGAATCAGTTCCTTGACGAAGACTTCATCGCTCTCGGGAATATCGATCCGCGGGAAAGCATAGAACGCACCGCGCGGCGCAACACAACTCACTCGCGGAGTCGCCTCGCACCACTTCTGCGTGAGGTCGCGCCGCGAGCGCAGCTTGCGCCGCACTTCCACCAGATGATCCTGCGGACCTTCCAGCGCCGCCTTAATCGCATACTGTTCCGGATGATTCGCGCACAACCGCGCCCGCAGCAGCCGGTGAATGCCTTCGGTGTAAGCCTTCACCGCCGCGGCATCGCCCGAAACAATACCCCAGCCAATCCTCCATCCCGGCACCAGATAGTTCTTCGACATGCCGCCGAAAGTGATGCAAGGCACATCTGGCGCAACGGAAGCGAACGCAATGTGCGGCGTATTTTCCAAAATAAGTTTGTCGTAAATCTCATCCGCGAACACAACCAGATTATGCCGCCGCGCAATCTCGGCAACCTGCTCCAGCATCTCCCGCGAGCATAGCGCTCCCGTTGGATTATTCGGATTGATCAGCACTATCCCGCGTGTGCCAGGCGTGAGCTTGCGTTCAATGTCGGCAAGCTCCGGCTGCCACGCATCGTCTTCATTCAAATCGTAAGCGTTCAGCGCAATGCCCAGCTTGCACAGCACGGCGGAATAAAGCGGATAATCCGGCTTCGGCGTAAGAATATCTTCGCCCGGATCGACCAGCGCGGAAATGCAAAGGTCAACCGTCTCACTCACGCCGGAAGTGACGAAAACATCCCGCACCGTCGTGATGCCCTTGCGCGCCGCCTCACCGCGAATCGCCTCCAGCGCCTCCGGAATTCCCGGAGAAGGCGCGTAGCCGTTCTTGCCATCACGCATGGCCTTGTAAGCCGCTTCAATGATGTGCGGCGGAGTCTGGAAATCAAAGTTAAGCGGGTCGCCAACATTCAGTGGCAGAACTTTGTGCCCCTGCGCCGTGACTTCATCAGCCACGCAAGCCAGATCGCGAATGGCATAGCGGACATTGTCAAGGCGCCTGGCAGCGCCGATCTCGCGGCTGTGGGTAAGAGGCATAAACGGATTCTACCCGCGAAGCAACAGATTCGCTACGCCTTGGTCACGTTCGCGTCCGCCCAACTCTTAACAAATTCTCCCAGCCGGTCGAGGGCTTCGGGAAATTTGTCAGGCATCACCGCGAACCCCAAACGAAAATGCGAGGGCGCATCCCAACAATCTCCGGGGGCAAGCAGGATGCCCTGTTCCGCTGCCGCCTGGCAAAAGGCGCGGCTGTTCTCTCCACTGACCAGCCACGGGAAAGCGGTCACTCCGCCACGCGGAGGAATCCAGCCGAGCGTCTCGCGATGCTCGGACATAAAGGAGGCAAGCTGCCGAAGATTTTTAGTTGCGGCTTCCTGCGTTCTCCCCAGGACGATATCCCGCCGGCGCATCGCAATCTCCGCCAGCATTTCTCCGGCAGTATTGTTCGAAATGGAAAAAATGGTGCGCGCATTCAAGTAACGTTCGCGGCGCGTGGCGTCGTGCTCGATCATCCAACCGGTCCGCACTCCGGATAAAGGAAAAGCTTTCGAGAAATCATGAATGACGGTTGCATGCGGCAGACGGGAAGCGGATCTGGTCGCCTGCCCGCTGCTAATAGGATGATAAATAGGGTGGTAGACCTCATCGCTAACCAGTTGAATTCCGCGAGACGCCGTGAACTCGTGCAAGCTGTCCAGTTCCGCATCGCTGATCGTCGTGCCCGTAGGATTGTGGGGACTGTTGATCAGAATCAACTTGGTATTTCGATCCACCAGTTGCTTGATCTCGTCGAGATCGATACGAAAGTCATTCTCCTTCCGAACCGCATAGTAGCGAGTCTCAATCCCAAGCGATTCGGGCAGCGCGGAAAATGGCGGATAACCCGGTTGCGGCAAGACAACGTTGGCTCCAGCTTCCGCCGCCAGCCAAAATAAAATAAGCAGCGCTTCAGAGGCACCGGTTACAACCTGCACCGCATCGACATCCACGCCCTGCATTTCGGCGATGGCTGCGCGTAAGCCATCAGCGCCCGCCGGGCGGCTGTAGGCCAATTTGTGATTTAGAAAACGCTGCCGCTCCTCCTCACTGCCAAGACTCAGGATCTCATTCAGCGTCCAGCGCGGTCCTTCGCTTGAGGCCAGATTGAATTCGATGTCGTGTTCGTAGGTATCCAGCCAAATGTCCAGCAGGAAGGGTTTCAATCGCATGTCGCACCTCAGTCAATCCCCGCAAACATGCCAATCAAATTCACCCCGTTGGGACTTCCCCATCCCGTCACCAGATCAAAACCGGTTACAGCCGTGTACCTGCCATTGCTGTTGCGGTCGATGTCGTGGAAGTCGCTGTCATAATTCGCTCCCGTTCCAATCGCATAGAGCGCCGGATTAAGAAATCCCAGAGCCGTTCCCCCACCCGCGAGAGCCTGCTGATTCGCCATTGCCGTCAACCCGGCCCATTGCGGAGCGGCGTAACTGGTGCCTCCATTGCCCCCGAAGCATCCGCCGTCGTAACAGCTGTACTGGTTGGTGTTCGCCTCCGCGGCGACGTCCGGAATATCACGCAAGGTTTTCGACCCATGATTGCGTGAGTTGATTACGCCGGCAATCTGCTGATAGCTGGGAATCGGAATCTTGTTCTTGGAAGCCATCCCCGCACTCCCGTTCCATCCCGTCTCCGATTTCCACGCACCGCCCGGGCCAGTAGTCACCAAGTCCGTCCCGCCGACCGAAGTAATGTAAGGATCATCCGCCGGCCATACCACATCGCCCGGAGTAGCCGAGCCATTGTCGCCGCTGGCCACAAATACGGTCTGCCCCTGCGCCGCCATTTCTTTGAAGATCGGGTCCAGGCTGCTTTCGTCGTCGTTCCATCCCCAGGAGCAACTGAGTTGCTTGGAAGTATTATCGACGGCCATCCGGTTAAAGATGGAGACATCGTTGAATCCCACGTAGACGACGACCTGCTTCAAACCCGGCGCCATGGAAATTGTCGTCTCAATGTCGATCACCTGTTCGCTGTCGTCGCACGTGCTCGGTGGACAACCCAGATGTGCTCCATTGAGCGATACGCCCTTGACCGGCACCGTGAGAGCCTGCTTCACATTCTTGAAGTAAGTCTTAACATCGCTGATTTCATATCCTGCATATTCAAACAGCCCCACCGATTGTCCGGCGCCATCGAGCGAACCGGTGCCGTAGTAGGCCGCTCTCATATCGCTCCCGATAAATTGGCCAAAGGGTCCGGAGCCTGTGGTTTTGCTCGCAGCTGATTCGTCGCTTCTCGATTCCGGAGAAGGCCTGACGTTCTTGGCGTGCGGCTGCGTGAAGTTATCTAACCCGGAAACGTGCAGCACCGCGACATCGATATCGACCGACGGCTCGCGATCCGGCGCGTAGAACGTGCGGCTCTCGGTGGGATGCTGATAGATGCCCAGCGCAACGTGGAAAGCTTTTTCTATGTTCTCCGCAGAGCCTTCGACATCCACGACCATGCGATTGGCTGAAACGTCAATCACAGCCAGACCATAGGTTTGTGCAAAGTGGAGGACCGCTTCATGGTCGGACTCGGTGGGGCCGAATCGATCGGTGAATTCCTCCACGCTGAGATATTTGTGGAAGCTGGGACTTTGCGGATCGTAGATGCGTTGCAGAAGATCATCGAGCTCCGCTTCATTGCGCAGCGGCAAGGAGATGGCGAGGCTCAGACGCTGCAAGTCCGGAAGATGACCAATCAATGGTGCGACGTCGCTGGATACTGCCTCAGGAACATGGATCGTCATTGCGGCATGCTGCTGAGCCTGGGCCGTGGCTCCCATGCAGAGAAGTGCGAACGCGCATAGCACCGTAGTCGAGATCTTCATTTAGTCACCTCCAGATTGCGGTTCGTACTTTATAACGCAACCGGGTCGGTGACAAGCGGAGGATAGTCTCTAGCGGGCCGGGCGAAAAAGTGCTGATCAGCACGAACGGGAAGGGCACGAGTTTCACTCGTGCCGTAAATCGCCCAAAATCAACGCGGCTTATAGCCGCTGAGGTTTGCTTTTGTTTTTACAGCACCTTTTCAGTCCACTCTATCGATCTGCGCCTTCTGCAGCTTGTCGGAATAATCCACGTAGACCGACTTCCACTCGGTGTAGAAATCAATCGCGCCAATGCCGCCTTCGCGGTGTCCGTTACCGGTGGCTTTGGTGCCGCCGAAAGGAAGATGCACTTCAGCGCCGATCGTTGGCGCGTTGATGTAAGTGATACCCGCATACAGATCGCGAATGGCAGCAAAGGCTTTGTTCACATCTTTGGTATAGAGCGCGGACGAGAGTCCATACTCGATGCCGTTGGCGATCTCGATAGCATTCTCCAGATCGTCGCAAGGAATAATCGAGACGACGGGGCCGAAGATCTCTTCCTGCGCAATGCGCATCTTGGGGTCAACATCGGTAAACACAGTCGGCTCCATGAACCAGCCGTATTGATAATCGCCTTTATCGAGCCGATTACCGCCGCACATCAGCTTCGCGCCTTCGTTCTTGCCGATCTCGACGTAGCTGAGGTCAGTCTGCAATTGCTTCTCGTTGATCGCCGGACCCATCTCGGTAGTTTCATCAAGGCCGTTGCCAACTTTCAGTTTTTTCGCGCGCGCGACGTAGCGCTCGATGA
>JBAPQU010000125.1:0-1952 GCA_049280795.1 Candidatus Sulfotelmatobacter sp.
GGCTGCCCCTACATGAGTATTTTAGCCCCGCGCGGCTTTGCTGGCTCCCGGCCGCACGGCTGACGCCGTGCCCTTCCCAAAACAATTTGTACGCTGGCTGCCGGTCAGCTTGTTACGGATTCTTTAATCTGCACACGTATGACTTCGAAGCTGCGCCCATCGTGGTTAGTTCCATCTCATCGGAGCGGTATTCGTCGACTGGAGTGCTCAGGTGAATAGAACGCCGCCCGGGATCATGGTAAAGCTTTTGCCATTGCTCCAGCGACATGGTGGCGTGCGAGTCGCATCGGCAAATGGCAGATCGAAATCAGCTTGCAACCTTTGCCGCCCGCAGGGCAACGAAAGTTGAGGAAGTCTGCGCACTTCTGCTACACTTCGCCGCAATTGGGCTGGATCAAGTAACGCGATTTGGCACGTAACTTGCTTTGTGTGTCCGGGTGCCGCACCGGAATCCGTGCGGCCGGAGATATTCAGCCTACAGGGAGTAGCCATGGATGTGCACCCTGGGCCCGAGAAACGTCGCGCATCGAGAAGGGTCATTGATGCGGACCCAATCCGGAGAGCTTTCCACGAAAATGAAGACTGGTATCAGGATCTCGTAGAGCACAGTCATGACCTGCTCTGCATTCACGATCTTGAAGGACGGTTGTTGGCTGTAAATCCCGCTCCAGCAAGGGTACTCGGTTACAGCGTCGAAGAGATGCTGAGGATTCCCATGCGGAAAATGGTTCCTGAGGAATTCCGCGCTAAGTTCGACGAGTACCTAAACCAAATCAAGACGACAGGGGAGTCGCGGGGCTTGGTAGCGGTGAGGACGCGTTCGGGCGAACGCCGGATTTGGGAATACCACAACACGCTGCGGACTGAAGGAGTAGCGTCGCCGATTGTGCGGGGCATCGCCCACGACGTTACGGGGCAAAAGCGCATAGAGAAGCTCTTGCGCAAAGCCAGCGAGGAACTGCTTGTCAAAGTGCGCGAAGGCGAACGCACGATCCGCGAGTTGAAGCTGTTCCGCACCTTGGTGGACCAATCCAATGATGCGATCGAAGTGGTAGATATGGAAACGCTGCGTTTCCTGGATGTGAATGAGAAAGCGTGCTCAGACCTGGGATATAGCCGGGAAGAACTTCTGGTGTTGGGAGTGTTCGACATTGATCCGGAGGTGACTCCAGATGCGACACACAAGATCAAAGAACGGTTGCGGACAACGGGCTCCGCGGTGATGGAAAGCATTCACCGTCGAAAAGACGGAATTATGTTCCCGGTGGAAGTCAGCATGAGACGGGTCGTGCTGGATCGAGAGTATGTCGTAACGATCTCCCGCGATCTAACCGAGCGCAAACTGGCCGAGGCGCGACTGCAGGCCATCCAAAACCGATATCGCGCCGTGCATGACCGTGCTCCGGTGGGCATCTGCTGGGCTGAAAGCCGGACTGGCAGGCTAATCGGAGTCAATCCGAAATATTGCGAAATCCTGGGAAGGACGGAAGAGGATCTGTTGAGCCGGAATTTTCAAAGCCTCACGCACCCCGATGATCTGGCGGGGAATCTCGAGAAACTGCGGCAACTTAGAGAAGGAGAATTGCAGCAGTACGAAATAGAAAAGAGATACCTTCGGCCGGATGGTTCGATTCGCTGGGCTGAGGTCGAGGTTGTGGCGATGTGGGCCAAAGGCGAGGAACCGGTTTGGCACATGGCGATCGTGCAGGATGTCACCGAACGCAAACAGAGCGAGGAGAGGCTGCGCGAGTACGAGAGAGTGGTCGAAGGACTAGAGGAGATGATTGTTGTAGTGGACCGGGATTACCGGTACGTCATCGCCAATCGCGCATACCTTAACTACCGGGGCATCGAGAGGTCGCAGGCGATGGGGCATCGGGTTGATGAAGTGGTAGATAAGGAGCTTTTCGAGACGAAGATCAAGGCGAAAATAGATGAGTGCTTTCAAGGCA
>JBAPQU010000126.1:0-2695 GCA_049280795.1 Candidatus Sulfotelmatobacter sp.
GTCAAGCCCGGCGAGATTGGTTTGCGCTGTGCCAGGCTGCGTAAGAAATCGGCGGACACGGCAAAGTCGGTAACGCCTGAAAGGTCCCAGATGCCCGCGCGGGCATCAGTCGCCCTCCAATTCTTGCCCAGGGCGTCGTGGTATTCCGCCGCGGATTCATTTGTCAGCTGACCCTCGAACCGCGCCAGCAGAATCTTATTGACCGAGTCGAACTCGAATCGGAATGCCATGAGGGCAGTAATTCTACCCGGTTCTCTCACTGAGTTGTGGCGTAATATTGCCGTTCGACTCATCGATCCAGATGAATTGGCCGCTGACTCGGAAGCTGTCCAGAGACGGGCCTCCGAAAGTTTACGTAACCTTAGGACGAAAAGCCATTTCACTTTGGCGTCAGAGGACCGCATTCCTCAATGAGTTTAAAGGCCGGATTTCGTCAATCACCTCCTTCGGCTTATACTTCTAGCTTGTCCGTGCTGTATCGTTGCATACCTTCTTTCGGACCAACGGCGCATCGAGGGAGCGTTGGTTTGGTACAAACGTTGGATTTAGATGCGAGGCCGCACGCTCGCAAAGGACCGCGAGAGTTCGGGCCTTTGCACGCAATTTGGTTCGTCCCCGCATTGGACATTGCCGCAGTGTTATCAATTCCCGTCGCTCTTGTCGCAAGCACCGTCCAGAAAAGGCGCGAGCGGTCCTTTAAGAAGCAGATGAAGGCAACGGGACGAGTAATGGATCGGCGGAATTTTGAGCAGGCGCTACAGGAAGGCCGCGGCACCGTGATTCTAGAAACCACTCACTCAAAGGCCCGTTTAGATGGTGGTGGACCAGAGAGAATCTCTACGATATATGCCCTTTTCCGTTGATCACTTGGTGGGAGACAATGCCGAATGATGAGCGCTACCGCCCGTTAGCGGAATGGTGCCGACAAGAGTATACGAATATCGATCGGGCACGAGCGCTGCTAGTCGACTTACAATCGCCAGAAGGCGGGGTCAATATTGATCGCACCGCACTGCGCTCGGCACCAATTAAATGGTTTGAGGTCGTCCCACCTGAGAGGCTCCGCCGTTACCGGCAGTAGTTGACGTAATATCGCCATTACACTCGTTGATCCAGATGAATCGGCCGCTGACTCGGGAGCTGCCCAGAAACTGGCTTCCGGAAAGTGACATGCCTCGGTCAGGCCGCAGAGCCATTTCACTGATGGCGTCAGACGGCCGCATCCCTCAATGATTCCTTGAATTACTGCTCATCTATCGTCAAGTGGATCTCTTTCATTTCCTTAATTTCCGTGATTACAATCGCGTGCGTCCCGGTCCGCTCAAATACGGTCCCGCTGGCCCGTACGTATCTGCCGACGAATGGCATCAGCTCTTGCCGCTGATCCGCGTCTGGCATTTTGTCGGAGATGGGGAAATACAAGTGGCCATCCTTGGTCAGAATAACCAGCGGCGAACCGCCCCTCACGCATTCCCTCACACATTTGAGGCTTAGCTCAGTCGCAGTTCCATCCAGGTTCTGAATGGGACAGGCAACATCCCGAACCAGGCCCTCGATTGTTTCTTTCGAAGCGTTAGCCCGGTCGCCTGCCATCGAAGTTGTCTGCGGAGAGTGGGAAGCCGCCAGGACCGATACCATCCCGCAGCCTGCAAGCAAACAAACGCTCAACAATCCCCTCATCGGTTCTCCTTATTCATTGCGCATTGCACACCCTACAGTCGGCGTCGTCAAGATGTAGTATTTGCAATCCCGTCGGATCAATCTGCGAAACATAGCGATTACACTCATTTGCCGAACCGATCTTCGCGCCGCTTCCGGAATCCACAACCATCTTGTGACATCTGACCTTGCAGCCCAACCGGAATGAGCAGAACATGGTCAAGGCGGAGGCAGTAGAGGCCACCGTCCAAGCACCAGAGCTAAGTGCTTTGCTGCTTAGATTTTGCCCGCAAGCTATTTGAAATCTGATATTTAGCCAGCTCTGCGCATCCCAAAAATGCGTTTACCCGCATGTTTACCGGATTTCAGCGAAATGATGTCGGTGGGGGATGGCAGGCCAAAACAGCTCTTATGCCCCAAAAAGCCGGTGGACGCAACCAAAGCCGCCCGCTGCCCATATTTTTCGGGCAGATTTCCACACCCCGCTCCGCTAGTAGCTTCCCAGTGACTTCCATGCACTCACTTCTCCAGATACAACTGTTCTTGCTCCCAAGCCCGGAAGCCGGACTCGGAAGCCGAACAATGTCGAACAGATGACGCACGCCCAACTAGTCGAGAAAGCTGTCCACTGGCTGCGCCGCTACCGCTGCGGAGTAGTACTCTCCGAGCAAGCCTGCGTAAGCGGCGAAATGCCCGACGCCATCGGCTGGAAGCGCGCCTGCCATTCCGTGCTGATCGAGTGCAAAGTCACGCGCGCCGACTTCCTCGCCGACCGCGCGAAGCCCTTCCGCCTCAAGCCCGAGCAAGGAGTCGGTTGCGAACGCTTCTACTTAGTCCCCGCTGGACTGGTGCGGCGCGAAGAATTGCCCAAATGCTGGGGGTTGCTGGAACACAATCGCGGCAGAACCGAGATGGCTCATCCTTCGGCGAAGAATCTACGCAGCGCCACCGGCTTCCAATTCGAAATGAATCTTCTGCTCGCCAGCCTGCGTCGTGTCGAAGTCCGCGTGGAACCGCAAAGCATCACCGACTTCCT
>JBAPQU010000127.1:0-8975 GCA_049280795.1 Candidatus Sulfotelmatobacter sp.
TCTTGCCGGTGCCTGCAGGTCCGACGCCGAACACCATGTCGTGCTTCTCGATCGCTTCCACGTAGCACCGCTGATTCACGCTCTTCGGCTGCACCATGCGGCGTCCGAGCGAACGCTGGCGGCCTGCGTCAGCGAGTCCACGCAACGTTGCAGTCGAATCGGCGGTAAGCACGCGCAGCATGCTGTTGAGGTCACCATTGTTGAAGCTATAACCGGAGCGCTGCAGGCTTTCGTAATCGGCAAACACCTGCTCGGCGCGGGCCACGTCGCGCGCAGCGCCTTCCAGTTCGATTGCGTTCGAACGCAGGTCAATGGTGACGTTTAAGCCGTCTTCGAGGACACGCACATTCTCGTCGCGCGTGCCAAACAGGGTCTCGATGTTGGGACTAATCCCGATGCTTTTCTTCATTCAATCTCTTTGCTCGACGCAAAAATGGATAGGCGCAGAAATGCTGCCGCAGCCACTTGGCAGACAAAACAGGATTATGCTTCGAGACGGGACTAACCGGGATGCTCATGCCCAAAGGGCAGGTCACTACCATTACTTAAAGCGTACCCCGCGGCGGAGTGGGAGTCAATGGCCGTTCATTTTCAGATATACCCAAGTCAGAATACCCAAGCGTTTGACCAGTCGAGAGTTAGTCTCGTAGAATAACGTATTCGGCACTCACCGGAATATCTCGCTGGACCAATAAGGGCAACGAAGCATATATGGCTAATCATCAATCGGCGCTTAAACGCGCCCGTCAGACTGTAAAGCGCACGGCCACCAACCGCACCAACACCTCCCGCCTGCGCACAACGCTGCGCACTCTGCGCGAGACTATCGAGAAGGGCGACAAGAAAGCCGCCGAGCAGACCTACCGCGCGACTGTCTCTGCGCTCGACAAGGCGATCCAAAAGGGCACCTTGCACGAGAATACCGCCGCTCGGTATAAATCGCGGCTGGGTGTGCGCGTTAATGCAATGAAATAGGCTGTTGACTTTCAGGTTTTTGGCGCTCAGCTTGGAACACGGGATGGCAGACCCACAAATGTCTGCCATTCGACTTTTTACCAAACCTTCGGCAACAAGAATCCTGTCTGCCCGCGGTGCTCAGCAAAATCTTCTCCAAACTGCGCGCTTAGCATGGCTTCCTCTCTTTTCGCCTTCACCCAAAAACCAAGCATAATCACGCAGACTCCGGCCACGCACCGCCAATGATCGATCGCAAGCGCCGAGCCGATCACGGCCAAGTCGAGCCCAGAATAAATCGGATGGCGAAGGCGAGCGTAAGGTCCGGTGCGGATCAGTTTGTGATCCTCTTTGATCGTGATCCGTCCACTCCAGTATTGGCCGAGATGCCATCGTGCCCAGACTGCCAGCGCAATCCCCGCCCACACCAGGACGATGCCCGCAACGGCAATATCATAATTGCGGGAGAAGACTTTGTGCCCGAGGACTCCAATGTCGGCGTCGCCGTCGAAGACTAGAGTGAAGCCGATAATTTCGACGAACATGATTCCGTAGCGCCTGCCGAAAGATTCTTTTCGCTGAGTGCGCTGCGTCCTCGCCGCGGCAAGCACCCAATACACCATGAAAACAATCCAGGGGCCTTCAATGAAGTATCTCCATATCATGGCTTTTTCTTCGACGCAGAATATTGAGTTCGGAAAGTTGATAGCTGCCAGATGCTTCTCACACCGGCAACTGTTCCTGCATCCATCCCGGCGCTTCCAGCTTCGGCTCCGTCGTTAGATCCATTACCAGACGTTCCAGAACCATGCGCTTACTCACGGGATTCGAACGCAAGGCGAGATCGGCCTTGGCCACAAGACGGATTGCCCGCGTCAGATCGCGGCGCGATTTGTAGCGGCGGGCTTGCTTGATGATGTCATCGGCGGCGAAGGGTGGGACGCGAAAGCCCTGCCACAGTGCGGCCCAGAGCATGCGCTGGTCGCGCACGTTGCGCTCGAGGATCACCAGCATCTGGCGAAAGGTTTTCGCCAGCATATAGATGTGTCCGATGGCGGCTTCCTCGCCGTCGCCTGAAGAGAGGATCGCGTCGAGCACTTCGAGAGCGCGCACGCGATCTTTAGCTGAGATCGCATCGGTGAGTTCGTAGAGAGAGCGCTGCTTGGCGGCGAGCACCATGGTCTCCACGTCGCCAAGCGTGATGTGGTTGCGGGCGCCGACGTAGAGCATGAGCTTCTCCAGTTCGTTGGAGATCATCATCATGTCGCCACCGAGTGCGTCGACCAATTCACGGGCGCCATCGGGATCGATCTTCACGGGAACTTCGCGGCTGGTGCAGTAATCTGAGATCCAGCGAACGGCTTCGCCTTCTTCCACGCGCGCCAGTTCGACGATGCCGCAGAACTGGCCCATGGTTTCGCGGATGCGCTGGTAACGTTCTTTATCCTGCATCTCAATGCGGCGGACATCGGCGGGGATGCTGATGTGGTCGGCAACGAAGACAATCAGCGCGTCGGGATTCGGGTTCTTGCAATAGTCTTCGATGGCGGCAAGCTTTTCTTCGTTGGAGCCGCGGCCGAAAAGTGTTTTCACGCCGCGCACGAAGAACACCTGGAACGGAGCCATCAGAGAAGGAGTGCGGGCGCGATCGAGAACTTCGGCGAGATCGTTTTCCGCGAGATCGAACTCGAACAAGCTGAAGTCGCGAAGGTCTGGCGAGACGAGATGCTCGATGATGGCATCGCGGAAGCGCTTGCGGAAAAAAGCTTCGTCGCCGACGAACACATAAGCGGGACGCAGCTTGCGCGACTCAAGTTCGCTGACAAACCGCTCGGCTTGGGCAAACGCTCGCATCAAACACTTTCCTTTAAATGACTACTCGTCGCCGTACGGCGTCGTAGAAACTCTAGCATCTAGAAGCCCTCCAGAATGTTAGAGACCAGGGTACGGGCAAAATCCTGGGAGAGGCGACGGAAGGCGGGCGAGTCTTCTTCGAAAAAGCTGGCCAGGTCCTGCGAGACTTCGTATTGTTCGCGAAACAGATATGAGGGATTCTGATACAGAACTTTGCCTTGGCGGTCCGTGAGTTCGACACGCATGCTCACCACTACCAAAACGCTGGCGGCTTGTCCGGTCGCGGAGTTGTAAGTAAGCGGCGTGGAAGAGGCGGAGACCACAGTGCCCCGGAGCGTGGCATCGGCCGCTTCGCTGGGATCGTTGAGAATGTGATAGTGCGTGCGTGTGGTGAATTCGCGCACCACGGAGGCGGTCAGCAACTGTTCGATGCGGTAGGTGTTGGTGTCATTTACGAAGGCCGGGACGGCAATTGTTTTAACGTTTTCTGGAAGCTGCACCGCATGGCCCGCCGTGTGATATCCGCAACCGGCACTTGCCGCTAACTGAGTTAGGCATAGCAGTGCTAGCAATGCGAACCGGCCGGCCTTCATTGGATTTTTCCCAGCGGGCGGGTCGGGATCATGCTCTCGGCGCACTCCACCGCAGTCATGGCAGCGATTCGCAAGTTATCGGCGGCTGCCCACAACCAGATTCCATTGGGGCGCACCGCATCGCTCTTGAGTGAAACCAAAATATTAGGTTGGCCCGCCGTGTTCACGTTGCTGGGCTGCGCCTCGTCTTCGGGCCCGGACAGCGTGACGTGATCCCCAGCAAGAGCTTGCGACAATCTTTCCGGATCGACCGCCTGCTCCATCTCCAGGAAAATGGTGAGCGCATGGCCGTGAAAAACTGGAGCTTGAAGAACCATCAACGAAGGCTCGATCACGCCCGTTCCGGCAATTTTTTGGTAGTGGCGTAGTACCCGCGCTTCCAGCGATGCCAACGAAAGCTGCGATTTCTGCCCATAGCGCGCAACCATGTTAAACGCCACCTGTTCATCGAATACATCCTTCGGTAGAGACTGGAACGAGAGCAGATTGACGGTTTGCTGGTGCAACTCATCCATGCCTTTTTGTCCCTGTTCCGACGCCGGCTCAAAAACAGTAGCCACGGCGCTTCGGATGGCTCCAGCCTTGCGCGCCCGGAGTAACAGCAAAGCCAGAGCTACAGCAGTAGGATGAGCCACGATGCACGGAGCGGGCTGCAACTCCGGCTGCCACATTGCGCCGCGCTCGCGCTCCAGCCAGAGAGAGCGCACGGTGGCTCCAGGTTCCTCTTCTAACGCATTGGAGAGATCAATGATGGCGCTGCCGGCGTCGCGGGCACGTTTCCAATTCTGGCGGGTACACTCCGCATCGGCGGCGAAGAATGTGAAGTCCATGTGGGTAAACTGCTCGGCCCGGACGCTCTGAATAAAATTAATTTCGTCGCCAGTCGCTTCCAGTTGGCCGATCGATTCGTCATCGTCGAGGAGGCGCACATCCACAGCGGGAAAGTTACGCTCGTTGAGCATTTCGGCGACTTCCTTCCCTTTGAGCGTAGCCGCGCCCACGATGGCCGCATGGAAGAGTTGTCCGCGGGGAGAAGCGGAAGGAGACGATGCCGCGATTTTGGAAGGACTACTCATGACGTCTGTGAAGCCTCCTTATAGGTAGGCGGCGGGGTCTGGCCGCGACGGCGGAAAATCCACTGCAGGCGCCAGAAGACGCCTGAGAACATATAGAGCAATGCGACACAGAAAAGCGTTGGCCGCGAGAACTGCCAGACCAGGGCGATCAGGAAAGCGATAAAAATGACGAGACGAAAAGGATGGCGCGAACGAAAATCGATGTCTTTGAAGCTGTAGAAACGCCATGTGCTCACCATCAGATAACCAACGGCGGAGACCATAGCCAGCCAGGTGATGGCCGTATACCAGGATTCGAGAGGAACACCTTTCTGAAAATGAACCACAGCCGCAATCACTCCGGCTCCCGCAGGAATCGGCATGCCGACAAAATATTTCTTTCCCGGACGCCCGGGATTGGAAGGCTGCGGGTTGTTTGTGATATTGAAGCGGGCCAGGCGGCTTGCTCCCGCCATCAAGAACAAGAAGGCGGCAATCGCGCCCAATTGAGTGAGCTTAATGTCCCAGTCGGTAAGCGCGACGGGAGCCATTAGATGGAATCCCCAGGTCCACGCCAGCATTGCTGGAGCCACGCCGAACGTGATCACATCTGCCAGGGAATCGAACTCTTTTCCAAACTCGCTGCTAGTCCCGGTCATGCGGGCGACGCGGCCGTCGAGGCCATCGAACAAAACGGCAAACCCAATCGCTTTGGCGGCGTTATCCAAATGCCAGGAACTCAAGGCGCTCGCGTGAACAACCTCGAGGATTGCGTAGAAGCCGGCCGCCATGTTGCCCGTGGTAAATAGCGAAGGCAGGATGTACATTCCCTTGCTCAAACGGCGGGGGCGTTGCTCATCCCGCCGGCGTCTTGGAACTGGAAGGTCCATCAGCGCGCCTCTTTATCTTTACGGCCAGAATAACCTGCGCTTGCCAGTTCGCCTTTCGGCTGCAGGTAGGCCAGGATACTTGCGCCTCCGCGAACTCGATCACCGACTTTAACCTGGAGCGCAGCTTCGGCGGCGAGCAGGACATCCACACGAGAACCAAATTTGATGAGCCCCACGCGCTGGCCGCGCTCCAGTCGATCACCTATCTTGGGATGAAAGACTATTCTTCGGGCCAGTAAACCGGAAATTTGCTTGAAGACCACGACTTGGCCGTCGCCTTCCACGCTCACGATGTTCTGCTCGTTCTGCTCCGCCGAAGCCCGATTCATCGCATTCAGAAACTTCCCGCGCTGATAGCGCACATCGCGGACGACGCCTGCAATCGGTGAACGGTTGACGTGGACATCGAAGACGCTCAGAAAGATGCTAATGCGGGCGAACTTTTCACTACCCGCCGTCACGAACGAGACATCCGTAACTTTTCCGTCTCCCGGCGAAACCACAGCGCCCGCGGCAACGGGGATGGCGCGCTCCGGATCGCGAAAGAACCATAGAAAAAATACGGCAAGCAACAGCGGGACGAGGGCCCAGTCAGGTTGCGTGAACCAGGCAACCAGGACCGCAGCAAGAATCAAACCGAGCGCATAGAAGTAGCCGTCGCGAACCATGGGAGCAGAAATTCATTATAGTGCAGAGTTGAGCGACACAAGCTCACGCTAGATTAGAAATTGTGTAAGTGCAAATAAAGAAAGGCACTGAAGAGCGTCAGGGGACGGATACAAAATGACCCTTGCGGCGATGATTGCGGTTCGATGGTCAAAGAAAACTATGCTACGTGAGTTCCGTATTGCTGCCGATACTGCCGCTCGATCATTTGCATCTGGTCTTTGAGACGAAGCTTTAGCTTTTTGAGCCGGACTTCTTCCAGCTTCTCATCTTCACTGAGGTAGCGCTTTTGAGTGAGAGAATCAAGACGGGTGGAATACTGCATGTGCTCCTGCGCCAGTTTGCGAAATTCATCATGGTTGGTCAAAAGAGCGTCATTCGAAGTCAGCATCCAGGCAGACCTCCAATAGGGGATTTTCTAGCCCCAAACTACCACAGCCCCAAAATCGGTTCAATGCCAATTTCTGGTGCAGTCTCGTTATGAGAAAAACCTAAAAAGACTAAAGGCTTAGGCGGCAAAGGATTGCATCGTCAGGGGGATTGGCGTAGTAGCCCTTGCGCAATCCCGCCTCTTCGAAACCCATCTTTCGATAGAGGGCCCGTGCGCTCTTGTTCGATTCGCGGACTTCGAGCCGTATGCAGCTTCCGCCGTTTGCTCGAACAAGGTCGACGAACTTATTGACGAGATACGTTGCTATACCCCGGCCCTGGAGTTCTTTCGCGACAACCAAGTACTGCAGTTCCCATTCGCTATCGACACGGTGTGCGGCCACATACCCGACAATTGGTCTGGGCAGAGCGGAAGAAGCCGGACTATCCGCAGCGGACGCGTCTTCGGCCACGAGTATAACGTACCCGACCCGTTCGGGAACCGTGGCTCTGTAAAGGGCCTCGTAATGCTTGTGAGGCCAGTTGGCGGAGTTCGGGTCCCCGCGCTCAAGTTCCGCCATAATGGTGGCATCGGCGGGGGTAGACATTCGTACGAGCACGCTAAGACCCGATTCTTTCGAGCATTTCGGCGTCGGTGCGACGAATGTAGTTGGCCTCCAACTGCTCGGGCGTGACCGTCAGGCCAGATTGAATCTTGCGCCACCCTAAATTCGCAACCTCGGCGGCCGATGGCGGTGAGAGAGTTCTAATCGACAATCCGGCTGCACCCGCCGTTTCGGCAAGAGCGGAATCTGGTGTCACCACCATCCATCCTTCCGCCTGGACAAGAAATTCGGTCCTGCTCAACATATGCTCGCGTGGAGGCGAAATGGCTTGCGCCGGAATCCTGTACTCCCCAACGTAGACATCGCCCCGGCCCGCATCCAGCGCGGCCATGACCTTTCCTTGCACACCGCTGACAGAGACACAAACCTCCAGCAGCGACACCGCTGCGATCGGCTTGTTCAATACCTCGGCCAGAGCCTTCACCGCCGCCAGGCCAATCCGCAGACCGGTGAACGATCCCGGCCCCGAAGCCACAGCAAAAGCGCCGATGGCGGTCTTCATGAAACCGTTGATCGAGAGCAACTCTGCGATCTGAGGAATCAGCTGGGCGGAGAAAGTCCCGCCGGCGAGGGGCGCAATTTCGATAACCTCAAAAGCGCCGCCGTCAGCAGTAGGCTCCCCGGCTCGCGCCAGCGCGATGCTGCCCTGCTTGCCGGAAGTATCGATAGCGAGAAGAAGCATGAAGGCGTTTTAGCTCTAATATTCAACCGATCGGTATTCAAGAAGACCGGTGTGCATTGTCATTTTCCACTCGGAGCCCACACGGCTGTAGACCTTGCATGCTCGTCCTTTCCAATGGAAATCCTTGCCGTTCTGGTCGCGCCACAAAGTGTCGACGTCCACGACTGCGAAGGCTCCGTCGCCCTGCTCGGAAACTTCGATTTTCTTTACATGGCGGCGGTTGTGTACGAGGGCATGCGTATCAAACAGTTCTTGCCACACCTGCTTCCAGCGCTGGGCATCGAACCGTCCTAAAACGAATACCCAATTCACCGGATCGTGAACGTCGCCGGCCGGGGGCCAGGGCCAAACCATGTCGGGATGAAAAACCGTGATCAGCAGATCGACGTCCTTCGTATCCCACGCCTTGGTCTCTCGATTAACGATCTCGACAATCTCTTTTTCAACCTCTACTCTCGGCTTCATCACCGCGGTTCCTCGGACTCTACAAGTTCCAGCAGTACGCCGCCCGCGCTCGAGGGATGCACGAACACGTATCTGTGACCGCCCGCGCCAGTTTTGATCTCTTCCGAGACCAGGCGCACGCCGTCTTTTTTCAATCTTGCAACGGCCGCTGGCAAATCCGGAACGCGCAGGCAAATGTGATGCAGGCCTTCGCCGCGCTTGGCGATGAACTTTGCAATTGTAGAATTTTCCGAAGTCGCCTCCAGCAATTCTAATCGGCTATCGCCCACCGGAATCATTACCACTCGAACCTGCTCCTGCTCCACAGTTTCTTCGGGAGAAATATTCAAACCCAGCTTCTCGTAGATCGACTTCGCCGCGGCTAGCGACCTGACCGCGATTCCGACGTGATCAATTTCAGCCATCAGCGTTTCCTCGCTCCGCTTTTTCCTATGTTTCCGGCGATCTCTTCCACAAGCGTGTAGGGATCGCGCTTGTGTTCGGCCACTTCCGCAGCCAGCCGCGCCAGATTGCCATCTCCGAGTTGCGTCTGCGCTTTTTCCAGCATGAGGTCGCGCAGCATCTCGACCAAGCGCTCCTGCCAGTTCTCAACACGCTTGTTCAGCGCCAGGTTTTCTTTCTGCAGATACGCCTCATAATTCGCGATGGCCTCAGCCAACTCCTTCACGCCGATCCCTTCGCTGGCGATTGTCTTCACGATCGGCGGCGTCCAGCCATCGTGGCGCATGGCCAGCGACTGCAGTGTGCGGATTTCGCGCTCTACATGCTCGGCGCCGTCGCGGTCGCTTTTATTGATCACGAAGATATCGGCAATCTCCATG
>JBAPQU010000128.1:0-2862 GCA_049280795.1 Candidatus Sulfotelmatobacter sp.
GCCCACGCTCGCCGGCGCCGCTGCCCAACCTTCCCCAGCGCCGTCCCCCAAATCGTCCACGAGCAAACCTGCCGCCGGTTCTCCTGCTTCCGGCGATAATCAGCCTGAGGCCCAGTCCACCGCTCACACCCCAGCGGCAAAAGCGCCTCCTACGTTCTCTCTGTTGATCCGCGCCACCGAAACTTCCTGGGTCACCGTCACTGCCGACGGTCAACCCCTGCTCAAAGAAACCCTGATCGCACCCGCGCAAACCTCAGTTCGCGCCACCCGCGAGATCGTCGTCCACACCGGAAACGCAGCCGGCATAAGCTTCCTCCTGGATGGCAAGGAAATCCCGCTCTCTGGCAGCGAAGGCGAGGGCGAATCCAAAACCTACACCTTCGACAATACCGGCCTGAAACCGTCCGCCGCAGCCCAACCCTCCGACCCCACGCACTAAGCAGTGTTTTAAACCCGGGGACAAGCGTTTTAACCCGGGGTCGAACAGCTCTGAACGCGCCCATACTAAGGCACGACCTCGCCCACCGTACTCATGGGACCATCGCGCAACATCATTCCCACCAATTCAGTAAACACCGACCGCGCCGCCGCCGTATTTTTGGGCGGAATGGTTTTTGCCACCAGCAGCATTGCCGCGCCATGAGCCGCCATCCACAAGGCCGTCAGAATTGATTCGTGATCCTCGGATGCACCGCCGAATTTTTCCGCCAGCTTTCGCTTCATCGCATCCCTCGCCGGACGCCCAATGGTCTTGGCTCCGGCGCGGATCGCGCGGGATGAGTAAAACAATTCGTACTCGTGCTGATAAAAAAGTTCGTACTCGCGGGGATGGCTCAGCGCGTAATCCAGATACCGTTCGCAAGCCTCTTCCGGAGAGGCGGCATCGTCCAGCGCTGCGGCAATCTCCAGACGGATCCGTTGCATGATGGCGCGGAGAATGTCGTCACGGTGCCGGAAGCGCCGGTAAACCGAAGGCGTATTCGTTTTCGCGGCCATGGCTACCGCCCGCATCGTAAGCGCCTTTGCTCCTCCCTTCTTCCAAAGTTTTTGCGCAGCATTCAGAATTCGGCTTTCCAGCTCAGGGTCCGGTTGGCGCGGCAAGTGGCTTCCTCCAGCGGGGAACTATTCCCAGCCCGTTATGTATACAACGTATACATAACGCAGCACAACTGAATTCCGGCGCACCCAGGGAAAAGAGTCCGCTATTCCCGAAACCGGCCCTCCGCCGTCCATTAAATCCTTTTAATAAATTATGTTGACATTGTATAATTAACGTTGTATAACATATACAGAATCGCGGCCCCCTTCAACTACCCTGTCCGCTTTAGGAGTTTTGTTCGATGTTTTCCTGGGAAAACCCTGACGATAGAGTCGCCATCGTCCAGATGAATTCTGAACTGCGCCACGCTCAACTGGAGCTTCTCAGCGCCCACTGCGCCTCACATCAGCTCCGGTTGCGCTTTTCGGCGGATGATTTGGCGCGCTTCGGCCAGCGCGATATTCTGCGCAAATCCGTACAGGCTGCTTCGGCCCTGAGTGAATATTATTCGTCGATTGAAAAGAAAATCCCCGAAGCCGAAGCGTCCGCCCCTCCCACTCAGCTAACCGAACCGCAGATTACCCTCGCCATCGCGCGCGTTTCCGCCTATTTGCAGGAGCAGCGCGAGCGCTACTTCTATTCCGCCTCGCCTCTCACTCAGCGCCAAAATACGCTCATGTCGCCGTATTTTTCCGCCGCACTGCTGGAGCGCATAAGAATCGTCGAACTCATCGGCCACCGTCTTCCCAATCCGCCTTTTTACGCCGAGGCCGTCGAGTTCGGCTTCTTCAATCTCCCACAGATCGCGCATATGGCCTCCGTGACCTTTCTCGATGCCATCGTCTTCAACGAAAAAATCACCGAGCGCGCTCTCTTTCATGCGTTGGTGCACGCGGCGCAGTTCCAGGTTCTCGGCCTCGAGCGTTACGTAAACCTGTTCGTCCGCAGCTTCGTCAACACCAAATTCCATTTCTCCGTGCCACTGGAAGCGCACGCGTTCTCTCTCGAATCAAGATTTGTCGGCCACCCCGCGGATCGTTTTTCTGTCGAAGACCAAGTCCGCCTCTGGATTAAAAACGGCCGTTACTAATCGGATCGAACTCTAAACATTCCGAAGGATGTACTCTTCGGATGCGCGGGCCTCCCCCGTCGCGGTCTCCGGGTGCGGCGCAATCCCTCCCGGAGACCTCAATTTGTTGTTCCCCCCCAACGCTGCAAAGGGACGGCGCAAGCCGTCCCTGTTTTTTGAGTTCCGCGTGCTGAATGTTGCCTACATTCCCTGCAATGACTGTGGAAATTCCTCCTCCGCACAAGCCTCAATCTGCGCCGCGAAACCCGGCTTCCCTCCCTGCAACAAATGCCAAGCCTCCTTGTACCCGGAATACTTCGACCCCTCCAGCTTCGGATACAGCCCCACGCTCCACATCCCTCGCACGATTTTCTCCGGAAGGATGAACCACACATCCTCCGGAATCACATAAGCCGCCACAAAATCAAACGAGTTCTTTTTATACGGTCCCTTGCTGTCCTTCAGCGTGCACGAATATCCCGCCCCTTCCTTAAACGTCGTAGACTTCACCTGCACCCGCACAATCCGCTCGCCCCGATCCACCGCAAAGTCGTATCCCGACGACTCTCCCCAAGGCCGCGCCAACTGCATCCCCATCCGCATCGCCCGCTCCGCAAACACCAACTCCACCCACTCCCCGCGCTTCTTGCAATTCTTAATGTACGTCCCCGATTTTTGTTTTTTCTTCATACGACCCTTTCACCACACACTCAAACAGACCCGTCATCAAACAGATTGTCATCCTGAGGCGCGC
>JBAPQU010000129.1:0-6634 GCA_049280795.1 Candidatus Sulfotelmatobacter sp.
TGTTGGGGGCAATCGCTGCGAGATGCGGGGGCTGGGCGATGGCAGCGAGCATCTGCGTCGCACCCACATAAGAAGCGCCCATCATACCGACTTTGCCGTCTGAATATGGAAGCGCGGCTGCCCATTCGACCGTGTCGAAGCCGTCGGCCTGCTCGTGCTTGAACGGATACCATTCACCCTCCGAAGTGTACCGGCCGCGAACGTCCTGAATGATGACAACATAGCCGCGCGCGACCATCTTCAAAACTGGCGAGACGGCCCAGTTGACACTTTTGTCGTAAGGAGTGCGCATCAAGATGACGGGAAACTTATCTGAAGACCTCGGGCGATAGATGTCGGCATGGAGGACAATGCCGTCGCGTGTCTTCATCGGTACGTCATACTGAACGACGATGTCGCTGAGGGTCAATGGCGGCGCGGCTTGCGCGCCCAGGGGCTGCGGTGAGAAGAACCAAACTATCGCGGGGAACACCAAGAGCGAAATCGCGAGACTGCATCTCATGCGTTGAGCCTTCCGACGCAAAGCCGCCTAGAAGGCGCGCATGCGGTCAATGTGAGCATTATTTGCGCGACAGCGCAGGCAGCGAAGTGTAGAGCCAGTCACCTGGATTCGTAGCAGGCCATAATACTTCAGCGCCCATTCCCCGTCCACCACTCGTTGTGCGCAGTCCAGTTTCAGCCTGGTTCGTGCCTAACAAACTATGCCATTCCCGGCGCGCTAGAGTTCCCGTACCAGGCCTTCGTCCGTGGCTTTCATGTTACGGACAAGGAGCAGCACCAGAACCATTCCCACAAATGCGACCAACCCGGCAATAATCACAATCAGATCGAAGGAGTGAGTCGTAGCCCTCTGTCAAACAGGAGCCCGCCGATCCCCCAGCGCAACGCCGGAATGGGACCAGGCCTGGGGGCAGTCACACCGGATATCTCAGTTCCGGCGAATTCAGTTGTCACCCTCCCCGCAGCCAAGCGAAACTGTCGGTGCTAGACATGTTAACGCTAGACATTGCTAATGCTAGACAAGTGTAAGACGCGCCTGCGTGAGCAATGCCGCTGAATTCTTGTCGAGGCACACGGTCGTGTTTTCATGAGAGCGCAAAATCGAAGCTGGCGCCATGGGGCTGATCTCTCCTTCGAGGCAAGCTTTTACCGCCTTCGCCTTGCGCGAATCAGGCACGATGGCCAGGATCTCTTTGGCTTTCAGGATTTGGCGGATTGACATTGAAATCGCCTGCCTGGGCGTCTCGGAAATATTCGCGAACCATCCCTCTCCGACCTGCTGGAGCCGGCAAGCTTCGTCCAGATTGACGATCAAGTAAGGTTCTTCGGTTTCGAAATCAGCAGGCGGATCATTGAACGCGAGATGGCCGTTCTCCCCAATGCCAACGAAGGCGATATCGATGGGCGCAGCGGCAATGGCTTCGCTTGCGCTGCGGATTACTGCGGACGGATCGGTATCGCCGGCGAGAAAGTGATAGTTGGTTATCCCGGTTTTTTGAATCAAGCGTTCCTGGAGATACCTGCGAAAACTCGCCGGATGTGACATCGGTAAACCGATGTACTCATCCAGGTGAAACATCTCGACGCGCCGCCAATCGATATCCGCCACCGCCGTCAAGACTTCCAGAAACTCAAACTGGGATGCGCCAGTGGCAGCGATAATGCGGGCACGGCCCGACTCGCGGATCGCATTGCGAATGGAAGAAGCCGCCTGCTCGGCCGCCGCGCGGGCGAGATCCTTCTTTTCTTCAAACGCCTTAATACGCACGGTTTCCTTCCGTCAAGATGATCTGAAACAAAATTTACGCCACGGGCGGACGGTCGAGAATCTGCTCCGTCTTTGCATCGAAATAGATTTTCTTGCCGGTCCAATATGCCTGCGTCGCCATCATGCAAGCAACGGAATGCGAAAATCCATTCTGCACGGTGGCGTTCGGTTGTTTGCGCGAGCGTAGACACTCGAACCAATTCGTCATGTGCGAAAGATCCTCATCCCCCATGCCCATCGGCGGAAGGCCCGTGTCTCCAGGCAACAGAATATCCTTAGCGATGCGCTTCTGATCGATCTCGGTGTCGTCCTCATGATTGCCAAATTCCGGGACCAACTGCCAGCGCGGGCTCCCTTCCCCGCCCGTGTTGTACATGGTGGCTTTCTTTCCCATGATGCGCGTGTACCCAGTCGCATCATTTCCAAAACTAGTGGAGTAGCTCACCAGAAAACCTTTTGGATACGTCAGCAGCGCCTGGAACGTATCGGGATTTTCGCGGCCATCGTGCCAGGCAAAAATTCCGCCGTTCGCGACCACCGAATCCGGGTAGGTCTCGTCCATAAAGAAATGGACCAGGTCGATGCCATGGCTCAACCACTGATCAGAAATCCCGCTGGAAAAATCCTTGTACAACCGGAACTCAAAGTAAAGCTGCGGATCGAACGGACGATACGGCTTGTTCATCAGCCAGGCGCGCCAGTCCGTGTCCTGCTCGCGGATCTGCTTCACTTCCGGACGTCCGCGCCAACGTGGCCCATGATAGTTCCAGGCGATTTCGTATTTGCTGACGTCTCCCAGCGCGCCGCCGCGGATAATATCGCGTACAGCAAGTTGGTAAGGCTCACTGCGGTGCTCCGTGCCGATCTGCACGATCAGGTTCCTGGACTGCACCGCATCGCGCGCGGCCTTTGCTTCTTCGAGAACATTCCCCATGGGCTTTTCGCAGTAGCCATCTCTTCCAGAATCGGCGACCATCTTGAGCAGTGGGGAGTGAGAATGCTCGGGCGTCGAAATGATGATAGCGTCGACATCTTTCAGGGCGATTAGTTCTTCCGGGTGGTGGCACGCACGTGGCGCTTTGCCGTATAGCTTCTTGTTGGCGTCCACTGCCCGCTCCAGGTTGTGGGTCCAGAGATCGCAAACCGCCGTCATTTCAACGTTGAATTTATCTTTGAGCGCACCCACCATGCCGACTAGTTCTATTCCACGAGCCCCAGGCCCGATGTGGCCGAGTGAAATACGATCATTTGCGCCCAATATCCGCGCGTAGGAGAGAGCGGTGCGGCTGAGAACAGCTGCGCCCGCGGTAACCACTGCAGTATTCTGGACAAATTTTCTGCGGTTCATTTTTGGTCACCCGTTTGGTCACCCATCTTGTTACCCGTTTTGTCGCCCGCCTCTTCAAAACGACGGTTCGCGCGGAGCTGCGGAGTCGGCTTCAATTCACCCGTCACTGCGATGGAAAACTTCTGCTCATAGGGAACATCGTCCGGCCCGTCCACTGTGAGCCGAACTGTAAAATCGGCTGCGCGGGTATAGCAATGAGAAATCTTGGATCCTTCCGCGACCGTTCCGTCGCCGAAGTCCCAGTGATAGCTGAGTGCCGGTACGCCTCCGGGGTCGGATTGAGCCGATAGGGCTATCGTTTTCCCCGCCTTCGATTGCGATGGGACTTTGGCTGTAACCGTTGGGGCAGCCTTGGCAACGGCTGTATCCACCAACTTGATCACCATCGCCGACTGTGGTGGCTGACTCTCAATCCGGAGCGCGCCACCTTCGAGCACAAAAGC
Source organism: Candidatus Sulfotelmatobacter sp. (assembly GCA_049280795.1). Taxonomy (GTDB): domain Bacteria; phylum Acidobacteriota; class Terriglobia; order Terriglobales; family Acidobacteriaceae; genus Sulfotelmatobacter. The sequence continues at coordinate 3,560 of JBAPQU010000129.1, forward strand.
GCCGCTTGAATCCATCACCCCAGTCGCCACCATTGTAGAGCTGGCCGAGAGCCCGAGGTCTCTAAGATTCAATGCGTGCGTGCGCGGCTTGTCGGTCCAGTTGAAAACCGTCAGGATACTTTGCCGCGGCGTTTGCCGAAGCAAGAAAATACTTGGCTGGCCATCCTCCGGCTCGTAGGTCATCAGATCCGCGGGTGTGGAGGCCCGGCCAGCTTTGGCCATGTTGAGCAAGTCGCGATTTTCCACCAAGGCGAGGCGATCTTTTTCACTGCCTAGCACCATTAAGTCGTCGCCGATTTCGTACATGCCGCCCGCGATCGCGGAAAGTGCGATCGAAGTTTGCGCTGTCGCCAGCGAACGTGAGGAACGCTCGCTCGAATGCTCCACCAGATACGTATCGGTAATGTTGAAAGCGTCCGGATCATCGATAAAAAAGTTCCCGTTCATATAAAACCGGGCCGCGATGCCGGGAGCCGCGGTCTTCGATCTTAGGAAACTGTGCCCAGTATCAGCGGAAATGCGGCCTGTATCGACGATCCCGACCGGGTTGAGCATGGGGCTTCCGTCTTTGTCCAGGATCACATCGTTGCCAACGGTGTCGCGGATCACCTGCAAGCCGATTCTCTGGGCTTCGAGTGCAGTGGTATTTGGGCGGTAGTAGAAACCTTCGATTGCCGTCGTATCCATGAAGTCCAACTTGATGAAGCGAACACCCCACTCCCGCACTAACGTCTTATAAGTTTGGCGCAAATATTCCTGCGCGCCAGGATGGGTCGTATCAAGCGCGTAAAGCGTGTCAAAGTTCTGCCCCCACACATCCTCCAGAGGAATCGGCTGGCCCTTGGCATTGTGGACCAGCCAATCTTTGTGATTTTCGTAAACCCAGGCGCGGCTGCTTACCTCGAATGGCGCCGTCCACAGGCCAACGGTAAGACCATCCTGCAAAATATGATGAGCCACAAACCACATGCCGTTTGGGAATTGCGTCGCGTTGGCGGTGACGAACTCTCCGCGAGCGTACTGATAACCTTCGTCGATCTGGAAAAAGTTGTAACCGAGTGAATTCAAATGCTGCGACAGCCAATCGGCATTGGCCAGGGTCTCACCTTCAGTGATGGCGGCGTAATAAGCAGTCCAGCTCCACCATCCAATCGGAATCCGACTCGAAGTTCGTGCGCGATGCAGCAGTCTAATCGCCGAACCATACGCGCGAAGTTGTCCCAGGTAATCCGGCCCAGCAGCGAACATCACTCGTTCAGAACTCATCTCTTCGCCTGGCTTGAGCGGCAGACTTAGTTCAATCCGGTCACTTTTCAGCCCCTTTTTTTCTAGAGACTCTGCCTCGCTCAAATCCTTCTGAATCTCAGTGGTCCCCGTAGAATCGACGTTGTACGATGCGATCTTGGCGCCGGCGCCCTTGCCTTCGGCCTTCAGCCGCAAAATAGTCAGGAAGCGATCCGAGGTGAGTGCGCCAATAAACAAGCTCTGCTTGGTTTGGCGGTTATAGATCAGCTGGCTTCCGACTCCGCGATGCATTCCGCCGGGAGCGTCCCCGAGATCGTAGATGACCAGGTCGGGCCAATCTTCGCTAAAACTATCCGAGAGCACCCGCTCATCCGATGGACGCCCACCCGAGTTGAGAACCGGCTCTCCCGTGGCTTCCACACTACGGATTGCCTGCACCGATATCGCTTTGCCTGTTCCGTTCCTCACCCGCACTTGAACGGTACCGTAGGGATTTTCCGTATAGAGCTGCATTACATAGATAAGATCGGGAGCATCATGCAGTCCGCTGCATGTGACCGTCAGCTGGCGACCGGAGCCAAGCGCGTCGTTGAACGGCGACTCCGAAACCGAATGCGAGGGATAACTCCCAGCATGCAGCCACTTGTGATCGACCAGCGCGCCTACGCTTGATTGCAGAGTAGGTTGACTGCCAATCGGCCCAAATTCATAGGAACCATCCTGTCGCTTGACGGTCACGGACAACGTGCCATTCGTTAGCTCCTGGGCGGAACACAGCACCGCACTCAGAATCAACGCGGCGACCGTCGCGCCCATCATGCTGCGCTGCAAGACTACATGCAACTCTCGCGCGGTTTCGATTGCCCACCGAGTAGTTGACCGCTTTCCGATCAGACACCATATTTCGCTCATGATTTAGTCAAGTCTCAAACTTCTGGGCTTCGAAGGCATGTGCGCGTTCGGATTCGCCGTACTGCCATCCGTCGATCCGCAGGCTCCTGCGACCAATATTCTTGTTTGCTCCAAGGTTGTCCGCTTGCGCAGAACAACTTGTCCAATGCGCGGTGGCCATCAACTGGACCAGCCGCGAAGAATTAACCGTGGTAGCAACCCGATAGGCGTCAAAAATCGCCGGACTCCTACTTTCCGGAAACCTAGTTTCGTAATGTTACGAATTATTACTTTTACTTCCGTGTTGTGGGGTTTGTCAATCGGAATATCCCTGCCCCGAAGACGGGAGATGCCCGCCTACCATCGGAAGAACAAAATTGTCGGAGGTTGTGCCAAACTCCGCTGCGTACGAGGTCGAAAATCCGCAATACCAGGAGTCCGCTTTACAACCACGCCATTCGGCGGGAGGTCACAGACAAGAATCCGATCACGGGTCCAGTCCGCGGATGGGAGGATATTACTTCGAAGAGCTGACGATAATGGCGCTGCGTTCGGTCGTAGACCAAGGAGTTAGTTAAGAGCGAAGCTTCGAAACATCCGATCCCGATTCATCCCTGCGGTGCGGGCCGGCGAGAAACGTGGAAAGCAACCGGTGTGGTTATCGAAGCTGATGTCGTACCGCATCCCACCGGTAGCCAAACGGCTCGGCATCGCCAAGCGACCCGGTTGGCACGACTTTACAACACGCAAATGGCGAACACGTGAATGTGGTGCAGGAGTTGCTGCGGCACTGGTGGCGAAACTGCGGGACACAGAGAAGAAGTCGAGGTGAAAACTTATTGTGTCCCTGTGGGTCCCCGAAAAAATGGGGTTTCCAGCAAGTCTTTTATTTTGTTGGCGTCCCCGACGGGATTTGAACCCGTGTTACCGCCGTGAAAG
>JBAPQU010000130.1:0-6200 GCA_049280795.1 Candidatus Sulfotelmatobacter sp.
TTGAAACACGGTCAAGGGGGCCCGTCACAATGGTGCTTTCATATAGCCTTACCAAGCGCGGGGTAGTAGTTCGCAACGTGTCCAAGGATCGGCGGGTATTCGCTCGGATCGCAAAGACTGGCGTTGCATTCATGCGCCCGGTGAGTAAGCACGAGCTATCAATGGTTGATGCCTATATAGCTCGTAGCAAATAGCGCAGTGCCAGCAACTCCCCCACTTTCAAAGCCGATAAGTCTATTCCTGTCTATAAGATGCGCGTTAGATACCCCTAAAATATTGACAACAAAGGGTTTAGGGACCACCGCATCCCATTTATTTACATACACGATTAATTTCTCATTTTGAGATAAAACAAGTGGAAACTCAACAAATTCAATGGTTTGTAGGTAATTTGTTGCCGTTTGTTTGCCTATTTAGCGTAAGCCTTTTGTTTATAATGGGTTGCAGACAGGCTGAAAGTTGAAGCTACCCCCGATGCTTCAACCGGCCATGCCCTCGCCAAATCGCCTGTAATGCGCCGGGAAACGCCATCAGAGTGTGCGATTTCTCTTGCTTAAATTGACCCTCTGCCATACACTATTGCTCTGGAGAAAAATCCGCGTAAGTCACTGATTCTAAGCCCGTAGCTCAGATGGATAGAGCGATTGCCTCCGGAGCAATAGGTCGGGAGTTCGAATCTCTCCGGGCGCACCATTCCGATTCACGATCCTTCGCTTAGACCCAGGCTCCAGGATTTTGGCTGCGGGCTCCCGCCCGCAAAGGGTCTCAAGTTTGAATCTCTTCGGGCGCGTACCAGATTTCTTCTTATTTCCCTCCTAAGAAAAGTTCCTACTGTGTCCACTTCCGTCGCTGAATGTCGCTATTGAGAGTGAGCGGGTCAGAACGATGTATCAGGTCGGCAATTCCCGCAATTTCAGAAACCCGTCGTTTTAACAAAAGGAGAACTACCATGAACCGCTTACTCAACGTGATCGCGGTTACTTTGCTGGCGGCTTCCGCTTGGGCTCAAAGTGACAACGCGAATGTTACGCCTGCTACAACCTCGACGGTAAACACATACGGAGGAACTGCGAGCACCATTGCCATGTTCTCCGCCAAGAGCACTGTAGCAAACTCCCATATTTCTCAAAAAGGAAACAATATTGGCATCGGAACGACGACCCCAACCTCGCCATTGACCGTAAACGGAATTATCCAAAGCCTGGCCGGAGGATTTACCTTCCCCGACAACAGCGTGCAGGCAACGGCAGGAATTACCGCCGTCAATCACGACGGCACGATGACCGGAATAGGCAGCGCGGCCTCGCCTCTGGGTGTCAACAATCCGCTCAACTTGACTGGGAGCAACGGCTCCCCAGCGATCTCTGTAGTTCAGTCCAACACAGATGGAGAGCCGGCTGTCTATGTCAGCAATCCTACTACCGCAGGAGAGGGCATTGAGGTGCAAACTTCGGGCGGCACCGGCATCGACGCATTTGACGGTGGCGACTATGGCATCGGTATTATCGGAGGTAATTATTCCTGGGGAGGCTACGGAATTTATGGCTTTGGACTAAGTGGGTACGCTTGGGCCGGCTGGTTTCAAGGCGATCTGAACGTAACCGGCAACCTCGAGTACTCGGCCGGGCAGGCCAAGATTGATGATCCCCTGGACCCCGCAAACAAATATCTGTACCACTCCTCCGTGCAATCGCCCGACATGAAGGATATGTACGACGGTACGGTTACGACCGACGCGGCAGGCGATGCGACGATCCAGTTGCCCGGCTGGTTTCAGGCGTTGAATCGTGATTTCCGCTATCAGTTGACCCCGATCGAACAGTTCGCGCAAGCGATTGTGGCCACCGAAGTGGAGACCAACCAGTTCACCATCAAGACCGACAAGCCGTATGTGAAAGTCTCGTGGCAGGTTACCGGTACGCGGCAGGACGCGTGGGCCAATGCGCATCGCATTCCGGTGGAAATCGACAAGCCGGAAGACGAGCGCGGCTACTACATGCATCCCGAGCTCTTCGGGGCGGGACCGGAGAAGAACATCGTCGCCGCTCATCGGCCGGATTTGTTCGACCCCAATCGCGCCCATCGCAAGTAAATGTGCAGCGGGCAGGCTCAACTGCCCGCTGTGCCTTTTCCGCCGGCGCAGGCAGCGCTGAGGCTTCCACGCCGTGGTTACGATTTCGTCAAGAACTCTCCCACCCTGCTATTTATCCCCTCTAGAGTACAATTTGTGAACGAAATTGGCGTTACTGCCGTTTCGGGAAGTGAGGGCGAATCAACCCTATGTCCTCGCCGGAAGCGGTCACCGTACTCCTCCAACGGTGGAGCGACGGGAACCAAGAGGCACTCGATCAGTTGATGCCTGTCGTTTACGGCCAACTGCGAAAGCTGGCGGCTCATAGTTTGCGAGGCGAACGTCCTGGCCACACTCTGCACGCGACTGAACTCGTGCATGAGGCTTACCTCAAGCTGATCGACTCGGAGGTTCCATGGCAGAACCGTGTCCATTTCTACGCGGTTGCGGCAACGATGCTGCGGCGTATCCTCATCGATCATGCCCGAGCCAAGCACCGAGGGAAACGAGGGGCCGGAGCGGAAAAGGTTTCCTTGGATGACGCCGTTCTTTTCGGCCCGCAGGTGTCCGCGGAGGTGGTGGATCTCGACGAGGCTTTGAAGCGGCTAGCCGTGAATGACGAGCGCAAAAGCCAGGTCGTGGAGATGACGTTTTTCGGGGGAATGACGCACGAAGAAATCGCCGCCGTCCTGAAGATTTCCGACAAGACGGTGCAACGCGAATTGCGAGTAGCCAAAGCATGGCTGCATCGTGAACTGAGTGCCGATGGAAACGAATCGATATGAGCACGGCAGCACACGATTCCTGGAAGCGCGTCGAAGCCGTACTCAATGAGGCTCTCGATATGCGGCCGGAGGATCGGCCCGCTTTTCTGGATCGCGAATGCGCCGGAGACCTGGAATTGCGCCGGGAAGTGGACTCACTCCTGGCTTCCGTCGATAAGAGCCTGGGATTTATCGAGCGGCCACTGTACCAGGTGGCGCAGCGCCTCGCGGAAGAAAGCGAAGGCCCGGGAAGCCGTATTCAGGCGTATGAACTGTTGAAAGTAATTGGCGAAGGCGGCATGGGCAAGGTTTATTTAGCCGCCCGGGCCGACGACCAGTACCACCAGCAAGTCGCAATCAAGCTGCTGCAGGCTGGCTTCGCGCAAACCACGGCCATGCTGCTGCGCTTCCGCAGCGAACGCCAGATTCTGGCGGACCTCGATCATCCCAATATCGCCCGCCTTCTGGACGGAGGAGTCACCCCGAGCGGATCGCCCTTCCTGGCGATGGAGTACGTCGACGGAGTTCCCATCCACGAGTATTGCCGCGAGAACGGGCTCAGCATCGAGCAGCGCCTCCGGCTGTTCGTAACCGTTTGCGGCGCGGTCGATTATGCGCACAAACATCTGGTGGTGCATCGCGACATCAAGCCGGCCAATATCCTGGTAACGAAAGAAGGCACGCCCAAGCTGTTAGATTTTGGCATCGCCAAACTGCTCGACTCGGAACAGGGCGCGGCCGCACAGACTCGCACCGCGGATCGGCTGATGACGCCGGAGTACGCCAGCCCCGAGCAGATCACGGGCGCAGTTGTTACCACTGCGACTGACGTTTATGCGCTTGGCGTGGTGCTTTACGAACTGCTTTCGGGATCGCGGCCCTTCAGTCTGGAGACCATGACTCCGGTGGAGCTGTACCGCGCGATCTGCGAACGCGATCCGGAGCCACCCAGCACGCGTGCCGCAAAATCCGCGCCTAGCGTATTTGCGGCGACGAAGGTTGAGGGAGAGTTGGACAACATCGTCTTGATGGCGATGCGCAAAGAAGCGGGGCAGCGGTATAGGTCGGCGCGCGAACTCGGCGACGACATCACCGCATATTTGAACGGCTACCCGGTGCGAGCGAAAACCGCCACGCTGGGCTACCGTTCGGCCAAGTTCGTCCGGCGAAATCGGGCATCTGTTGCCGTGGCAGCGCTGGCAATAGTCGCTCTCGTGGGATTCAGCATTGGCATGGCAGTACTCGCGAAGCGTGCCCGCCAGCAGCAGGCGATCGCGGAAAGAGAGTCCGGATTTCTATCGAGCATCTTTGCCGCTTCCACGCCGCTACAAGCGCGGGGGAACCAGGTCACGGCGCGCGACTTGCTCGACCGTGGCATGCAGCGCGTCGACCGTGAGTTGTCGGGCGAGCCCGAAGCCCAGGCAGCAATGTTGCGAAGCATCGGGCGCTCTTACCACGCTTTGGGATTGTACGATCAGGCGAAGCCCCTGCTATTGCGCGCTTATCGACTACGAAGGAATTTATTCGGCGACGAAGATCTAAGGACTGCCGAGTCAGCGGAGGATCTGGCAACTACGGATCGCCTGCAATCGGAATACGCAGACGCCGAAAAATTATTTCGTATGGCGCTGGCGGTGCGTGAGAAGAAATTGGGGCCCAATGATCCGTCAACCGCGCAGAGTCTCTCTGACCTTGGCGACTGCCTGACCCAGGAAAACCGGGAAGCGGAAGCAGAACCTGTGCTGCGGCGGGCGCTTGCCATCTTTCGCAAAACGAACGACCCCGGAGGGGCGGACACGCGCGGCTACCTGGCCGCAATCTCGCAACGTGCCGGCAATTACCCCGAGGCGGCATCTCTTCTACGAGAACAAGCGAAGATTTATCGTCAAACTCAGGGAACAGACACGCCAGATTATCTGATAACAATGCACAATCTGGCGGCATCTCTGATCGACAGCGGCGACCTACTAGACGCCGAGAAAAGTGAACGCCAGGTGATCGAGATACGAAGAAAAATCGAGCCAGATCATCCCGACATCGGATATTCGTTGAACAATCTCGGCTGGATTCTTCTGGAAGAAGGAAACTGGAAGGAGGCCGAACCATTTCTACGCGAGAATCTGAAAATCACCGGCAAGTTTGGGAGCAAGAGCGATCGTATCGCCACCGCGCAAAATAACTGGGGACATTACCTGCAAGAAAAAGGCGATTACGCGGGTGCCCAGGCATCGTACAGCCAAGCCTTAAAGCAGATGATCGAACTCCGTGGTCCCGAGAGCTGGCAGGCTGCAAGAGTGCGGTCGAACCTTGGGCAACTCAAGTTTGACAAACGCGACTATGCCGGCGCCGATGCCGAATTCACCGATGTCCTGGCCCTGGTGCGGAAGCTGGGAGGGGACGATCATCCGCAAGTTGCTACGGCCTTGATTGCGCTCGCCGAAGCCAGGATGTTTGAGGGACAGAGCGCGGCTGCCGAGCCATTACTGCGGCAAGCCTTGAGCATCCGCGAGAAGAGATTGAACCCCGGCCATCCCGCAATCATGCTTGCGCAAGTACGCCTGGGAGAATCGCTCACCTCCCAGGGACGCGCCGTGGAAGCCGAGTCCCTTCTGCGGCAGGCGCTTAAGTCCGCAATCGGAAGTCCGTTTCCGCTTGTGCGCTGGCAGGTGGGCGAAGCGGAACGAGCACTCGGAGCGTGTTTGTCCGTACTAGGCCGGCACTCCGAAGCGGATACATTGCTGCGCCAGAGCAAGAAGGATCTCGAACACCATCCCCGCCCCGCCTTCGCGAGTAGCGAACGCACTGTTCGTCCGCACTAAATTCTTCTGGTCATAGCGCAGCCACTCTCCGTTGCACCAGCAGAAAATATAAGGCCAGAAAAACCAAGAGTATTCCATTCACCCCCAGCACCCATGGCGCCGTAAATACGGGAACGAGCCATCCCGTCAGGAGGTTCCCCATGGGCATGCCGCCGCGGAAGGCGACGTTGTAGACGCTCATTACTCGTCCGCGCATTTCGTTGGTGGTGATCAACTGCACCAACGAATTCACGGTGGCGAAGACCGCCATCATGGAAGCGCCCACCACCACTATGAGGGCTCCGCTGGCCGGCACTGACTTTGAAATCGCAAAGCCGGAAATTCCGGCGCCCAGGCAGATGAGTGCGCCCAGCGCGATACTTCCCTTTCTTTGTATATTGCCCAGGCCCGCGATGGTCAGCGATCCGACGATCGATCCCAGTCCCATCAGCGAAAGCAGATTGCCGTAGGTTTCAGGGCCGCGGTGGAAGATATCCGTCACGAAAACAGGAATGTAGGTTCGCATCGGCATGGCCAGAGCGGTCATGCAGAAAGCCAGCACGATCA
>JBAPQU010000131.1:0-30714 GCA_049280795.1 Candidatus Sulfotelmatobacter sp.
TCGCGGGGCCTTGCTTGCCGGAGCCGCGGCTTAGCAGGAGGAAGAAATCGGCGCTGCCGGTTTCTTTGGCTACTTTGCCCAGGTCGATGGTACGGAGCTGCTGCAGGTTTTCTTTGTACTTTGCCACCGTGGCGTCTACCTTGGCTTCGCCTCCGGTTAGTGTTGCGAGACGGCCGCGGGTTTCGGGGTCGGGACGCAGGGCGTTGAGGGAAAGCGCGTAGGTTTGCAGGGCTAGATTTTTGTCGCCGCGCTTTTCGTAGATCTGTCCAAGATGGTCGCCGACTTCGCCGTGGTGGCCTAGACCCCAGGCAGCGGCTACGTATTTTTCGGCTTTGTCGAGATTGCCTTCGCTGAAGTAGACCCAGCCCAGCGTGTCCCAGTAGGCGATTAGTGATGGAACCAGGGGAAGTTCCTGCGGCGTTAAACGATCGAGTGTGACATTGCGCAACGCGGCTGTGGTCGCCGAGACTGCCGATTCGGCGTATTGCTGGGCGCGATCGAGATGCGACTTCTTCAGCGAAAGTTGATAGGCGATGTTGTTCCAGACCAGCGGCGTGGCTGAGAGTTCGACCGCGTGGTCGAAGGTGGCTAGAGCCTTATCGTCCTGGCCGAGGTTCAGGTAGGCGTCGCCTAGGCTGACTTGCAGTTCGGGATTGTCGGGCGTGAGAGATGCGGCTTTTTCGAGCTCGGGCGCGGCCAAGTCGTACTTGTGCCATTCGGAATACATTGCGCCGAGGCCTGCGTGGGCGAACTTATCCAACGGATTGATTTCGATTTGTTTGTTGAAGGCGGTTACGGCTTCGTCATATTTGCGCTCTTGCCAATAGGCGCGGCCCAGGGCGTTGTAGGCGTATTCGTCGTAGGGATTGATTTCGATCTGCTTGTTGAGGGCGGCGATGGCATCGTCATTCTGGCGCATGCCGAGATAGGCGGCGGCCAGCATATTCCAGGCGTATTTGTTTTTGGGATCGACTTCGGTGGCGCGCTTGAGAAGCTCGACTGCGAGCGACAGATTGTTGCTGCCGATGGCGGCGCGTCCGCTTTCGACGAGGTCGTCGGCTTTCATATCGGCGGGCGGCGTGGGAGTGCCGGCTACCGTGTTTTCGACGGACAGAACCTGAGTCAGATCCGAGCTGTCGGCGCGGCGGAAGGCTTGGTAATCTTCGCCGCGCGCGGTGGGCAGTTCGTCCTGGCGCATGGTTAGGCTGCGCGTGGCGGTGAAGGTTGTGCCTTCCAGCTTGTAAGTGGCCTGATACTCGGCGTAGTCGCGCTTCACGGAAAAAGCGATAGGAGCGTGCGCGGTGTATTTGGCCGGGAGTTCGAGCTTGATCTTGTAGACGTATTCGGCTTTGGGGCCTAGCTTGAGGACTTCGGCGTCCGGGCTGCTGTCGTCATCATTGGTGTCGCCGTCGCCGACGTCCGGCAGATTGAACTGGCAGAGCGGCAGCATCAGGTCCGATTTTTTCTTCGACCAGTCGAGGAAGTTCGGGCGAGCAACGTCGTAGGACATGGTGAAGGACTCGCGGGTTGCGGCGGGGTCGCTGATCTTTAGATTTGTGATGTCCCCGCCGATTCCCGCGTTTACGTTTTCTACGACGCGTTGCCATTGCGCTTCGGGAACGCGGCGAAAAATGGAGCGCAGCATCAGTTCTTCGTCGCCACGGAAGGTGTAGTGGACGTGGGCTTCGAGCTTGCCGATGTCGTTGACCTTGCCATCGACTTCGGAAATTTCGGTGTCGGGCATGGGAGTATCGGCGGGCGTTTGTTCGAGATGAGGCGTGCCGCCGCCATCGGGAATGACGAGCGCGAGCTTGTTGCGCAGAGTGTAGGCGAGCAGGCGGAATGGAGCGACTTCGCTGGTGGTGTCCATCCAAACTTCTTCTTTGCCCATGGGCAGCAGCGTGATGACGTGATCGAACTGCGAGGGCGAAGGAACATCGGGATCAAGCTTGCGGCTGGAGTTGATTAACACTGAGGATGCGTGCAGGCCTTCGGCTTCGAGCAAGGATGCAAGCAGAGTGTGCTTGTCTTTGCAGTCGCCGTACTGGTCGTGGAGAACGTCTGCTGCGGCGTGGGGCTGATAGCGGCCGAGGCCAAGCGACAGGCTGACGTAGCGAAAATTTTTGGCGACGTAGTCGTAGAGGGCTTCGACTTTGTCCATCTCGGTGTCGAGACCTTTGGTAAGTTCCGCCGCTTTGGCGCGAACTTCGGGCGACGGAGCGCGGCGGTCTTTTTCGAGGTCGGCGTACCAGCGGCCAATTTGCTCCCAACTGACGAAGGTCGTTAGCTGGATATCTGGGCGCTCCGCGTCGGCCCGCTTCTTCCGCATCTTTGCCGCTAGTTTGTCTTTATCTTTTTCTTTGCTGTCGTCTTCACGCTCGAGGTGAGAGCTGGTCCAGTGGTAGATACGGCGGCCGTTGGCTTCGGAGATTTTCGGATCCATCCCTGGCTTGTTCTTCAGCTTGAGGGGGCGGTCGGAGGGAACATCGACGTCGAGTTCTTCGTCGAGCATGATGTTGGTCTTGTCGAAGTCGTAGTCGGCCCAGAATTCTCCGGGGGCTAATGCAGTGTGGACAACCGTGACCATGTCGTATTCGAGAATTTCGCCGGGGCGCAGGCCGGGAACCGTGATGTGCTTCTGGCGGTAGTCGGTGTAAACGGGAGCTTGTTGCTCAAGCGGAGCGCTGAGGTCCTGGACGGCATCATCGCCGGCCTTGACTACCGAGCCGTCGGCTTTGATGACGCGGACGTAAGCGATCTCGACGCGTTCGTTGGCGGAGTTATAGCCGACCTGGATTTGCCCCCACTGCTGGACTCCGGCTTCGCTTTGAACCTTGATGCGGGCGATGGTTTCCTTACGGCCGGTGCCGTCGGCCTCAAAGCGGTAGATGGAATGGTACTCCTCGACGACGAAGGCTTCCTGAGAGTAATCGTGTTTGGAGTCGTCGGGCTTGGCCGCGGCCTCTGCCGCTTTTGATGCCGCAGTCTGCGAACCGGGCTTCGTTTTTGAAGGAACAGCCGAGGGTGTGGTAGCTCCTGCCGACTGCGCTGAGGCGGTGAAAGGAGCGGCTAGAGTGCAGACAACCAGAACCGGCAAAAGGAAACCACGCATTGGGTAATAGTAAGGCCAGAGGCGGGTAAATCCCAAGAGGAGGAGGTTTGCGAGGTGGGCAGTTTAGCGGTGGTGTCGAGGAGAGCATCGAGCTGCGCTCGATGGGCAGCCGGGGCGGCTGTCCCCACATAACCATTATCTCAACATAAGTGTTATGCCTTATATGCTGTTAGGAAGGTCACATTTCTTTGATTATCTGCCACAAATCCGTAGTAAAATGCTGGCCCAGATAGTCTTGCCTGGCCATGAAGCCGGGCAGGCGTGACGCATAATGTACTTGCGCCACGATCTTTCCGTTCGGAGGTTTTTGCATGGAAGATCGGGCCCCTGTGGTATCTCCTTCTGGTTCTCAACAGTCATCTCCCCAGCAAACGGTCGGCAAGCATTGCGAAGGCCGTGGCGCATGGGTTCTCACGGCTTACGGAATTTCCGGGCTGGCTCTTTTCGGCGTTCTGGCATATTTCTTTTCGGACTTCATCGCTCACTAGTTGAGTGTCCGGGAGTGCCGAGCGGGCGTGCGCGTCCGCGGAATGATCTGAGAGTGTATCCAGCGAAATGGCTGAAGGTTTGCCTCTCCTGAGCCCAGCTTGATCAACGCCGCGCATATCGTTATCTACAGCAAGGACGCGGAAGCGGATCGCGCGTTCTTTCGCGATGTATTGAAGTTTTCTTCGGTTGATGCCGGCCACGGCTGGTTGATTTTCGCCATGCCTCCACTTGAAGCCGCCTTTCATGATTCCGGCAACAATGATTCTGCGAGCAACGGCAAGCACGAACTCTATTTCATGTGTGATGACATCGCGGAGACTTTGAAAGAACTCAAATCGAAGAGCGTGAATGTGTCGGATGTGAAAGAAGAGCGTTGGGGGAAAGTTGCTGCCATTACGCTTCCCAGTGGCGGGAAGATTGGTATATACGAACCGAAGCATGCGAGCCCGTTAAAGCCCAAGCGCTAACGCCAGATAGGATCGGCTGAAGTATTGGCCGATAGTGATCCTTGGAATTCCGGCTTCCGTAAGCTGCGACAGCCTCATCCAGCGTCCCTCCCCCAACGTGCTACAATGGGCGGCCTTAGAAGTTGTTGCCGCGCAGCACCCGGCGTTTCCCCACAGCTGAAGGAACTTGAGAAGGATACCGTATTAAATCCGTGGCCAAGAATCCCCCATCCTCCGCCGTGCCTGTCACTTACGCCGATGCCGGCGTGGATATTGACCGTGCCAACCGGACCAAGCAGCGCATTAAATATCTGGCGCATAAAACCTTTACTCGTGGAGTGCTCGGCGAGATTGGCGGCTTTGGCGGCCTGTTTGCGGTGGACAAGGCCAAGTACGTCGATCCGGTGCTGGTCTCAAGCGTGGATGGCGTAGGCACGAAGCTGAAGGTTGCCTTCGAGATGGGGCTGCATTCCACGATCGGGGCTGATCTGGTGAACCACTGCGTCAATGACATTGCGGTGCAGGGCGCAGCGCCGCTGTTTTTCATGGATTACCTGGCAACGGGAAAGCTGGAGCCGACGATCGCCGAAAAAGTGGTGGAGGGCATTGCCGACGCCTGCAAGCATAACGGCTGCGCACTGATCGGCGGCGAGACGGCCGAGATGCCCGGCTTCTATCCCGACGGCGAGTACGATCTGGCGGGATTTATTGTGGGCGTGGTGGAGCGCGACCGGATCATCACGGGCAAAGATGTGCAAATCGGCGACGTGGTTCTAGGATTGCCTTCGAACGGCCTGCACACCAATGGATATTCTCTAGCGCGCAAGCTGCTGTTTGAAGTGGCGCACTACTCGCCCGAAGACTACGTGAATGAGATTAAAAATAAAGTCGGGAATGAGTTGATGCGGACACACAAGAGCTATTGGCCTGCATTGAAAAAGCTGATCGATGCGCAATGCATCTCCGCGCTGGCGCACATCACCGGAGGCGGTATTACGGAGAATCTTCCGCGCGTGCTACCGCGGGGAACGGCAGCGGTGATTGAACTGGGATCCTGGCCGGTGCTGCCTCTGTTCGAGCACCTGCAGAAGCTGGGCAACGTTCCACAAGACGAAATGCTGCGCACCTTCAATATGGGGCTCGGTATGCTGCTGGTGGTTCCGCTCGCGAAATTCAAGAAAGCCCAGACCGTGCTGGAACGTGTGGGAGAGAAGGCATATACCGTCGGCCGGATTGTTAAGGGTGATCGTAAGGTGATTTACAGCTGACAGGCCGGCTCACCACAAAGGCACAGAGACACAGAGACAACCTCTAGCGCTTGGTCAAACCTGCGCTCAGCAACAGACGCGTCCTCTTAGGCTTATTAAACCTGCATTTAGATTTTCTCTGTGCCTCTGTGTCTCTGTGGTGAATTATCATTTGGACTCGCATGAAATTACTTGGCATTCTCCTCTCCGGACGCGGGTCGAACTTCGTAGCTATCGCTGACAGCATCGATGCGGGACGCATCGCGAATGCGCGCATTGCCGTTGTCATCTCCAATAAAGCGGACGCACCCGGCGTTGCTACTGCGCGGCAGCGCGGATTGAATGCGCTGGTGATTCCATCGAAGGGCAAGGCGCGAGAGGAACACGACCGCGAAGTTGTGGCCGCGCTCAAACAACACAATGTGGATTTAGTTTGCCTCGCGGGATACATGCGGCTGCTCTCGCCGTGGTTCGTGCAGCAGTTTCCGCAGCGAATTCTGAATATTCATCCATCACTCTTGCCGGCGTTTCCTGGACTTGAAGCGCAAGAGCAAGCCTTCGCCTATGGCGTGAAAGTTTCCGGGTGCACGGTACATTTTGTGGATGAAGAACTTGATCACGGTGCGATCATCGTGCAGAAAACCGTGCCTGTGCTCGATGGCGACGATGAACACTCGCTGGCTGTGCGCATTCTGAAGCAGGAGCATGTTGCTTATACGGAAGCGATCAACATTGTGCTGCAAGAGCGATTCAAAATTACAGGCAGGCGGCTTGCGAGGCGGACAAGACCGGTATAAAAGCGGCCCAGTACTCGCTCTAACCCCGTTCCGCAGTGGCCAATTGAGCAGACTTGGAAGCAGCCCGCCGCACGGCATCTTCCAGTGCCGGCATCGTCATTTCTTTGTATCTCTTGGTGCGTTCGTCCAAAGAAGCTATTACGCGGCCCTCGATCCGTTGCCGAATAGCCCACTCAAAGAGCGTGATACCGTTGTTAAAAATGTCTTTGTAAGTGGTGACTCCGGTCGCTTGTTTGATCGAGTCCAGAAGTTGAGTCCCGTTCTCGTCGACCTCAATTTGTATTCGCATCTTCCCTCCCTAGCGCTGTGCCCTACACTCATAACATACAGCTGCCGATGAGGGATTCAAGAGTACCTTTAGAGATGCCCTCGAGTAACCTAATCATGCCGCCTCTTGACCCGGTTCTGCGGCCTGTTCCTGAGTGGACTCCTGCTTGAGAGCCGTTATTTCTAACTCCCGGTAACTTTGCCGAGATTCGTCAATGGATGCGACGATTCTACCCGCAATCCCCTGCCGAATCACCCAGAGCATTATGCTCAGTGCATAGCTGAATATACGGGATGGGTTCATTCCAGTTAAGCATTCGATATCCGAGAACGCCTCTGAGGCGGCGGCATCCAATTCCAGCGAAAGTTTCATAGTTACCTCACGCAATCATCATTAAATACTCACAAACTGTGTATAGTTTAGCTTCTTGTATTTTTCCCTGTCAACCTATTTTTTCCTTTTGTTTTTAATAGTTTGCGGGAAGAGGTATTTGATTATGTAGCCTAGAAAAGTGGCTATTTCTCCAATCGTGGCCGCGCCCAACCACTTCAAAAACCATTCCGGATACTTAAGATAGCCGCTTCCGTAAAGGAAAATGATGCCGAAGGTCGCCACCACGGAAAACGCGAACAACCCGAGCATAATTCTCGTCGCTGTCATTCGCAGGGTCGCATCCGTAACAACGGAAACGGGCTCGAGAATCTCCAGTGCCTGTTCTCGATCTGAATGAGCATTCAGTTCCATCTGGCACTCCTCACCGCATTGGCTTCTCGGGCTCTTCTTTTATGTCCGCTTCCGCATGCAAGACGATTCCACAATCGTCCGAAAGTCCCTCGATTGCCCCTTCTTTCCTCCATTCCGGACCCATTAACTTCTCTGGTTTTTCGACTAAGACCACAAGCGTGACATGGATGGGAGTCATTTTCAGCTCCAAAATCTCCGTTCGGAGTTAGCTATCGAGGGGTCGCCCTGTGTTCTGGGACTAGCCTGGGCGCGATTACGGTGACGAAAAACACGCCACATCGTCCCCAAGCTTGGGAAGGATGCCAATATTACACCGAATTCGTCCGAAAGAAAACCATATTGAGAGCCGGCAGTCTCCTAGAAAGCTCTAAACGGAAAAGTCGCGCTATTCCCGAAATTTCTTTGCCATCCTCACAATTGGCAACGCTTCTCCGTTGCCGAGTGGGGCTTCCAGATTCTGCAGGGCTGCGTAACCTTTTGCCTTGTAGAAAGCAACGCCGCTTAGGGTCGCGCCCATCTCGAGGCGCGTGAAGCCTGCTTCTTTGGCGGCGGTTTCGCAGGCTTCGAGGATCAGGCCGCCGATGCCGCGACGCGCCCAGTTCGGATGGACGAAGAACGCGCGAATCTTCGCCGCATCGCGGGTGGGGTCGAGGAGCGAATCTTCGCGTGCGGCGTATTGGTCGCCTCCATACAATGTCTTACGTTTGCTCCATCCGCCGCAGGCCACGATTTCGAGTTGGTTGTGGGTGTCGGAAATCTCCGCGACCAGGTACGTTCCATCTGCAATGAGCTGGCTATCGACGCCGTACACCGACTTCAATGCGCCTTCAATCTGCGCGGGCGAATAGTCTTCCGCCTGCAGGCCACGAACCGAGGCCTCGATTATTTCGCGCAGGCGCGGAACGTCTGTTGGGGTCGCTTTTCGGATATGAATGTTCGTCGCCGTCACAAGCGTGGTCACTCCCAGCGCCAATTCTAACTTCTGCATTCGGACTTCTGCCTTCTGCTTCCTTATAATGTCTTTTCCCATGCCAACCTTCGCACCTGTTGAGGAACAGCTCACGTATCTGAAGAAGGGCTCCGCGGAAATCATCCGCGAGGCCGACCTGCGGGCCAAACTGGAGAAGTCTCGCGCCGCGGGCAAACCGCTGCGGGTGAAGCTCGGGATGGACCCGACCGCTCCCGACCTGCACCTGGGGCACACCGTGGTGCTGCGCAAGCTCAAGCACTTTCAGGATCTCGGGCACACGGCTATTTTTCTGATCGGCGATTTCACCGGAATGATAGGCGATCCGACTGGGCGCTCGGTAACACGTCCTCCGCTAACGCGCGAACAGATTGAGGCGAACGCGGAAACTTACAAGGCGCAGGTGTTCAAGATTCTCGATCCGCAGAAGACGGTGATCGACTTCAACCGGCGCTGGATGGGGCAGTTCAGCTCCGATGATTTCGTGCGCTTGATGGCGAAGTATACGGTTTCACAGCTGCTGGAGCGCGAGGACTTTCACAAACGATTTCATGAGGAGAGGCCGATTTCGGTGCATGAGTTGCTTTATCCGCTGGTGCAGGGATATGACTCGGTGGCACTCGAAGCGGATGTGGAACTCGGCGGCACCGACCAGAAGTTTAATTTGCTGGTGGGGCGCGAGCTGCAGCGGGCTTATGGGCAGGAGTCGCAGGTGGTGTTGACTACGCCGATTCTGGAAGGGCTGGACGGCGTGCAGAAGATGTCGAAGTCGCTGGGGAATGCGATTGGGATTCACGAAGCGCCGCTAGAGATGTACGGCAAGATCATGTCGATCTCAGACGAGATGATGTGGAGGTATTACGAGTTGCTGACGGATGTGCAGGTCGCGGACATCGAGAAGATGAAGCGTGAAGTGCATCCGATGCAGGCCAAGAAGGAGTTGGCGCGGAGGATTGTCGCGGATTTTCATTCGGCGGAGGCTGGGGTAAAGGCGGGCGAAGATTGGGCTCGGCAGTTTCAGAAGGATGAAGCGCCGGAGGAGTTGGACTGCGTCGACGTTCGTTTGGCGGATGTAGTTCTCGAGGGTCAAGGAGGAGGTGCAATCCGCGTAATCGCTCGGCAGGTGGTTGACCCGGGAGACAGGCATCTCGTTCGTCTCGACAAACTGATTCGCCAAGCCGGACTATCAAATTCGAACACGGAGGCAGCAACTAAAATCAAAAGCGGCGCTGTTGGCATTGACGGAGAGAGTATCGGTCCCGAAGAATTCCTCGTATACATGGCTGCCAACCTCTACGCGGTTCTTCGGGTTGGACGCCGCATGAAGAAAGTCCGGTTGATTAGTTCTAGGACGTAACCCTTAAAGATCTCCGCGGCGCCTTGGCCTTCCTGCGTGTCGAGAAGTCCTCTCCGAGAGAATTGGATGCACTATCCTACGACCAGAACTGTATAGATCCTTGGTCGGGAGTCCCGCGCCTTGCGCGGCACCCCACTTCCTCAGGCTGACAATGGGGTTGAGAGATTTTCGGAAAGCTGGGCACCGTCCGCTAGGAAAGCCACATGCTATCTTGTCGCTAAAAGTGCTCACCCTCCAGCCCCGGTGCTAAACTTCCTCCATGGCTGAACGACGTTCGCGCACCCTGCTTTGGATTTTGATTGGGGGAGGAGCATTCTTCCTCTTTGTGCTGGCCGTGTTTTCGCTGGTTTACCTCACTCTGCATGCGGGCAGTAGCGAAGCTTCATTCAGCGGATTTGGCGACCGCATTGGCGTGGTCGATCTGGACGGCGTGATCCTCTCGCCGCAGCCGGTGGTTAGCGAGCTCAAGAAATTCGGCGAAGATTCTTCCATCAAAGCCATCATCCTGCACGTGAATTCGCCGGGCGGCGGCGTGGCCGCGTCGGAGGAGATTTATCGTGAGGTGAAACGCATTCGCGAGGAAAAAAAGAAGCGCGTGGTGGTGTCGATTGAGACCGTGGGCGCGAGCGGGGCTTACTACATTGCCTCGGCTTCGAACAAGATTTATGCCGACGAAGGCAGCATTGTAGGCTCGATCGGCGTGATCGCCGAGTGGGTGAACTACGGAGATCTACTGAAGTGGGCCAAGCTGAAAAGTGTGGTGATCAAAACTGGGGAGTTTAAAGACACGGGCAATCCGGCGCGCGATCTCACTCCGGCCGAGCAGGCATATATGCAGTCGCTGATCGATAACATGTTCGGGCAGTTCATCCAGGCCGTGGCCGATGGCCGTGGTATGAAGTTCGACGACGTGAAAGCGATTGCCAACGGCAAAGTTTGGACCGGAGAGCAGGCTCTCGACATGAAGTTGATTGATAAAGTTGGCGACTTTGAGGCGGTGGTGAAGGACACGGCAAAATCGGTAGGCATCTCAGGCGAGCCAACGCTGGTGCATCCGGAGAAAGATCGCAGGACTTTGCTCGACCTGATGCTGGGCGATGTTTCGCAGTATCTGCCTGACGCTTCGAAAATGATGGAGCAGCATGTGGGGTTTTATTATTTGTGGAAGTAGCCCTGACTCTCAACCGCGACTTGCGTACAACCCCTGAAATTTGAGAAGGTTATGGCACGTTCGGGGGACCAAGAGGACACCATGACGAAAGCCGATCTGATTGATGAAGTCTCGCGTTTGGCTGAACTTACTCGCAAAGACAGCGAAGTGATCGTGGAAACGATCTTTGACAGCGTGGTGCGGTCGCTGCGCGCGGGAGACAAAATTGAGATTCGCGGCTTCGGCAGCTTCCGCACCCGGCAGCGCAAGCCTCGCACGGGCCGTAATCCTAAGACCGGGGAAAAGGTCGAAGTGCCCGCCAAGAAGATTCCTTTCTTCAAGCCTAGCAAGGAGTTGAAGGATCTGGTGAATGAGGGGGTTGCCGAGGGAGCTGCGCCTCCGCCAGCGACCACTGCACCGCCCAGCGCATAACGATAATGCAGAAGGCAGAAATTTGAATTTAGAAGTAAGAGTGGATTCTCTTAATTCTGCATTTTGAATTTTTACTTCTGACTTTATTCTCGGATTCCGACCGCTGCCATCATCCTTCCAGTTTTGCCGTTCTCGGCGCGATAGGAAAATAGCAGGTCAGTGCGGCAGGTGGTGCATAGGGGCGAGGCTTCGATGCTTTTCGCCGGCACACCAACAGCCAACAGTTGTTGTCGGTTGGCTTCCACCAAGTCGAGGAAAATTTTCTTCGGCAACTCGCTGTGGCCGGGGGCGCGCGCCGTGAGAAATAACATGGGATATTTTTCCCGGACCTCATTAAATTCTTCAACTTCCCGGAACAGCTTGGCGGCGTGGGCGAACTGCGACTCAAACTTGGCGCGAACTTCTTCGCCTACCTCATAACAGCAGCCGTGAACGCCGGGACCGATTGCGGCCTTCAGATCGCGGGCGTGGCTGCCGAAGTGGCGGCGCATCTCGCCTACACCTTTTTCGACGATGCGTTTCACCGTGCCACGCCAGCCTGCATGAAACACGCCCACGGCGCGGCGCTTGGGGTCGACAAGAACGATCGGCAGGCAGTCGGCGGTTTGAATTCCGAGCAGCAAGCCGGGAGTTGCGGTGATCAGGCCATCGCCAGCGAGCGGCGATTCAGTCGGCGAGTCGACGAATCGGATGATATCGGAATGAACCTGGCGCAGGGTAATGAGCGGCCAAGGTTTGGATTTGCAATTCGAGCCGCTGTTGGTGACGAGCTTGCGCAGAAACTCGGCGCGATTGCGCTCGACTGCCGCTCTGGAATCGTCTTTGGTAAAGCCGAGGTTGAGCGCGCTGCCGCCGTATGCGCGAGAGGCTCCTCCCAGCCGGGTGGAAAATCCGTGGACGAGCCATGGAAGTTTGCTCAGGTGGCTGGCGTGAAGAATGCTTACATTATCTTGATCTTGCCTGGAGACTCGCTTCGGCACCTGACTATGTTAACCCGACGCGAGTTCGCCGCGATAAGGGGCTCAATTTCTCAGTGAGCGCCGCGCGGCCCAGCGTTGCCTTATTCCAGCCAGAAATTTTTGCTTGTCTTCTCGCATTTGCTGGACGAGTGCCTGATTGCCGGTGTCTTCATGCGCGGCGGCCCAGAGCACCATTTCCGTGAGCACAGGCGCCAGATCGATTCCCTTCGCGGTCAGGAAATAAGCCAGCTTACGCCCATCCGACGGATCGGGTTCCGAGGCGATGATTCCGTAGTGCATCAGCTTGCGCAGGCGATCCGCGAGGATATTGGTGGCGATGCCTTCATAACACTGCATGAATTCCTTATAGCTGCGAAACTCGCGCAGCATCATGTCCCGGATGATGAGCAGCGACCAGCGGTCACCCAGCATTTCCACTGAGGCATTCAGCGGGCAGCCCGAGCGGCGCTTTGAAGATGTTATGTTTCGCGGCATCTTTATCCCACGATAACTTATTACTTGCGAATTGCAAGTGAAATGTGAATACTGTTCGTCACCACCGTTTGGCATCGGTGAATGGCAGAGATAACGGCTGAAAGTTAAAGGAAACAATCATGAAGCCTACGAGATGGATAACAACGGCTTTTGCGGGCGTCCTGTCAATCGGGGTTCTGTCCAGCGGTGCGGCAACTCAAGACAAGCCTGAGGAACCCACGAAGCAAGTGCACTTAGTAAACGCTTCCACACCGCGCGAGCAGCAGATCGAACTGGCCTTGAGCGCAGCCCCCACCGAGGTATCGAGTAAGGCCGCGGTTTATATCTTGGGGCCCAAAGGCTACGAGAAAATTCGCGAAGGCACGAACGGCTTCAGTTGTTTGATTGAGCGTTCATTTGCAGGGACAACGCAAACTTCGTCGGCACCAGCGTGCTTCGACGCGGAAGGTAGCCGAACGATTATGCTTACCTACCTGCGCCGAGAAGAGCTGCGGGCGCAGGGCAAGCCAGAGGCAGAGATTAAAGATGACATCGCGGCCGGATATAAAGATGGCCGATTCAAAGTGGCCGGACCGGGCTTCCTTTACATGATGTCCAACGAAAACTATGTCTATGATGATCAGTCCAAAAAGAGCGGTTTCGTGCCCCCGCACCTGATGTTCTATGCGCCCTATAAGACGGCGGAAGATGTGGGATATGACTCGATATCGCCCACGATGGTGCCTTATCTGACAGGGGCGGGAAAGCCGGATGCATTGATTGTTGTAGGAGTGGAGAGGCCGCCGCAGGATAACTCTTCTGGCGATTCCCATAAGCACTAACGGGACTACTTGGTGGAGATGTGGCGAAGTCGGTTTGTCATTTTTGGAAATCGGAAACCCCACGGTAATCTATGAAAAACGTGCTGTGTTCTATCCTTGTTGTAATTACTTGCCTTGCGCTACTGGCCGCCGCGCCTGACGAAAAAGCGCCCAAGCCGCAATATGACGGGAAAGGCCAGCTCATCCGGCCTGCCGACTATCGCGAATGGATGTTCCTCTCCGCTGGATACGGCATGAACTACAGTCCTGCGCCCGGTGGCCACGAGTTGTTCACCAACGTCTTCGTGCAGCGCTGGGCTTACAACGAATTTACGAACTCGGGGAAGTGGCCGGAGCAGAGCATGTTCGTGATCGACGAACGGGATGCGGCAAGCCGAAGCTCCATCAACCAGAAGGGCCACTATCAGACCGATCTTACGGGGCTGGCCGTCGAGGTGAAAGATTCGGCGCGGAATCCGGATAAGTGGGCGTACTACGCTTTCGACGCCGACGGCAAAACGTCCGAGGCCATGCCCAAGGGCAACGGCTGCTGGTCGTGCCACGACGATCATGCCGCTGTCGAGCACACATTTGTGCAGTTCTATCCCACGCTGAAGGTAGTGGCGAAGAAGTTCGGGACATACAACGCGGCCCGGGAGCAAGTGGCGGAAGCGAAGTGAAAGACGCCGAATGGCTTTGGGACTGTCCCAAGCTCAGATCCTTGACGGCATCAAACATTCGAGAAGAAAATTTGGCATGGATGAGTGCGGAGTTGACGGCCATTCCTGGAACAAGGAAACCATGAAGATGAAGCTGACAAGAATGCTGGCAGGTTCGATTCAAGCGTCAGTGGGAAGCTGCGCTCTGGTTATCTTGCTGAGCGTGGCATGGCAGGCGCAAGCGGCAGATGCTAAGCCGCTCTATTCGAGCATGGCTCCACTTGATCAGTATTTGATGGCTGATCGAAACACCGAGATAAAGCTGGCACGAAGCGCGGCGCCGGAGTCCATTTCGAAAGATGCCGAAGTCTTGGTCCTAGGGCGACGCGGCTACGAGACGGCGGTCAAAGGCAAGAACGGTTTCGTCTGTGTCGTAGAACGATCATGGATGGCCCCTTTCGACGACCCGGAGTTTTTGAACCCTGATCAGCGCCTTCCGCTTTGCCTCAATCCGCCGGCCGCACGATCCCACCTGCCACTCACTTTCAAAATGACGGAGCTGGCATTGGCTGGACGGTCCAAAACTCAGATGTTCGACAGCATCAAGGCCGCATTCGACAGGAAAGAACTGCCGCTGCCGGAGCCTGGTGAGGTTTGCTACATGATGTCGAAGCAACAGTACTTTGGAGCCAAGTATGGGAACGCAGAGCCTCACCTGATGTTTTGGGTTCCCAAAACAGACGATATGTTTTGGGGCGCAGGTCTCCCTGGCTCCCCGGTGTACGTGCACCAATACTCTCCGGAGCCGATCACCGAGTTCAGTATTTCGGTCGGCAAGTGGTCGGACGGAACGCCCGGTCCCGCGGATGCACCTTGAGGTCGCGGCAAACGCCCGGAACAATTTTGTGCTTGCAAAACACTAAGGAGCGATCTATGAATTTGAGTCCTTACCTATTAATTGCTTGAAGTCAATGTAGCTCGTTCGAGTGTGAATACTTTCCCCGGGAGGGAACATGCCAACCAGTGTAGAAATCGCGCCCGGTTCTAAGAAGATGCTCTGGGCTGGACGCATCCTCAGCGCGCTACCCGTATTGTTGGTTTTCTTCACCCTGGCGTTCGCCCTGTTGAATCCTGCCGCTGCGGCGCAGGGATTTGCTCATTATGGCTACCCCAGCAGCGCGATGCTCGGCATCATGATCGCGGAGGTTGCAAGCGTGATCCTGTATGCGATCCCACGTACCGCTGTTCTCGGCGCGATTCTGCTGACGGGCTATATGGGCGGCGCAACGGCTACACACGTACGAGTGGGTGAACCGTTCTACATTCCGGTTATCGTCGGCATTGTGATCTGGACAGGACTGTATCTGCGCGATGAGCGGCTGCGAACGCTCCTCCCGCTGCGAGATTAAGGGCCACGCTGGAAACAATCTCGAATCTCAGGAGCAATCGATGAACAGAGCTGCGACTGCTAGCTTTTACTAATTTCAACTTTCACTCACGATAAAGGAGAAATGTATGCAAATGAATCCCTACCTCTATTTCGATGGCAACTGCGAGGCCGCGTTCAAGTTTTATGAAAAGGTTCTCGGCGCTAAGATCGATGCCTTGATGACTCACGAAGGAACGCCGGCTGCGGCACAGGTGCCTGCGGAATGGCGGCCAAAAATTCTGCACGCTCGTTTGACGATTGGCGAGCAGGTGCTGATGGCATCGGATGCGCCTCCGGGACGCTTCGCGAAGCAAGCGGGCTTCTCGCTGAATCTTGGGTTTACCGATGCGGCGGAAGCGGAGCGCATATTCCATGCGCTGGCGGAAAACGGCACTGAGATTATGCCGATCGCTGAAACATTCTGGGCGGTGCGATTTGGCATGCTCGTGGACCGATTCGGTATTCCGTGGATGGTTAACTGCGAAAAGGCGGCAGAGAAGGCCGCTTAATAACGCGCTGGCAGCTTCCCGCGCGGAACGCATGGCGCGGGAATCTCAACCAAAAAGACCCCAAGGAGAAATGAACATGGCAACCAGTACAGTTGAGCATCCGAGAGTCGTATCGCGGGCGGAGTGGCTGGCCGCGCGCAGAGATCATCTCAAGCGGGAAAAAGAACTCACTCGCGCCGTGGATGAACTGCACCGGCAACGCCGGGAGTTGCCGTGGATGAAAGTGGAAAAGCCGTATGTCTTCGACGGGCCGAATGGGCAGGAAACGCTCGCCGATCTTTTTCGCGGACGCAGTCAGTTAATCGTCCGACACTTCATGTTTGGTCCGGGATGGAAGGAAGGCTGCGTGGGCTGCTCATTCGCCTCAGACCACGCGGAGGGTGCGCTCGTGCATCTGGAGAATCACGATGTCGCGTATGCCGCTGTTTCGAGGGCGCCATGGCCGGAGATCGAGCCGTTCAAAAAGCGCATGGGCTGGCATTTCCACTGGGTATCTTCCTTCGGCAATGAGTTTAACTACGATTATCACGTGTCCTATGCGAAAGAGGACGCAGCCAAAGGCAAGGTTTTCTACAACTACGAAATGATCGACTTTGTAAGCGAAGAATTGTCGGGCCTGAGCGTGTTTTATAAAGATGACAGCGGCATTATCTTCCACACATATTCCTGCTACGCGCGCGGCGACGAAAAGATTGTGAGCACGTACATGCTGCTCGACCTGACTCCGAAAGGGCGCAATGAGACTGGGCCGAACGGGAACCTTTCCGATTGGGTTCGCCACCATGATAAGTATGGAGCGGCGGGCTTTGTCGATAACACTGGGCGATACCGGGAATCGAAAAGCCCGCAGAGTTGTTGCCATGAAGAATAAATCTGGTGTTTCAGGAGGAATCTATGAGTGAGGCTTTGGGGCCGGCTCGGTCCAACAACATGGTCTGGGCCGGACGAATTCTTAGTGGGCTTGGGGTGCTGGTCTTTTTTTTCACTGGGCTTCGCGTTACTGAAGCCCGCTGTGGCGATGCAGGGGGCTGTTCATTACGGTTACCCGGAAGGCGCCTTCTCGAAGATTATCGTGACTGAACTTTTATGCGCATTGATCTATGTGATTCCGCGTACTTCGGTTCTGGGCGCAATTCTATTGACTGGCTATCTGGGTGGCGCGACTGCCACGCACGTTCGTGCTGGCGAGCTGTTCTTTCTGCCGATTATCGTGGGCATCGTGATTTGGGTAGGGCTGTTCCGGAGAGACGAACGGCTGCGTGCGCTCGTGCCATTGCGAAGTGCAGATCCGAGGTCAAGGCATGGTCTGGGGTCTTGCTGCTTCGCTTTCAGAGTACTTGATAAGAAAATAACTCAGGAGAGGGCGATGAGCACGGTACGAGTTCTGGTGGGAACGCGCAAGGGCGCTTTCATTCTGACGGCGGATGGCAAGCGCGAGAAGTGGGACGTGAGCGGTCCGCACTTTGCAGGCTGGGAGATGTATCACGTGAAGGGATCGCCCGCCGATCCGAACCGGCTGTATGCGTCGCAATCGAGCGGATGGTTCGGACAGATCATCGAGCGCTCTGACGACGGTGGCAAAACCTGGCACCAGCCGGGGACGCCGCCTGGGGAAGCGCCTGCGCCCGGCCCTCCGAAGGCCGCCAGCAATAAATTCGTCTACGATGCGTCGGACAAAACCGGCAAGCCGCTCACCACGCATCAGTGGTATGACGGCACGCAGCATCCGTGGGAATTCAAGCGAGTGTGGCATCTTGAGCCTTCGCTCGCTGACCCCGATACGGTTTATGCGGGCGTGGAAGATGCGGCATTATTTCGTTCGACCGATGGCGGCGAGAATTGGCAGGAACTTTCCGGACTGCGTGGGCACGGCACCGGACCCAAGTGGCAGCCTGGGGCTGGCGGGATGTGCCTGCACACCATCATTCTTGATCCGAGCGATCCGCAGCGCATCTTCATTGCGATTTCTGCCGCAGGCGCCTTCCGCACCGACGACGGCGGCGCGACATGGAAGCCGATCAACCGCGGGCTGTATTCCAAATACATTCCGAACCCCACGGCCGAGGTTGGCCATTGTGTTCACCACATCGCGATGAACCCGACGCGGCCAGGCGTGCTGTTCATGCAGAAACACTGGGACGTGATGCGTAGCGACGACGCCGGCGATTCGTGGCAAAAGATCAGCGGAAACCTGCCTACTGATTTCGGATTCGTGATCGACGTGCACGCGCATGAACCGGAGACGATTTATGTCGTTCCCATCAAGAGCGATTCGGAGCATTTTGTGCACGAGGGGAAGTTACGCGTGTTTCGCAGCCGCAGCGGCGGGAACGAGTGGGAGCCCCTGACGAAAGGTCTGCCGCAGAGCAACTGCTATGTGAATGTGTTGCGGGATGCGATGGCGGTCGACACGCTGGATGAGTGTGGCGTATATTTCGGCACCAGCGGCGGGCAAGTGTACGCGTCGGCGGATGCGGGAGATAGCTGGAATCCGATTGTGCGGGATTTGCCGGCAGTGCTGAGCGTGGAAGTACAGACGCTGGGGTAAGAATATTCTCATGATCCGTGCTGTGCTCCCACCCCATCTACGCATCCTGGCAGGTGTCGGGGCTGAGCTGCAGATTGAAGTGGTTGATAACCCGGTCACGCTGAACTCGGTGCTCGATGCGATCGAAGCGCGCTATCCCATGCTGCGCGGGACGATTCGTGATCACGTCACGCTGCAGCGGCGCCCATTCTTGCGCTTCTTCGCCTGCGAGGAGGATCTGACTCATGAACTGCCGGATGCACCGTTGCCTGATGCGGTCGTGTCCGGCGCGGAACCTTTGATTGTGCTCGGAGCCATTGCCGGGGGCTAGCAATTCGGCCGCTGGGTTTAAGAAAGGGGCTGTCGAGCTTCGCTCGACCGGACAGCCGAGGCAGCCGTCCCCGCATGAACATCTTGCTTCGTGCCCGGAATTAATACTGCCTTAGACTCAACAATTTGCTCCCGCCGCATCGCTCCGCTATAGTTTTATCAGCCATGTTTAAGGAATTCGTCGCCACTGATCGCTGGACTAAGAAGCAGGTTCACTGCATTTATCAGGCGCTGATCGTTGCCATTGCCACGCGCCACGCCGATGCCGTCGACGTAAAGTTTTTGGTCGATGGAAGAACGGTGTGGGTGGCGTTGCCGCATCCGGCGTGGGTGGAATACAAGAAGCGCACGGGCAAGGCCATCACGGACGCTCTAGCCGTCGAGATTGCAGGGCACTATTTGCAGGCCGCGCTGGCGGCTGGCGAGGGTTTGGGGCGGGAGATGTACTCGCTTACGGTCGAGGAGACGCTGGCACACCTGGAAGCCGTGGTGGCGGCTATGCAGGCGGCGGTTACAGCATAGCATCCACTGCGGCATGTCTCGCTCGCAGTCCGGGCTTCGTCCCTTCGACTTCGCTTAGAACAGGCTCAGTCTGGGACAGCCGAGGCGGCTGTCCCTACATGAGCATAGCCACCGGCATCTACAGTGTCGTTTCCATCTGCAGGCCTTCGATCATTTCGTTTAACGTTTTCTGGGCGGCATCACGTTTTTGTTGCAGATCGGCGATTTCGTGGTGCAACGACTGCACACGGTCTTCCTGCTCGTTCAGTTCGTGCACGTAACGCGCCACCAGCGTTTTTTCTTCCGCACTACCTTTCAGGGCTTTCATGTTTTCACGGACGCGCTGCTGATCTTCGGAGATTCCCGAAATTTTCGTCTTGCGTGACGACACATCTGCGTCGAGGGCGGCGATGCTGTTCTTCTGTGCGATCACCTTGCGTAAGGCCTGCTCGATGGCGGGATTGATCATCTTCTGCGACAGAAAAAATTTGATCTGGTCATCGGTGACATTCGAGAGCTGGTAATTGTTGGTGATTGGCCGGTACTCCTTGACCTGCAGCGTCGCGGTTTCCTTGGGCCGCACGGTGAGGCGGAAGCGGTGGAACGAGGCGGAGCTTTCCGCTGGCTTGTCATCGTCGTCGGTTAATTTCCAACCGGAGCGCGCCGGGTGTTCGATCACCACCGTGCGCGGCGAAGTGTCGCGGTTGCGGATGGTGTAGGTATTTTCTTCGCGCTCCTGAGTGGATTGCATCATGGCGCCGTGGGAGATGATCACTTTGGTAACGCGCTGGTTCTCAGCTTTCTGTTTGGCATCGACGAGGACGCCGAGATCGGCGGCGTAGGAAAGCAAACGTTTTTCGCCGGGCTTGATCGGGTCCATCAGGCCTTCGCCGGCGAAGGCGTCGCCTTCGAGCACGTTGAAGCTGCCACCATCGAGTGTAAGCGCGCTGGTGTTATCGACCCAGAGCGCGCGCAGGACGGCGCTTTCCGAGGGATTCCAGACCGAGACTTTTTCAGCATCGATGCGCGCCTGGAGAATCGGAACCAGTGCTGACTGATTCTTGCGGATGGTGACGTGGTCCTGGAGCTTGTACTCGAAGAGATCTCCGAGGTCGCGAGTTTGGGCGGTCGTGGTGGCGGCTTCGAGAGACTGCGCGAGTAAGCTGGCGTCGGTGTGGCCAGTCCAAGCCTTGTAGTTTCGACCCGCAATGCCGCCGCCGCTGCCGGAGACGATACCTCCGATAATACCCGACTGCACTTGACCGTTTTGGACTTGCGTTAGTTCGGTATAGTTTCTGCCGGCGATCGGACTGGAACTCGCAGCGGGCAATGGGGGAGACGCTTCTTTGGTTTCTTCCATCGTGGCTTCATATGTCTGTGGGGTGATCATGGCATTCTGCGGCATCGCCACTACCGGACGCCTCGTGTAGTAAGGCTGCGAAAGCTCCTGCACGAACGATTGTGGAGCACCTGCGACCAGCGACAGCTCCACATTGTTCCAATCCTCGCCAACGGTGTTATCCACGATGGCCCAACCTTGCAGCAGAGGCTTGCCTTCGTTCGGGATTACGATCCGGTAAGTGCTCTTCCACACCGGCACTTCGCTGATGTAGCTCACCAGGAGATTGCGCTCGCCCTCGCCGGCGGTGGAGATGGTCATGCGGCGCACGTCCTGATCGCGCGTGGAGGCGACCAGGCTCAGATATTTTCCAATTTCCTCATTCACATCTTTTTCGGCGACGCGGACGCTGGTGGTAGGAGTGAGATCGAAGACGCGAACTTCGCCACTCTCGCTGACAATGGAAATCTGATCGACGGTGATCTTCTGATCGCCTTTGATGGGGATCTCGCGCTCGTCGATGCTTAACAGGCGTCCGGAGGCGGTTTCCGATCCGTCGCGCACTTCGAGACGCGCGCCGCGCAGGGCATCGAGAAATTGCGCGGTGGTCGGATTCGCGCCAACGGGGAGATGCAGAGAGCCGAGACGGCGTTCGAGTGGCGCGTTGGAGTTGTAGCTGACACCGGTGATGCGCCCTTTGCCGAGATCGAGGACGGTCAGGGATTTCAGAACGTCGTTCAGTTGTGCGGTGGTGAAATCTACATTAACGTCCTGGCTGCCGCGGACCTGGCCTGCGTGCTCAAAGTAGCCGACTCCATTCTTGTAAAGAATCACGCGGGTTACCGGCAGGCGGGCAGCGGAATCGGCCGCTTCCGCAGGAGTAGGAGTTTCACCGAACAGGTATCGGCTAGGTGAAACTGATGCAAGCGAGAACAACAGCACAACAACTTTCAGAGAACGCATGGTTCCTCCGTCGAGTTGGGGGCCGCTCGTCCTAGATAGAACGCATGGGGCGAGTGTTCTTGCACGAGTGTTCCGTCATGACGAAGCGGCTTTTCAGGGATTTAGACACCCGAGCGGAGGTCTCTGGATGCGTGGATGCGGGCCGCGTGTTTTGAGATGGCTGGGGCTTTACCCGGCGGAGCAGCGCGGAACGACCGTTATGCCTTCTTGAGAAGGCGGGTCAGCCAGATAAGGAAGATGGCGCCGATGATTGCGACCACGATGCTGGCAATAATGCCGCCCGCCGGATAGATGCCGAGCGCGTTGAATATCCATCCGCCGACGACTGCGCCGACGATGCCAAGGACGATATCCATGGCCGCGCCATAGCCGCCGCCTTTCATGATCTTGCCAGCAGCCCAGCCCGCAATCAATCCAACGATGATCCAATAAATCAAATTTGTGAGCATGCGATCCCCCGTGCGTTGCCGGAATTCTTAGTGGCCGGAGAGTAGTGCTCCCCAGACGATCTGTCAAGCATCGTTTCGTTGGCGGTGTCGCTTTCTGTGGTTAAATCGAGCTATGTTTGCCCGCAAGATTCGCGTCGCATACGAAGACCATGGCAAAAAGCTGCCCTGCCCGTTGAAATGGTTGGACAGCTTCTCCATGCGCAACTTCACCAACGCCAGCGTATTTGACGATACATTGCCGGTCGCTGACGGGGAGATGGAGATCGGCAGCACGGTTCCGCCGGAGCAACTTCGGAAGGCGATGCAAGATTGGTTTCAGCGCAAGGGCTATCTGCCAAAGGACTCGAAGTTGTTACTGGAAGAGATGTGACAACAGGTGGAGACTAGCAGGGAATTTGGTTTGCGGTCAAAAATCTGGTGAATGTGACTGAGAGTCGCGCCGAATTGAGAGCACGACCAAACCGGGAAGCGTGTGGAGCTGAGAACAACGACTTACATGGTAAAGTTTTCATAATATTATTATTTGTTGATTGCAACCTTCCGGGGCGTGAGGTTGTCCAAATCTATATAGCGCAACACTGTAGAAGTGTGGCACTGTATTTGCAAGAAATAGGTTCTTGGAGGTGCGGATATTATGAGCTACAAATCTCAGCTCAACCCCCTGTCCGGCACTTGCGAAAAACCGATGCGGTTGCCCATCCGGGGTTCGTGGGGATCAGCGCCCGCGGATTCGGGCGACGTGAAGTTTCTGCGCTCCTGGCTGGTATATGACTCGGACATTCCCGCAGGCCAAAGCAACCATAACCGGTTTCTGGGGCTTGTGCTGTTGATCGGCATCAGCGCGAGCTTCTGGGCGGGGATAGGTTTGATGATCGCGCGGGTTTGGAAGTAAAGCTGGTCGACTTAGAAGATTGTGCCGTCCCTGCGGGACTCGTTCGACCATCTCCATTTACCCCGCAATTACGTGCGGGGCTTTAACATTCCGCTCCTTCGGATCTGCGATGTTGTGGTTCCGCTCAATACTTCTCTCACAATTCTGTTCTGATCGCGTGCTAATAGTGCAGCAGCGAAGTGACTTCGTAGCCTTTCAGTTTGTCGCGGCCATGGAGGAAATCCAACTCCACTACAAAGCCGAGCCCTGCAATCTCCGCGCCTAACAACGTCGCAAGTTTGGCTGTGGCCTCGGCGGTGCCTCCGGTCGCCAGCAGATCGTCCACGATCAGCACGCGCTGGCCCTTCTGGATGGCGTCCTTGTGCATCTCCAGTGAGTTCGTTCCGTATTCAAGCGCGTAATCGAACTTCACAGTTTCGGCGGGAAGTTTGCCGGCCTTGCGCACGGGAACAAATCCGGCGTTCAGGCGATAGGCGAGTGCGGGAGCGAAGATGAAGCCGCGGGCTTCCATGCCGAGCACGAGGTCGATCTTCTGGGCAACGTATTGTTCGGAAAGCTGGTCGACGAGCGTGGCGAAGCCGGTCTTGTCTTTCAATAGAGTCGTGATGTCGTAGAAGAGAATCCCCTTCTTGGGGAAATCAGGTACTTCGCGGATGAGGCGCTTGAGTTGGTCGGAGTTCAGACTTGAGGACAATCTACCAGGCTCCTTCGATGCGAAATGAATTGATTCCAGCAACCGGACGGGCTTCGGATTCTTCGACTGCATCGACGCGGGCGGCACGTGGACCTTCGCGAAGTCGCGAGCGTAAGCCGAGAAGCTGATCGCGGGTGCCGTGGGCGAGCACCTCAACGCTGCCGTCGGCATTGTTGCGCACCCAGCCGGCAATACCGAGGATGTGCGCCTCGCGCTCGACAAACCAGCGGAAGCCTACGCCCTGCACGCGTCCGCGAACCACAAAGCGGCGGGCTTCGATCGGCTTTTCTGCGGAAGTCATTTTCTGAAAACCGCGGCCTTACGTGAGAATGCCTTCTCTGGCCGCAGGCACTGCCAAGTTAAAGGGATCCTTCGACTCCGCGAGAACCTCGCGTTGCGAGGTTCTCTCTACGCTCAGGATGACAATTACGCCCGCGACAGATACACACCCTCGGCCGTATCCACCTTGATCTTCTCGCCTTCATTGATGAAGGGTGGTACCTGCACTACCAGGCCGGTTTCAGTCTTTGCGGCTTTGGTCACGCTGGAGGCGGTCGCGCTCTTCAGTCCGGGCTCGGTCTCGACCACGGTGAGAATTACGGTCTGCGGCAACTCGATGCCCACGGCCTTGCCATCGAAGAATTCGACTTTGATTTCCAGATTCTCGATCAAGAAATCCACGGCGCCGCCGAGAATATCTTTAGTGAGGTGCGTCTGCTCGTAGTTGGCCGTATCCATGAAGTAGTAGTTGTCGCCATCGGCATAAAGGAACTGCATATCGACTTCGTCCACGTTGACCTTTTCGATGGGGTCGGGCGAGCGGAAGCGGTGCTCGAACATAGCGCCGGTGCGCAGGTTGCGCAGCTTGGCCTGGATGAAAGCGCGCAGGTTGCCGGGGGTGCGGTGTTCGACGCTGAATACGGAGTGCAGATCATTGTTGTGCTTGATGATCATGCCGGGGCGCATTTGCGTGGCAGGGATCGACATTGCTTGAAACTATCTCCTTCAAATAAATGCGGTTTGCTGAGCTGACGGAAGGCGGGCAGGCCACATTTTCCGCCGCACAAGAGGACCGAAAATCTGATTCTACACTCGCTGCGCGAGAAAGAAAACCTTTCCAACGTTCAATTCATCCCACTGGACCCGTAGTTGCCCCCGGCAATGCGCGGCGCCACGTCTGGAGGACTAGAATCATGGCTGGCGAACCATTGCCCGGCATTAGAGCACGCTTAGTGGTTTTCGCTGTGCAGGAAATGAGGTCAACATTATGCGCTTTGGACGTTATGAATCTTCCGACAATAACAACGCAGGAACAGCGGTCACTTTCTTTCTGATTGGGCTTGGGGCTGGGGCATTGGCTGCGTTGGTGCTCGCTCCTAAAACCGGGAAGCAGTTTCGCCGCGACCTGAAGCGAGGTTACGAAGACGCCAGGGAAACACTGCAGGATTGGAGCGAAGAGGCGCGGGACCGCGTGCACGACGCGAAGGAACGCGTACGCGACGTGGCCGAGCGCGGCGTCGATCTGGCGGAAGAGCTGCGCGATACGGCACGCGAGAAGGTGGAACCGCTGCGGCGCGTGATTAATCGCGGGTAGGGCTTTGATGCCGCGCCCCAAGCGAACTGTCGCTTGTCTTACGTGCTTGCGTCGCACCCGCTAACCGAAGATCTGCACGAAGAATCTTCCGATTCGTCGTAACAGACCATGGTGTTCGGGTTTGGGTTGAGTGTTTGGTGGGGCTGCAGGCGGCGGTTGTATCTGTATTGCGAGCTGAGCTGGCGCGGCTGAATGCGTCGACACAGGCAGAATTGCGGCCTCGTCCGTGGGCGCGGGTGCTGCCTCGGCGTGTTTCTTGGCATGGAAGACAAAAGGCGCATCTACAGAGATGTGCACCTCGCCGGGCTGGGAAGGCGGCAGGGGCCTGGTTTCCGGACCGCTGGAGAGCATCTGGGGCGCGTTGTCAGGATTCACGGCAAGTTTATTCTCGATGGTTTTGTTCGAAGTGGGCTCAGACGCCGCATCGCCAGCCGTGAGTTTTGCATTCGGCGGCAGGTCGATTTCTGAAGCAGAGGCCCCGCCGGCCTGCATCACGGGAACGGGCGGCGGACAGCCACACTCGAGCGGGACGTTGCTATCCACCTTATCGATTCTCCCGGAACGAAATACCGCCTGCTCGGTTGGTTTCACCTGGTAGACGCGGTCCCCCATCAGCTCCGAAACAATCGCCGAGGAAGTGTTCCCTATCAGGCCGCGCACGCAGGTGTTGCCGTGAGAGTCGGTGCTGATGGCGTAGTCAAACTCTCCCGGGCCAGCGAATAAGATGCGGAAGTCAGGAGTGAGCACGGTATCGGCGGATTCGTCGAGTGAATAGTGCGTCTCAAGCGCGCCGGTGCTCATCCCGAGCATCAGGTCTTTCGCATTCTTCGAAGGCGTGACCGAGAGCGTTGTTCCGGGGCAGACGCGAACCTCTCCGCCTCCCGTCAAATGCAATACCGCGGTGTCGGTACCGGCGGTCAGCGTAGACCCGGCGGCAACGCGCTCCCCAGTAAGCGTGAGGTTGCCGGTGCCTCCCGTCACGGGGACGACGGCCGGGGTCGCGGCCGGGGCTAGCGACAAGACTTGCGGCGGTTGGAACGGCGACTTCTTGCTGGCTTTCTGATCTTTGTTTGAATCGTCCAGGTTTGCGTTGGAGTCTCCCGGAGGCTTTAGGCGGACCATCAGACGATTGCCGGCTTCATCCCAGGAGTAGCCGTAGGGGGCCATAAGGTCCAGCACGATTCGCATGATGGGCGGGTCGTCCTGAAATTGTTCAGCGCGAATTGCCAGAATGTTTTCCCTCTGCACAGTAATTTTTTTATGCCGTAGTCCGGTGCGGGCATTCGACAGGTCGACAACCAAACGTGGAGGCGAGCTTAGGAATTGAACCGTCGGCACCACGGGGCGGGTGGAAAGAACTTCGAGCGCGGGAACCCCTCGATCGTGCACGACGCGAACGCTGGTAACGACTGCGGCGGCTGGCTTGGGGGAATTCGTCGCCGGAAGTGCATTCGGAGCGGCGTTTTGGGCAATGGTCGTCGCTCCTGGAGCGGTCTTTGCGGCTGCCCCCGGAGCCGCCAGCCAAGCCAGCAGCACCACGCTAACCAATTGAACGCCCGGTCGCGGCAAGAAACTCCCCTGAGAACTCTTCTGAGTGGAACCTTATCACTTGTGAGAAAGGCCGAGAAGAGGCGGTGGGTGGATAAGGACTCTTTCACAAATGGGATTCCCCAAAGAGTAGAGGAGCATCACGGCAGTCGCTTCAGCTGCCGGGAAGAAATTCATACTCCTCGATGACCGCAGCCGCAGCCATCTTGCCGCCATTGGTTGCACCTTCAACCCGCACGATGTGTCCTTTGCATTGCACGCGAATGCTTTCGGTGAGGGTGATTTCCGGCGGGAGCGTGAGAGTGAAACCGATGGGCGACCCCTGCTCGATGGGTGCGTCCAAATAGAAACTAATGCCACGCGCGCTTACGTCGCGGATTTGCGCTGATTCATTATTGTTTAGGTTTTCACCTCGGGAGACGGCAACCGGAATCCGAAGCGCGAAACGTCGTGCAGCCCTTTTTTCCTGCTGGGCTTCTGCCATGCGTTGCTCCAAGCTAATAAAGTGGCGTAAGACCTATGCTTACAACTGATGTTGAGAAGGATGCCGTTTCATGGGGCGTTCCGTCAATACCACCCTTGGGGGGGAGAGTAGCACCTTGGGGCGAGGAGCAATAAAATTGAGCAGAGCCCACCCACCGAAAGATTGGAGAATGTTTCAGGAACGTTTCAGCATAGATGAAAGCTGCGTTAAACTGAAGGCAGGACGGTTCCGGTGGTCTTCGTTCTCGACAATTACGATTCCTTTACCTACAACCTGGTTCAGTATCTCGGAGAACTAGGCGCGCGGGTTGAGGTTCGCCGCAACGATCAGGTTACCGTTGCTGAGGTCGAGGCCATGCAACCGGAGCGCATCGTAATTTCGCCCGGTCCGTGCACCCCGCAGGACGCGGGCATCAGCATTGAACTGATCCGTCATTTCGGCGGCAAAGTGCCGGTGCTTGGTGTCTGCCTGGGACATCAGGCCATCGGCGCGGCGTTTGGCGGCAGGGTGGTGCGCGCTCCTCACCTGATGCACGGCAAGACCAGCGCGGTCACGCATGACAACAAAAGCGTTTTCGCCGGCCTGCCTACGCCTATGACAGCCACGCGCTACCACTCGCTCATCGTGGAAGAAAAAGATCTGCCGACGGAACTGGAGGTCAGCGCCTGGACTACAGAGAAGGATGGAAGCCGGACGATCATGGGCCTACGACACAGGAAATTTGCCGTCGAGGGAGTGCAGTTTCATCCGGAGAGCGTGCTTACCGATTCAGGAAAGAGACTGGTAGCGAATTTCCTGAGTTTATGAAATTGGGCCCGGCGGTACCGAGAATAACGCTGGAGGCGTTCCATGGATAACTCACCTTCTTCAGGCGACAGGTCGACTTCTTCCGACAAAGAACGCGATTTCAGGTTGATGCTCGCTGCGAACCGCGGATACCGCGTGCTTCTGGTGCTGGCGACGGCGGCCATAATCGTGGCTGCGTGTCTGGTCGTCCTCGTCTTCAGGATTCCACGTCATCATCGCGCCCCCAAGCTTTCTGCGATGAACGTGGCTCCCGTGCCGGCTGCGGCGTTGCCCGAGGGCGCTTGGCGATTCATCGTCTCAGGCGATTCGCGCAACTGCGGCGACGTCGTGATGCCGACCATCGCAGCGCACAGCGCGCAATATGCCCCAGCCTTTTACTGGCACCTGGGCGATCTGCGTGCAATTTACAAGATCGATGAAGACATGGCGTTCGCGGCCGCGAAGAACGGCGAGGTGTTGGCCTGCGACAACTATGAGCGGTTAGCGTGGAGTGACTTTGTTACAAACCAGATCGCTTCTTTCGGGCACGTGCCTTTCTATTTGGGGATCGGAAATCACGAGGTCATTCCGCCGAAGGGTCCTACCGAAGATGCGTTCAAGCGCGAGTTTGCCGATTGGCTTGACCTGCCCGTGCTTAAGGAACAGCGCGAGAAGGACAAAGAACCGGCCCAGCCCGAGCCCTACTACCACTGGATTCAAGGTGGAGTGGACTTCATCTACCTCGACAACGCGTCGAACTTTTTTTCTCAACAGCAATTGACCTGGCTGCAAAATCGATTGGATAGCGCCGAAAAGAACTCCGACGTACGGAGCGTGGTTGTAGGCATGCACGAGGCGCTGCCGGATAGTCTTGCCGAGTCGCACAGCATGGGCACCAACCCGGCCGGGCGCTCCAGCGGCGAGACAGCCTATAGAGCTCTGGAGAAGTTCAGAGACCACACCTATCCGGACGGACACCACAAATCCGTTTACGTGTTGGCCAGCCACTCGCACTTTTATATGGAGAATATTTTCAACACGGACAAGCTAACGGAGAATGGGAAAAAACAGCCGCTACCGGGCTGGATTGTTGGAACTGCTGGAGCGGTGCGCTATCCGCTTCCGGGCAAAGTTCCGGGCGCGAAAACCGATGTTTATGGATACCTTGTGGCAACGGTGACCCCGGATGCGCCGGATGGCACGATCCAATTCTCTTTCAAGGAAGTGCAGGAGTCGGACGTGCCGGAGTGGGTTCGGCAACATTATCCGGATGCGTTCGTGCCGTGGTGCTTTGCCCGCAACTCGGAGAGCAAGGAGCCTAAAGTTGCGGATATAACGGCGATCTGCGTTCCACCGAAGAGCAAGTAGCTGGGCAACCCTGAAGTGAGGCTAAGTTCCTCTAGCCATTGCTACGGCGCGTAGCAGCGCCTGTGCCTTGTTGATCGATTCCTCAAACTCACGCGCGGGATCGGAATCGGCAACGATGCCTGCGCCAGCCTGCAAATATGCATGCTTGCCTTGCATGAGCATGGTGCGAATGCCGATGCAGGAATCCAGGTTCCCGGCAAAATCGGCGTAGAGCACCGACCCGCCGTAGATGCCGCGGCGCACCGGTTCCAGTTCTTCGATGATCTGCATGGCGCGGACTTTGGGGGCGCCGCTCAGCGTGCCTGCGGGGAAACAGGCTGCGAATGCGTCGAGTGCGCCGAGATCCCTGCGCAGCTTGCCTTCGAGCGCCGAGACCAGGTGCATCACGTGGGAGTAGCGCTCTACATACATCAGATCTTTCACTTTTACCGAGCCATACTCGCTGACGCGGCCGAGGTCGTTGCGGCCGAGGTCAACGAGCATGACGTGCTCGGCGCGTTCTTTTTCGTCATTCAACATCTGCTGTTCGAGGCGCAAGTCTTCGGCCTCGTCGCGGCCGCGCGGGTGTGTGCCGGCGATGGGGCGATATTCGAGCTTGCGTCCAGTGACGCGTACCAACATCTCCGGCGAGGAGCCGAGGATCTGGGTTTCGCCCATCCGGAGGAAATAAAGATACGGCGAAGGATTCACCTGGCGCAGGGCGCGGTAAAGATCGAACGGGTCAATGCCGGGGACGAAGTCGAGCCGCTGCGAAAGCACCACCTGAAAGATGTCGCCCGCAGCAATGTATTCCTTGCAGCGTTCCACGCTGCGCAAAAACTTCGCGCGCGTGGTTCCGGCATGGATCTTGAGTTTCCCCAGCTTTGCCTTCGAGGATTTGCACCACATCGCTGGACGCAGGCCTGCGGCCAGCTTTCTTTCGAGAGCCGCAATGTCGCGCACGGCGCGGTCATAGGCGCGACGAGGATTCTCCTTGGAAACGTCCGCTGCGGCTACAATGTGAATCTGGTGGCGCAAGTGATCGAAGGCCAGCAGGCGGTCGAAGAACATCAATTCGCAATCGGGCAGGGAGAGATCGTCTTTGGCGTGCTCGCCGATTTTTTCCAGTTGGCGCACCACGTCGTAGGAAAAATAGCCGACGGCCCCGGCGGTGAACGGCGGCAGACCGGGGATCGTGGCCGGCTGGTGTTCGTTTAACAGCAGCTTGGCAAATTCAAAAACGCTGCCTTCGTGCCGTTCGCGATGGCGTCCGCGTTCGATCTCAATGGTGGAACCCCGCGCGCGCAGCCGCATGTAGGGGCGAACCCCCAGAAAAGTGTAGCGGCCTACTTGTTCGCCGCGCTCGGCGGACTCCAGCAGAAACGCGTGCGGCTCGTTTT
>JBAPQU010000132.1:0-1519 GCA_049280795.1 Candidatus Sulfotelmatobacter sp.
TCAGGAGATAAGAAGCTGCATGTCATTTGAAGAAGCGCTGGAGGCCGCGTCACGGGACGAAGGATTCAAGGCTACCGTGTACGCGATGAACACTCTGCTGCTTCGAAAGGGAGTGTATACGCAGGAGGAGTTCCAGTCGTCTTTTGTGGAGTGGGTGGAAAAGGAGTTGAGACGGAAGAAACCGGACGGCGCGAAGTTACGTTAGGAGTGAATTGGGAACGATGCTTGCAGTTCCGTTTCGCGCAGTGAATCCCTATATCGCAAGCCCGGCACTCGCATCGGCAAACCGGCGCTGGCGCAACTCTCCGCGGACTATTCTTTAGTGCTCGCATTGAAAGCCTCCTTTGGCCGACTAACTTGCTGCTTATTGGAGGCTTAAAGGTCTGCGAAAGTTGCAATTAAAAGCCCAATAAACCTGGAAATGTTTAAAACATTTCGCCTTATGAATGTTTCAATCGTTCGCTCGACTTGGTTTCGGTTTTGAGTCGGACTCTCAGACTGCGATCACTAGGTTTCCGGCATGGTCGAGGTGAAAGCGCTTTCCGGGAGGGATGACTGTGGTGGCGCTGTATTCAGTGATGATGGCGGGGCCGGAATATTTCTTGCCGGGCTTGAGGGTTTCGCGGGAGTAAATTGCCGTCGCGAGTTTCTTGCCATCTAGGAGGACCAAGGCTTTGGGTGGTGTGGAGAGCGGGCCGAGCTTTGCTCGGCTTGGACGGCCGGGGGCGGCCGTCCCCACATGGGCTCTCTTGCTCACACGGGCTGTGGAGGATTTCATCACGGCTCGCAGACGGAGGGTTACTAACTCAACTTCCCGCGCGGGATGGGCATAGCCGTAGCGGCGGTGGTGTTCTCGTTCGAATTCTTTCAGAAGATTCCTGGTGAATGGCAGGTTGAGCTCGTATCCTTGGCCGCGGTAGCGCAGGTCGATGCTGCGGTGATAGTTCACTTTTCCTTGCCAGGATTCCTGGCGAAAATCTTTTGCGGCTTGTTTCTCTAAGTTGGAAAATTCTTGTTCGAGACGCGCATGGGGAATTTTTCCCGCGACTCGCCATAGAACGGTGCGCGAATAATCCTTCACCACGTCGCTCACCAGAATGCCGAGCGCGGAGAGCGCGCCGGGCAACGCGGGCACGATCACGTGGGGGATGCTGAGAGCTTCGGCTAGGGCGCAGGCGTGAAGGGCTCCCGCGCCGCCGAAGGCTACTAGGTCGAAGTCGCGGGGATCGCGGCCGCGTTCGATGGAAACCACGCGGATTG
Organism: Candidatus Sulfotelmatobacter sp.; assembly: GCA_049280795.1. Taxonomy (GTDB): domain Bacteria; phylum Acidobacteriota; class Terriglobia; order Terriglobales; family Acidobacteriaceae; genus Sulfotelmatobacter. The sequence goes on from JBAPQU010000132.1 coordinate 1,261, forward strand.
CTTTTTCCATGGTGGCGTTGACTACTCGAATGACACCGGCGGAAAAACGTTCGAGCGTGAGCGAACTCTGTTGGCGCTTGAGCCATTCACGAGTGATGCTGCGGGTGCGGTCGACATCGAGGGTGAAGTCGCCACCGAGAAAGCGATGCGGTTGCAAGCGGCCTAGCAACAAATTTGCGTCGGTGACGGTAGGCTGAGTGCCGCGGCCGTAGCAGATGGGGCCGGGATCGGCTCCGGCGGATTCGGGACCGACACGGAG
>JBAPQU010000133.1:0-1762 GCA_049280795.1 Candidatus Sulfotelmatobacter sp.
CGCGACAAGTGGGTCGTCCGCGGAAGCTACGGGATTTTCGACGCCCCGCGCGATGCTGAGAATTACACCGACGGTGCGCTCGGCCTGGGCTTCAATCCACACAACCAGGGCGGTGGAGGGTACACCACCGGCAGCGCCGCATTTCCGCTATCTGTGGGACCGCCTGCTGGTACGGTCATCTTTCCAACGGTGCAAACTCTTTCGTCGACTTTCGCGAACTATAGCAGCGCGGAATACTACCCGCGAAGTATGCCGACGGTTTATGTCGAGCAGCTTCTCTTTGGAGTTCAGCGTGAGTTGGGGCGCGGCCTCTTGTTAGACACAAGCTATGTGTACACTCGTGGCAATAACCTGAACTTTGCCACCGATATCAATCAGGCGACGACGCCCGGTTCGACAGCGGTCGGCGGCTTCGAGTGCACCAGTTTTTATCACTGCGGCAATCCCAACCCCGTCTTTAACAGCATCTCCGCGCAGTACTACGACGGATATTCCAATTACAACGCGCTGCAATTGCGGCTGCAGAAGCGAATGTCGTATGGCTTGAGCTTCCAGGTCAATTACGCCTGGTCGAAATCGCTCGATACTGGCACCGGAAACGGTCACGGATCGGGCATTGATGTCTACCAGAACGCCTACACGCCCTCTCTTAATTATGGTCCGTCGGACTTCAACGCCGCGAATACTCTGGTTGGCCAGATCATCTATGAAGTGCCATTCGGTCACGGACGCCAATTTACCCTTCACGGACCACTCGATCAGATCGCCGGAGGTTGGCGCGTCTCCAGTCTCTTCCAGTGGCATGGCGGAGTTCCATTCACCCCGGTGATCCAGAGTTCTGTTGCAGGAAGTATTGATCCGGGACTAAGCCCAGCTTTCGCGGCAGGCTCCACGCTATACCCCGAACAAGTTGGCGATCCAAGCGCGCCGCATCGTTCCCACGCCATGTGGTTTAACCCTACTGCCTTCGCCAACCCGGCGGACGGCACGTTTGGCAATACTCATCGCAATACTGTAATTGGGCCGGGATTCGCGAACGTCAACCTCAGCATCGCGAAAGAGTTCCCTCTGCACGAGCAGATAGCACTCGAAATCAGGGGTGACATGTTTGATGTATTCAATCACATCAACTGGAGCAACCCGGATGCGAACGTTGGGTTTGGAGGTACGGGTAGTACCGCCTGTCCGCTCCACGGTCCGAATGCGGGTCTCCTCTTGGCAGATTGCAACGCTGGTGTTGTCACAACTCCTATCAATTCTGGGATCGACGCACGCATCATACAACTCGGCGCTCACCTTAGATTTTGAGCGCCGGATTTTTGACCAGCATATTGCTAGGGTGCGGAAGCGGTTTTCGCTTCTGCACTCTCAGTGATAAGCGCCTCGCCGAAGCAGCGGATTTCGCGGTATCGTTCCTGCATGAGACAGTTTTGCCCCAACAGGTTTCACGAATCTGCATTCCCCTTTGGCTTGTCTTCGGCAACGGTCGCCATCTTCATGGTTCTCGCGAGCGCGCTAACAGTTGCGGCTGCGCAAACCGCAACTTCCCATGCCGCAGAAATTCACGATCACCTCCGTAAGGCGGCAGAGTACCTTAACGCAAAGGATCCGGACTCTGCGGTTAAGGAATTCGACACAGTCCTCGCGCTCGATCCAAAAAATGCCGAGGCTTACGCAAATCTTGGCGTGGTTGCATTCTTCCGGCGCGACTACCGGAGCGCATCCGAATATTTGCGCAAGGCCGTCGCGATTGATCCTTCTC
>JBAPQU010000134.1:0-3352 GCA_049280795.1 Candidatus Sulfotelmatobacter sp.
AATGATGGAGCCGAGCACGCGCCGCGCCTCGATGGCTGCGGAAAACACGCCACCGGGATCGACCCGCTCCAGCCGCAGCCCTTCCCATTCTCCGCCGAAACCCTGAAAGTACCACCACGGAATCCCATTCTGCGTGCTGACAACCGTGGTATCTGGACCCAGCACCGGCTTTAGCTGAGGCGCAAGTTGCGGCAGGGCGTGCGCCTTCACCCCCAGAAAGACAACATCCACCAGACCCACTTCTTCGAGCGAAGCCGCGATCGTAGGCCGCGCCACAAAATCTCCCTCGCTGCTTCTTATCTGTACGCCGCGATCCTGCATAGCGCGAAGATGCGGCCCGCGCGCGAACAGCGTGACGTCGAACCCGGCATGCGCCATGCGCGCGCCAATGTAACCTCCAATCGCCCCCGCCCCCGCAATCAGAAATCTCATTCGTGTTCACCCGCGAGCGCCGCGGCGACCGCTCGCCGTCGAATTTTTCCCGTCGCGGTGGTGGGAATGCTCTCGACCAGATAAATCTTCTTAGGACATTTGTACTCCGCCAGAAACTCGCGAGAGTGCTTAATCAATTCGGATTCGCTCGCGCCATTCGGTTCATGCAAAACCACGGCCGCAGCTACTTCTTCACCCAGCGTAGGATGCACGCAGCCAAACGTCACCGCCGCCGCTACTGCCGGATGCCTCAGCAAAACCTCATCGACTTCGTGAGGCGCGATATTCTCCCCTCCACGAATGATGATGTCCTTGATCCTGCCGGTTAAATGCAAATAGCAGTCCGAATCCAGGAAGCCCTGATCGCCCGTGCGAAACCATCCATTCACAAAGGCTCGGGCATTCGCTTCCGGATTATTTTCGTATCCTCGAAATACATTCGCACCTTGAATCGCAATCTCGCCGCGCTGTTCGGTGCCGAGATGATTGCCGGCCTTGTCCATGATGCTGATGCGCAAGCCCGCGCCGACTCCTACAGAACCCGGCTTCCTATGCCGTGGCGGCAGCGGATTCGAGGTCATCTGGTGCGCCGCTTCCGTCATGCCGTAGGCTTCCACAAAAGGCACGCCGAATACATCCTCGATCTTGCGAATCAGTTCCGGTGACAAGGGCGCGCTGCAGGAACGGATGAAACGCAGGGTGGCGGCGTCCGCCGGTTTTTGATGAGCCCGCGCCAGCAGTAACTGGTGCATCGTCGGCACACCCGAATACCAGGTCACGCGATTTTCCCGCACCGTACGCCAGAAAGAAAGCGCGTTGAATTTTGTGGGAACAACCACGGTGCCTCCGGAAAGCAGAGTTGCCATGGTTGAGCCGATCAACCCGTGAATGTGGAACAGCGGCATGATGCAAAGCGAAACATCTTCCGCGGTCAGCGCATATGTGTTCGCAATATTTGCCGAGGAGACTGCCAGATTGAAATGCCGCAAGGGTACTCGCTTCGGACGGCCCGTGCTTCCGCTGGTGTGGAGAACCAGGGCAATGTCGTCCGCAGTAGGAGCGGTCGCGGTAGCGCCGGTAGGCGCGGCGGCCAGGTGAACCTCACCCTGCTCAGTCATTTCTACCGAGAACGCCGGGATCTTGCGATCCGCCGCCGCAGTACGCACGAACTCGGCGCCCACCGGAGGGCAAAGCAAAATCTTCGCGTTAGTATCCCCCAGAAAAAAATGGAACTCCTCATAGGGATACGCAGGATTCAAAGGCGCTGCCGTGCCTGCGATGGAGGCAGCGAGAAAACTGACAATTGCCGGCAATCCGTTCGGCAGCGCAATCGCAACCGCATCGCCACGGCATATGCCAGCGGAAGCCAAACCATTCGCCATGGCGACAACCTGCTGCCGCAGCGCTTTGTAGGTGACACGGATTCCAAGTTCGGGAACGATAATCGCCGTGTGGCTGTCGGCGAAATGCAAAACGTCAAGAAGCGTGTCCACCGACTTCAGCGTCATTCGTCCTCGCCCCGAGCGAGAGGTGCTTGGATGTTCGCCGCGCTTTATCTCTTGTTCGGCAACTTCTTCGCCAGACAAGGGCAAGGCAGCGGCATTCTACGGCCTCTCGTTACGCACTTAGGAAAAACACCTGTGAGTCTAGACTGAATATCCCCCAGCACTCAGGGCCTTCTTGAATTCCTTTAGAAAGAATTGCACGTTATCTTCAGTGGCCAACGGCCCCATCACGCCAATGCGGAAGACTTTACCAGCCAGCGGTCCAAAGCCGGCGGCAATTTCAATGCCCGGTCCGTCTAAAAGTTGTTTGCGCACTTTCGCCTCGTCCACGCCTTCGGGCACACATACCGTGTTCAGTGTCGCGATACGATGCGCTTCGGGAACGTGCATACGCAGACCCATCGCTTCAATGCCTTTCACAAAGGCTCGATTGCAACGGCGATGGCGCTCCCAGCGGTTCTCAATTCCTTCCTCGGCGATCACCATGAGCGCTTCGCGCAGCGCGTAGAACATCGAGATCGGAGCTGTGTGGTGATAGCGGTGCGAAACGGTTGAGTAATCGTGAATCAGCTTGAGATCGAGATACCAACTGCGCGAGGGAGTAGTGCGGGCGCGCAGAAAATCCATCGCTCTCTGCGACATCGCCATCGGAGACAGCCCGGGAGGGCAGCTCAATCCCTTCTGCGTGCAACTGTAAGCCACGTCGATTCCGGTCTTGTCGAACTCCACCGGCACTCCGCCTAATGATGTTACGCAATCCGCAATCACAAGCGCGCCGGCCTCGTGAGCGGCGGCGCAAATCGCGCGTCCCGATTGCAATGCGCCCGTCGATGTCTCGGCGTGAACATAAGCCACTACCTTCGGTTTCTCGCGCCGAATAAACTCTGCGGCTTCTTCATCCGTGTAGGTCTCACCCCAAGCTTTCTCGAAGCGCACAACGTTCGCGCCCTGCCGCTTCGCCATCTCGGTAAGGCGGTCGGAAAAATATCCATTGGCGAAAACGGCGAGCTTGCTCCCGGGATCCACAAAATTAACCACCGCCGCTTCCATGCCTGCACTGCCGGTGCCGGAAATAACGAGCGTCGCTCCGTCGCTCGTTCCGTAAGCTGTCTTGAGCAACTGCTGCACATCTCCCATCACCTGGATGAAGTACGCGTCGAGATGTCCGACAATCGGCTTCGACAGCGCCTCATAGACGCGCGGATGAACCATGCTGGGTCCGGGGCCGAACAGGTAGCGGCGAGGCGGTTGCAGGGCAGGGAATTGAAGTGCAGTTGGCTGTTCGATGGCGCTCATAAGTCCTCGTTTCTTCAACCGGACCCTTAAATACTACGGTCTGGAGCCGACAAGATACCACAGCGCAGGCGTTTTCGGCGCGCATTTACCTACAAACTGCCCATGGGAACATTCGACCG
>JBAPQU010000135.1:0-11568 GCA_049280795.1 Candidatus Sulfotelmatobacter sp.
GCGTTACGCCATCAACCGCTCGAATGACGGTCTCGCCCATTCGGTAGTGTCGGCAAAGCTGCTCTGCATAAATCGCAGGTGTGCCGAGCGTCGCAGCATTGTTTGTAGCAGCGTTGTTCTGAGGAAATGGTTCCACACTACTCATGCGCTAACGAACCTCTCCTTTCAGAACGCGCAACGCGTCCGCTGACCTCACATCGCCGTTGCGCGCCGGGCCTGAGCTGCCGTTGCCGGTCACGTTTGCTTCAAGTGTGTCTCCCTCGCCGGGAGCGAGAAATAGGTTATCTTCCACGCCATGCTGCCGGGTGTATAAATCGTAGTAACGGCCTCGCGCGGCGTAGAGTTGCTCGTGCGTGCCTCGCTCCACAATCTGTCCCTGCTCCATCACCAGAATCTGGTCGGCGCGGCGGATGGTCGAAAGCCGGTGCGCAATCACGAAAGTCGTTCGGCCTTGCATCAGATAAGAAAGTCCGTGCTGGATCATCTGTTCCGATTCTGAGTCGAGACTGGAAGTGGCTTCGTCAAGAATCAGGATGCGCGGCTCGGCGAGAATCGCGCGCGCAATTGAAATCCGCTGCCGCTGGCCGCCGGAAAGCTTTACGCCGCGCTCGCCGACTACAGTTTCATATTTATCGGCGAAAGATTCGGCGAATTCATCCACGCGCGCGATGCGGCAGGCACGCAGGATTTCTTCTTCGCTCGCGTCCGGACGAGAGAACGAGACATTCTCGCGAATGGTTCCGTCAAACAAAAACGATTCCTGCAGCACGACTCCGAGGCGCGTGCGGTAGGAGTCGAGCCGAACTGTGCTCAGGTCCGTGCCATCCACGAGAATTGCGCCTTTTGTTGGAACGTAAAAAGCGGAGATCAGCCCGATGGTTGTGGATTTTCCCGAGCCGGACGAGCCCACCAGCGCCGTCACTGTGCCCGGTTCAGCGCGGAAAGAAAGATCGTGCAAAACCACGTGAACGCCATCGTAGCTGAAACTCACGTCGTCAAACTCGACCCGGCCGACGATATCGCGCAGTGCCACGGAGCGCCTGGGATCCTGATCCTCCGGCCGCTCCTGCATAATTTCCTGCGTTCGCTCGAGTCCCGCCAGCGCCTCGGTGAGCTGGGTGCCGATAGAAACGATCTGCATGATGGGGGCAACCAGAAAACCTAACAATAAGGTGTAGGAAACAAACCCTCCAACAGTGAGCGTTCCCGCCGCGATCTGATGCGCACCCACATACATGGTGACCGCCCCAACGCACCCGAGCAGAACGCTTGCGGAAAGGCTCATGACGGAAGTTGCAGTCAGAGTGCGCATCACGTTATCGAGCAGACGGTGCACGCCCGCGGCAAACGTTGCTTCTTCGCGTTGTTCAGCGTGATAGCCCTTAATCACGCGCACTCCGCCCAGCGACTCGGTGAGCCGGCCGGTAACTTCGGCATTAATTTTTCCACGCTCACGGAAAATCGGCCGGATGGTCGCGAACGCTTTATTCAGCGCCAGGCCAAAACAAACCAGTGAGCCGACCGCGATCAGCGTCATCTGCACGCTGGTTCTCAACAACAAGACGAGTGCAATGCTGGAGGTGACCAGGCCCCCAGCAAAGTCCACCAAGCCTGTCCCAAGCAGGTTACGCACGCCCTCCACATCGCTCATGATGCGCGATACGAGACTACCGGTTTTGTTGACATCGTAAAAAGCTACGGGCAGGCGCGAAATATGAACCTGCACCTGCTGGCGCAATTCGGTGATCAGGCGCTGCGCGGCCTTCGATAAAGATTGCGTCAGGGAAAATGAAGTGACGCCCTGCACCACGGTAGCCCCCAGCACGAACAAAACCAGCGGCTGCAACTTGTCGAGACGGTGTTTGTTAATGACGGTATCAATCAGGAATTTCGTGGAATATGGCAGCACCAGCGCCGCCACGCGGTTGATGACCATCAACCCAAAGCCAAGCACTAGCAGCCCGCGCCGGGGACGCATCAGCTTCCAGACTTCCGGCAGAACTGCCTTGAGTCTTTCTACTTTCGGGGGTTTCGGGGGCTGCTTGGGATCAATACTCAATCTGTAATTGGACTCCGCCTGGCCTGCATTCGCTTCATTATTACTGCATTGTGACATGGCTGGGCCAGCCGTTGTATCCTCGGGGCGTGCCACGTCCGCCTTCGCCGGAGCGCTCTCCAACCCTGGGCCTGTTGCTCGGCCTTATCGTTACGCTCGCGGCCGTGATAGCTTACTCCGCTTATATCACCTGGCAGATCGCCGGTTTGCGCAAGCTTCAGTCCGAACTGATCGATCGCAATCGCAAGGATTCTCTGCAGTTACTTCGCATCCAGAACGATCTGAATCTGCTCGCCGTTGCTATGCGGGACATGATCGACAACGACGAGCCGTATCCGCTCACCGCCTGGTCGGCACAATTCCAGCGCATCCGCACCGATCTGGACGATGCCATGCGGATCGAGGCTGGGTTAGCACCGACAAGCCGCACACTGGAGCAGAGCGCTTCGCTCAGCAGTTCGCTGGCGCAATTCTGGGGTGCGGTCGATCGCGTGTTCGTACTGGCCGGCTCTGGGCAAGATAAAGATGCGAGGGCGCAGATTCAGCTTTCATTGCAGGCACGCCAGGCTGCATTGAGCACGACTGTCGCGCGCCTATTGGTGCAGAACAGCGAGAACGAAGAGCAGGCGGCGCAGCGCATTGTTCAGATTTACGACCGCGTGCAGCGGCAAGTTTATGTGTTTCTGGCCGCAACGCTGGCCGCGATTTTGCTGACGGGATTTTCCATGATCCGGTGGAACCGCCAGCTGTTTGCGCGCATGGTAGAACTTTCGGAGCGCCGCAGCGAACTGGCCCAGAAGCTGATTGCTACGCAGGAATCAACGCTGCGCTATATTTCGCGCGAGCTGCACGACGAATTTGGTCAGATCCTCACCGCGATGGGATCGATGCTCGGCCGCGCCGGAACTCATGCTCCAGAGGGTTCATCGTTGCGCACTGATTTGCAGGAAGTCCGACAGATTGCGCAGGACACGCTGGATCGCGTGCGCAGTTTATCGCAGGCGCTGCATCCCGTGATGCTGGACGAGGCCGGCCTGGAGGCTACACTCGACTGGTACATCCCAACCGTGGAAAGGCAGACCGGAATTGCCATATCCTATGAGAAGCAAGGCCAGCCGTTCGATATGGATGGCAGTGCGGCGGTGCAAGTCTATCGCGTGCTACAGGAAGCGCTGAACAACACGGCGCGACACTCTGGCGCGAAGCAGGCGTGGGTGCGTTTGCATTTTCTGCCGGCGACGCTTGAGCTGGAAGTCGAAGATCATGGAGTAGGCTTCACGGGACGACCGGTAAAGCAGGGCATCGGATTAGTGGCGATGCGTGAGCGTGCCGAATTGATGGGAGGGAGCGTTGCATTCTCCACTCCCGCTGCAGGCGGAACGCTGCTGCACCTGATCGTGCCCCGCGAAAAAGTTGAGGCCCGCGAGAAAGAGTAGACGCTAAGAGCTGAACATTTAAGATTATGACAAAGAAGATCACGGTACTGCTGGTGGATGATCACAGCTTAGTGCGGCGAGGATTTCGTCGCATGCTGGAAGATGAACCGGACATGGTCGTCGTCGGAGAAGCCGGCGATGGTGAAGAAGCAGCTAGGCTGGCGCGCGAGTTGAAGCCGCAGGTCGTAGTGATGGATTGCGCTTTGCCCAAGATGAATGGTCTGGATGCAACCCGGGAGATTCTTGAAGACCTGCCCGAGACCGCCGTGCTCATGCTGAGCATGCATTCGGAAAGTACCTGGGTGCGGCAGGCGATCGATGCCGGAGCCAAGGGATACATTCTGAAGAACGCGATGAATCTGGAGTTGGGACCGGCCGTCAGGCGTGTGGCTGGAGGAGAAACTATTTTTGATCCGCAGGTGGAGCAGCAGTCGGCCCTCAAAGGTGAACGCAGCAGCGGGCTTACGCCTCGCGAGCTGGAAGTTTTGCAGATGATTGTCGATGGGAAGTCGAACAAGGAAATCGCCGTCGTTCTAGATCTCAGCGCCAACACGGTTGCGGTGCATCGCGCCAATATTATGAATGCGCTCGGCATTCACAAAACCGCCGAGCTTGTGGTTTACGCCATTCGCTCCGGACTGGTGAATGTTCCGTGAATCTATGGGCTGCGAATCAAAGTTTGGCGAATGAACGTTCGGTGAATCAAGGTTCGGTGAATCGAAGATCTTTTCTGCGCGGCATGGCCGGACTCGCATCCCTCACACAATTGCCGCTGCTGCGGGCTCTCGGCGCGGAAAGCCTATTGGCAGCGTCGCCGGGCTTTCGGTTTGTGGATGTAACTTCCAGCGCCGGCATTCAGTTTCAGCACAATAGCGGCGCCTTCGGCGGCAAGTTTCTGCCGGAGACTCTGGGTTCCGGTTGCGCCTTCCTCGATTACGACCGCGACGGCTGGCAGGATATTCTCCTAATCAACGGAATGGATTGGCCAGGCCACAAGCAGCGGCACTCCACGCTGCGTCTCTATCGCAACAACCGCAACGGCACTTTCACCGACGTTACGTCCCACGCCGGATTAGATATCGAAATGTATGGCATGGGCGTAGCCGTCGGCGATTATGACAACGACGGTTTTCCAGACATTCTCGTCACCTGTGTCGGACAGAATCGGCTATTCCACAACACCGGCAAAGGAACTTTCGCAGATGTGACCAACGCCAGCGGCCTTGGAAAACGCATGGCTTTCAGCACATCCGCTCTCTGGTTTGATTACGATCGCGACGGTTTGCTCGATCTCTTTGTCTGCAACTACGTGAAGTGGTCGCCCGAGCACGATGTTTTCTGCAGCCTCGACGGCAAGCACAAATCGTATTGCACGCCGGAAGCCTATCGTGGCGAGACCTGCTGGCTCTTTCATAATCGCGGCAATGGAACTTTCGAAGACGTCACCGCATCCAGCGGAATTTTCGATAGCAGTTCCAAGTCTCTCGGCGTGGCCATGCTGGATGAAGACGAAGACCAGAGCGGTTGGCCCGATCTGCTGGTGGCGAACGACACGCAACCCAACAAGCTGTACCGTAACCAGCGCAACGGAACTTTCAAAGACGTGGCGGTCGAAGCCGGGCTCGCCTTCAGTAGCGAAGGAAAGGCGCGAGCCGGCATGGGCGTGGACGTCGCCGATTTCACCAACTCCGGCCACGTCGGAATGGCCATCACAAACTTCGACAACGAGATGATGGGCCTGTACGAGTTCGGAGGCAAGACCTACGAAGACGTTGCCGCGCAAGCGGGCGTGGGTTTGGCATCCAAGAACAGCCTGGGCTTTGGCTGTGCTTTTCTTGATGCCAATCTCGATGGCTGGCTTGACCTTGCCGTGGCCAACGGCCACATCGACGAGACGGTGCGCAACATTCGTGGCAATGTGGGCTACGCTCAGCCGCCTCTCTTATTTCTCAACAACGGCAAAGGAAGTTTTCGCGATGTTGCATCTGATGTCGGCAGCGGCTTCGCCCAGCCGAAAGTTGGGCGCGGCCTGGCCTATGCCGACTTCGATCGCGATGGCGACCTTGATTTACTACTCACCACCAACAATGGCCCAGCATTTCTTTATCGCAATGACCAACTCGCGGGAAATCGTAGCGTTCGTTTTCGGCTCGTCGGCACCAAGTCGAACCGCGATGGAATCGGCGCAACCGTGCACATTGTGTCTGGTGGGTTAAGTCAGTGGCGCACGGTGAAGAGCGGCTCCAGTTATCTTTCGCAATCCGAGCTTCCGGTTACGTTCGGACTGGAGAAGCGTGATCGCGTAGAGCGCGTTGTCATCACCTGGCCCAGCGGCAGAACTGAAGAGTTTCAGAATCTGGCGGCGGGACGGTGTTATGAATGCACCGAAGGAAAAGGGATCTCGCCGCTGGATGGATATTGATTACTGGCTTCCCTGAAAATATTTTCAAGGCCGGGTAACGATTCCAGCGGCGGTCACATCGATATCGACCGATTCGCTCACCCGCAAAAATAACGTGCTCGGATTTTTCATTCCCCAATTCACGTAAGGCACTGCAAAGTGAAGGGTCGCGGCCCAATGATCCGAAGTCATCTCAATTTCGGCAGGGGCTGTTATTTCATGGTCCGATCCGTGGATATTGAAAATTCCATGTACCTTCACCGAAGACTTTCCTTGCAGCAACACAGTTCCGTCAATGCGATCGGGGCGGAAGATAATTTCTGGATATCGATCGCTTTCCAGCACTTCGCGGTGCATCTTCCGGTCGCGCATCCCGCTGCCGCTTTCTCCGCTCTTGGCATCCACGACAATTTCGCCGGAGAGCTTTGTCGAAGCGGGATCGAGGTGCAAAGACAAAGAACCACGCTGCAAATGAAAGGTTCCGTGAACCGTATGGAGTACGTCGCCCAGCGTAAAAGCAACGGAGGTGTGCTGAGGATCAAGCTGGAGCGCGACATCCTGCGCCGCCGCTGTGGTCACAAGCGCGAGAAATACGATAGCAGCCAGGGACGAACGGCGCATCCGATCTCGATGAAATCCCTGCACCCATTTCATCATTATCATGAGATTATGCAGTCAAAAGCTCCCAGCCCAGCGTGAGCCCGTCGAGAGCGAGATGAAAGGGCGAAAGAGTTCCGACGTGCAGTGCCAGCAATCTGCGAAAGACTTCGGGCCGCTGACGAAAAATCTGAAGAATGCGTCGCTGCAACCGGGACCGTCCGTCCAGCATGAGCATCAACCGCGCCATCAATAACGGACGCCGTGCCAGGCGGCGGTGCGCGGCCTGATATCCGGCGAGGTCTCCAGACCCGAGGCAGCTCGCTAGCACAGCGGCTTGGCTGAAAGCCAGTCCGAGACCTTCACCGGTGATGGCATCGACCGTGCCCGAAGCGTCGCCGATCAATGCGATGTTATTTCGCCAGACCCGCTTCAGTTTGCGATTGGCAGATGGCGCACCTCGTTCAGCCGAGACGGCCTCAGCCCCCTGAAGCCGGGCGTTGAGCTCGGGCAACGCCCGCAATGATTCTTCCAGGCGAAGCGCTGGATTGCGCGAGGCTACCGCAATGCAGACTTGATCGTTGCTCACCGCTGTGGCATAGCCCTGAATGTGTTCGCCCCAATAGATTTCCATGCGGTCGGTCCACGGTGGAACGCGATAGTGCCGGCGAAAAGCATACCGGATGCCGGTTCGCGAGTAAGCATCCAGCTTTGCCCATCGCCGCACGCGTGAGTTGACGCCATCCGCGCCAACAATCCATCTTGTCCGGATCGTGCGTTTTCCGAGTTGAACTTCCTGACTCGAAATTGCCGTGACCGCACTCTGCCAAAGCAGATCGATCCCCAGCGCGGCGGCACGTTCGATCATGATGCGATGCAATACAGTCCGGCGAATCGAAAGGCCGCAGGCGTTGTCAGAAAAGGGTGCTTCTGCCGACAATTCGGAACCGAGAAAGCGCACGCCGCGAAGCCGGCACGCATCCGCCGCAGGCAAGGTAATACCCAGTCGCTCCAGCGCCGCAATTGCATCCGGCATCAGCGCTTCGCCGCAGGCCTTGTCGATCGGTGGCCTGCCGCCGTCGGCAACGACTACATTTAATCCCTGCTGGCGGGCGGCAATGGCTGCCGCCAGCCCGGCGGGGCCGCCGCCAATTACAAATACATCTGTGGAATCCAGCACACCTGCGCCCTCACCATTCCAGAAGTAGCAACTCAGAACAAAAGCCGGGTCCCATTGCGGCAAGCAGACCCAGCGTTCCCGGTTCAGGGCGCCGGTTTTTCATCACATCCTCCAACACGCACAACACGGAGGCGGACGAAAGATTCCCCACCTTACGCAGACAATCCCAGGAGGCATCGAGTTGCCCGTTGTGCAATCCCAGTGCGTCGGCCGATGCATCGAGCACCTTCGGTCCACCGGTGTGCAGAACGAAGCTCTTAAGATCGCTTCGCTGATGTCCGTTGTCGGCCAGGAACGCGTCAACATCCCGCCCAAGGTTTTTCCGAATCAGGGTCGGAACCTCAGTAGACAGTATGATGCGGAAGCCCTTTTCGGAGATGTTCCAGCCCATCATGTCCTCTGTGCTGGGATAGAACACCGAGCGGGTCGCGAGAATCGTGGGTCCGAGAATCTCGGGTCCGTGAATGTCAGTGCCATTCGATTCGAATTCCGAACCGGTCACAATCACAGCGGCAGCGCCATCGGCGAAAAGCCCCGATGAGATCAGGTTTGCGACCGACAAATCTTCACGCTGCAGTGTGAGTGAGCACAGCTCAACGGACACCAATGCCGCAACCTGCTTAGGATAGGCGCGAACGTAGTCTGAGGCGCGCGCGATTCCCGCAGCCCCGGCCACGCAGCCCAGGCCAAAAATCGGAGTCCGGCGAATGTTTTTGGGAAGATTCATCCGGTTGATCAGCAGAGCATCGATAGAAGGGCTGGCGACTCCGGTGACCGTCGTAAAAAGCAACGCTCCCAAGTCCTTCGGCTCAAGCCCGGCATTTTGCAGCGCAACGCAGAGGGCCTGCTCACCCAACTCCTGCGCGACCCTGATCCAAATGTCGTTGGCCTGTCCCCAGGTTTTGATATCGACATACTGCTCGGCGGGGATTGCGAGGTAGCGGCCATCCACCGTTACGTTGCGGTGCAGACGCGCCAGCAAGAGAGGATTCTTGAGTTGGTCTCCCCAATAGTCCTGGAGCCGGTCGAGAAGAACTTTCTGGGTATAGTAATGCTTCGGAAAAGCGCTTGCAGCGCTTGCAATCCGCATGGAGTTCAGACTCCTGAAGTCAGTCTCGGCACGAAATTAGCCCCAAGCCTTACGAATCGAGAGAGCTTGTCCAGATTCCTTCTTGGGCTCTCCTTGGATGCGGGTAAGCGGCCGGCTTGTACATTGTCGCAGAGTTTAACGCTTTTGTTTGTTTCCGGCTAGTAAAAGTGAGCCGGTCACCGGATCGGCTGCGACGCGCTCACTCTCTAAGGCAACACTGCGAGTGAGGTAATACTGTTTCCGAGAGGGTATGTGGCAATCGCATTCAAACTTCCACTGTCGTTGCCAAATGCCTGCACTCCTCCGGAAGTCTGATTCCCCACATACAGGTACTTCCCATTCGAATCCATCGCGAGGAAACTGGGCTGAGTTTCGGAGGCAAAGGGAGAATCCTGAACTGCCGCGGGAAATCCGGTGCCGGAGGTAATCGAATAGGTCCCGATATTACTTCCGCTGGAAGTGCTACCCGAGCCATTGCCGGACCCACCTTGATTCGCCACGTAAAGGAACTGCCCCTTTGGATCCAGGATCAGTGCAACCGGGTGCTGGCTGGTATCAGCGAGCGGAGAGCCCTGGAGTGCGGTCAAGGCGCCGTTCGATCCAATCTTGTAGATGGAGATCGAGTTCCCAATACCACCGTTTGCCGCGTAGAGATAGGTTCCGGTCGGATCGATGACCATCCCGGTGGGACTGCTGTCAGCTGTAAAGGTTAGGGAAACCGCACTGGACGAAATGACGCCGGCCGTGATGCTGAAGGCTGCGATCACGCCACTCGGCTCATTGGCAGCACTGATGTAGAGGAAGTTGCCCGAGGGTGATAACACCATGTCGCTGAGGGACAAATTGGTGCCAAATGGAGACCCGTTCACCGGCGATAGCGCACCGCTACTGCTATCGATCGAGAACACTGAAATGTTGTTCGACAGCGCATTGGCGACATAGAGGTAAGCGCCGGCTGTGTCCACGAGCAATTGCTGAGGCCCTGTGCCCACCAGCGTTCGGGGAAATATCTCGCTCAACGTGCCGTTGCTGTTGATCGTGAACAGGGAAACATCGTTTTCATCCTGGCCGGGATTTGCCGCATATAAGAATTTTCCGGAGGGATGAAGCGCCACGGAGCGGACTCCGTCGCCTACCGTGTACGGGCTTCCCGAAAGCTGCGTGAGAACGCCGGAGTAAGGGTCTTCCCGGAAGGCCGCAATCTGATTAGCGTTGGGGATGGCGGCATAGACGAAGTGGCTCGATGTGGCGCCGCAACTCACGCAACCCGCGATGCTCGCGAGGACCAACACTACCACCAATGCTTTTTGAAGCATCCGTTACTCCTGAGAGAATTTGAAAGCGAAGAACAACAATAATACCGGGACGCCGCCAAACCGGCATTTGAACACAACATTCCTATCATACGGGCAGCACAAGAAAAAAGGGAGGTTGCGCCAGGCACGATTTTTACGGCCTGCCGGCTGGAAGTTCTCAGGCGCTTCGTTGACGCCAGCCCTCGCAGCCCACTGGTGCGATGCGCCACTGCTTGGCTCAGGTTGCACGCGGGAGGGCGGCTGGAATGGCCTACTCGGCTCCGCCCGCAATCGAGGGTACCAGCAGGACTTCGTCTCCATCGCTGAAGACGTATCCCGGCCCGCCCAGGAAGCGGATGTCTTCTTCGTTCACGTAAATGTTGAGGAAGCGGCGAACCTGTCCGGCCTCGTCGCGCAGATGGGGCTTCAACTCCGGAAATTTCTCATCGAGAGCTGAGAACAGCTCTGCCAGGTTTGTTGCTGAACATGCAATCGAGCTTGTGCCGGCCGTGTGCCGCCGCAGTGCGGTCGGAATTTGTACCGTGATCGCCATTTCGCGCCTCGCCTTCTTACGCTCCCACTGAGGCCGCTTCCTGCGCGACCTCAACAGTGTCCAGCTTCTCGTTCAGATATTTCTCGAATTCAACCAGCTTGGGTGCGATCGGCCGCTCCTCTTCGTAAACGCCGGCGAGCACGTCAGTCGTCTTCAAGCCGTTGCCGGTGATGCACAGCACGGTCGTTTCCTCGGGCAGAATGCGATCTTGACGGTAGAGCTTGCCCGCCGTGCCCACGGTGACTCCTCCAGCGGTTTCCGTGAAGATGCCTTCGGTTTCCGCCAGCAGACGAATCGAATCAATCACCTCCGGGTCGCTCACGTCCTCACTCCATCCACCGCTCTGCTTGATGGTCTTGATGGCGTAATGCCCGTCGGCGGGGTTGCCGATGGCCAGCGAACGCGCAATGGTCGTCGGCTTCTGCGGCTCGATTTCCGAGCTGCCCGTCTTCACCGCAGTCGAAATCGGAGAGCATCCGGTCGCCTGCGCGCCGAAGAACTTCACGGGTTTTTCCTCGACCAAACCGAGCTTGGCGAGTTCATCGAACGCCTTCTTGATTTTGATAATCAGCGACCCGCCCGCCATCGGACAAACCACGTTGTCGGGCAAGCGCCAGCCCAGTTGCTCGGCAATTTCGAAGCCCACGGTCTTCGATCCCTCGGAGTAGTAAGGCCGCAGGTTTACGTTGACGAAGCCCCAGTGCCGCTCTTCGGCAATCTGCGAACAGAGTCGGTTCACCTGATCGTAGTTGCCCGCGATGCGCACCACGTTCGCGCCGAAGACTTGCGTACCTATAATTTTTGCGGGTTCGAGATCGGAGGGGATAAAGATCCAGGCTTTCAGACCCAGCCGCGCCGCGTGCGCCGCAACGGCATTCGCCAGGTTTCCTGTGGAAGAGCACGCAACCGTATCGAAGCCGAAAGCCTTCGCCTGCGCCAGCGCGACGGCCACCACGCGGT
>JBAPQU010000136.1:0-15306 GCA_049280795.1 Candidatus Sulfotelmatobacter sp.
GGCAACAGCATTTTTGATTGGCGGCGGAATTGTTGCGGTCAGAAGACGATTCGTCAATAGCAGCGTGATATGCAGAATCCGCTCAATCCCCAGTTCCCGCGCCTCGGACTGAATCCAATCCCAATTCAAATTTTCCCGCTGCACAATCTGCGCGATATCGCAGAGCCAGATGAGCCGTCCCCACACGTGTTTCGCCGCATGGATGGAAAGGACGAGCAGCAAATCTTCGGGCGAAGGTGTTTTCGCGCCGCGGCCCGCAACCGTGACGTTCACCGCACGCTCGAACAATCCATCCATATCGAAGTCGACGGCGTAGAAGCGCGGCTGCAACGCCCATTGCAGCTCCAGTAAATTCTTTCCCGCAAAACTGTCGAATGTACACTCGTATCCCGACGCAATGTAATCCTGCTCTGCGTCGTCGGGAATGGGAACGCGCGGCGTATATCCCAGATCCTGCACCGCCAGCTTGATGCGCGCCACGTCTCGCTTGCGGACAAATAAATCCATGTCGCCGGACTGTCGCGATGCCATATCGCCGTGGTAGACCTCCGACATAACAATGCCCTTGTAAGGAATCACCTCGAGGCCGATCGTGTCTAGGCAGTCCAGAATGCGGATCAGCTCGCGTGCAAGGAAGAGCGATTTGTGGATGTTGCGTTCATAGCGCTGACGAAGAGACGCCAGCACAGCCGACGGAACTGCGTCGGGCACACGGGAGAGATTCTGATGCAGCAGCGAAGATGTGCCGTGATGATCGGCGAGGCGAAGAACGGCCTCCCAATTGATTGGCTCCTGCAGCAGGGATCGAAGACGCGAAAAATCGCTCTCGCCTAAATTAGAAGAACTGGAGACGCAGATAAGATTCCACTCCGGCGCACCGGAAGCCGTCGCCGCTCGTTGGTTCAAAGATGCGAAAGGTTCTGAGTTCACTGAGCTAGTTCAACAGTCAACATCCCAAATATCGAGCCATCTTAACAGCCCTGGAAGCCGCCTTGGACGGGACCCGGTAGCGCGGGCCGACCCCCGGTCTCCGTGCCATCGAGGTTACTTCCGTCACCGTTGCTTACCTTTTCTTAGAGCCGCACCCGGCCCCGGTTCTGTCAAACTAGTGGCTAGCGACGAGCAAGTCCCCCTCGAACGAAGTAGATGGACGTATTCACACCCAAGTCGACCCGGCGTAGCACGCGAGTGCGCGTGGAGATTCCCATCACTGTCACCAGCATGGATCGCAGGCACCCGTTCGCTGAGGTATGTATTGCGCTGGTCGTTAGCCCTCAGGGTGCTGGCCTGCGTGCGCCGCACGCGTTGCCGCTCGAAACGCCAGTGCTGCTGAGCGATCTGCCCGGCGGCGGAAGCGCTTCTGCCCGCGTGGCGAATTGTCTTCCACTCGGAAATGACGGAAAATACTTCCTGATCGGAGTCTCACTCTACAATCACGGGAATGTGTGGGAAATTTCTAATCCGCCAGAGGATTGGGATTGTGCCTCGCATTCTGCCGTTGATTCCACCAGCAAAACCGCCGCTAAAAGTAAGGAAGCGTGGCCCTACAACTTGTTCTCCGGTCATCGGGAGAGCCACCCCAAACGCAGATAGCCGCCCGGAAATAAGACTCCACCAACCGGCTGAGCCATGGTGCCATTCTTTCGTAACCTCGTGTGGAGCTGCGGTCCGATGCCATACTCTATCTGCGATGTCGCACACCCCGGAATCCGCCGCACCTGAGGCTCCTTCGTCCAAGGCGCCCGGCCTTACGCCGCGCCCGTTTCGCGTGAAGTTGCGCGGCTCAGTCCTCGCGCTCATTCGCCTGCCCAACCGGCGGGAGGTGAGAGGCAAATTGCATCAACTCTCGACCAGCGGCGGCTTGATGAATCTGGAGCAACCACTGGACGAAAAGCTGCAAGTCGAGTTGATCTTCCATCTCGGGGAGACCACGATCCGCGAAAAAGTTGAAATGCTTTTTCCCATGTGGGCCACACAGGGTTGGCTGCAACCTTTTCGTTTTCGCGACATGTCCGAAGCAGACAAGAGTGTCCTGGAGGCATGTCTGCAATCGTTTGTTCGGCAAGGGCAAGCGTCAGCCTCCTGAAACCTGCGCCCGAAAATTCCACCTAAAAATGAAACCCAAGCTCCGCGGTTAGCGCTCGCGGCGTGACGTAATGCGTGCCGCTGAAGGTTGAGAGGAAGTTGTAGAGCGCGAAGTTATTCGCCAGGTTAATGACGGTTAATTGCGCACTCCATTTGTATTTGTCGCCGTGAAACAGATTGTCGTGGCCCACGGAGAGATCGAAGAGGCTCCGGTGAGCGATGCGCGGCGGATTGTGGTCGTCATTCTCGGCGTTCGGCGTGGGCACCTTGATAAGCGAGGAACCGAATTGCGAAGCCAGGCATGTGGAGGGCAGCGGAGTGATCCGTGTCGCGCGCGCGCCATCGCAAGTGAACCCAGCCTGGAACTCCTGATCGGCGCTCAGCGGATTTCCAAAGACATCCTGCAACAGCACCGCTGGCTGTCCGTTGCGCGCAGTTGACTGCGGACAGTCGTTACTTGCTCCCACGCCGTAACACGGTGCATTGCCGGCTACCAGCCCGCTGTCATACCGCCAGTTAAAGCCGACCCAGGGGCCGCGCTTCCAGGGCTGGTATTGCAAGTGAGTGGTCTGGTTGAATTTTTCGTCATGGTCAATGCGGAACGGCAGCCCCGCGCTGGTCGCGACTGTGGCGCCAGCTCCTCCGATCTGGGGCTGGAAGAAGCGCGCCGCCACGCTCGAGAAAACGAAGAGCGCCGAGAAGCCATGGACTTCGGGTACGCTCACGCGCCCCGCATACCCTGGAATTTTAGAGTTGTGCCATTCAATCGGGAAAGTGATCGGGGTGTTGCCGAGTACGCTGAAGTCGTAACCGTTATGCGTATATTTCGTGATCCATTCACCGGAAAAGACCAGATACTTTCCGAACGCCTGCTCGAGGCCGGCGTGAAATTCATTGCGAAAGCCGGGACTCAACTCACCACTTGCTCCGGGCGTGCAGAGCAGAAGAGGGGCTAAGACAGCATTTTCGCATCCGATGCTGGAAAGTATCAGATTTTCATTAAAAGGAGATTCCAGCGTTCGCGCATAGGAAGCGCGAAGAATTGTGTTGGTCTTCTTAATATTGTAAGCGGCCCCAACACGAGGTTCGGCCTGCCGCGCTGTCGTTAACCCGTTGTACAAGTCACCGCGTAGGCCGATGTTTAGAGACCAGTTTCCTTTCGTGATCACATCGCGGACGTAGAGGGCAAGCTCCTTCACGTCGGTGTGGCCATTAAAGGTGTAATAGCTTCCACCTCGGGTCAAGTCGTAAGGGGCGAGGACCGGATTGTAATTAGGGTAGAAAGCAGAATCGGGCGCGTTCGGGTTGGAGGCATTGTTCTGCTGGTCGATGCTAGTGTTGCCGGGGCAGTCTGCGGAGGTGAGTCCGGGCGCCGCCACATAGGGAAACGGATTCACTGCAGTCACGGGTGCAGCAGTGATGCAGGGCGCGTTGTAAGTTGGATCGACGATCCCAAGCCCGTCGTTTTCATTGAGGAAGGTTTGGTCGTAGGTGACTCCTGCCTTGATTTGATTAATTCCTTTGACATAGGAAATATCGGATCGAAGCCCTGCATTGGTGAGCGTGCGGTTCTGCCCCACCGACTGCCGCTGCAGACTCGGCGGTCCCAGATCCGCGAAAGGATTGCTGCTTGGATAGTAGTTATAGTTGTCGCGGCGTACGAACGCGCCCAGAGTGAATACAGAATTTGCGGTAACCACGTGCGTCCAGGATGGGGCAATGTTGAATGTACCAATCTGGGAACGCTGGTCTGTCGGTCCAACAATGTTTCCGTTCGGGTCTAGGCCGTTAAAAGCAAACATTTGCGGCTCAATGCCAGCAAGGCCACTCCAGGGCCTAGCGTCTTCCGCATCGAAGGAGTTCGGCGTTTGGAACCAGCTCCGGCTGTAGCCGAAGTTCAGGTGAATCGAGTCCGAGCTGTTTAGCTGATAATCTACGCGGTCGAACAGATTCTCTTCGTTGCCCTTGTCGTGGAGTACGGTAAATTCCGGCGGGTCCAGAAACCGGCCGGTATTTAACCCGCTGGCGGAAATGAAGTTCCCCCAATTCTTGCCGCCGTAAGCAAGTTCCGCCGCCACATTCGCTGTACCGTAGGAACCATACGAAGCGGTGATGCTCCCGTGAGGCATGGTTACACCCTGGCCTGAGCGCGTAGTGGCTACGATCACTACGCTGGTTTTGCCTCCGTATTCGGCGGGCGGCGCGCCCGATATTACTTCCAGCGACTGAACCGAATCGAGCGGGATTTGATTGGAGAAGACTTTGCTCTGCTGATCTGTTATAGGCTGGCCGTCAACGGAGAACGAATTCTCCGCGTGGTCGCCAAGTCCATGAAAGAGGCCATTGGAATCGGCGGCGATTCCTGGCGTTGATTGAGTCACCGCCGCACTTACCGACGACGTCGTACTCTCCAGCGGCATCCGGATGAAAGCATCCCTGTCGATGTCCGAATGAAAGGTGGAATCATTTTCGACCAAGTCTCCTCCGGCCTCGATCGTGACAGTTGTAGAGGATCCCGAAACTTGAAGATTGATCTTGAGACTCACCGGTACAACCGACCGAACGTCCACGTCTTGTGCGCTCGGCGCGAATCCCGTCGCGGTCACGGTCATGTGATACGGATTGAACGGTACGTTCGGGATGTTAAAATTCCCCGACTTATCCGTGGTGGTCGCTTGGTCAAAATGGCTGACCGGATTGTGAATTTCAACGGCTGCATTGGGAACGACGGCCCCTGTAGGGTCAAGGATGGTGCCACTGATAGAGCCAGCGTTTCCACCTGACTGCGCATAAGAATGCAAGCTGAGGGTCAAAAGAAAAACCGCCACAAAAGTCGCGGGCAGCGACCTCTTGTAAGAAGCCAACATGATTCCTCCATGGAATGTGGTCGAAAGATCAAAGGGAACGGTTCTTGAAATGAACCGGGCCTCTACTCGGCTGAAAGCTGATCTTTAGACAGCAGGAGGCGGGCGGACATACAGGGCAAAAGCGACGAGGTATTGCTTGGCATCTGCGGGCCGTGGGCGAAATGGAACCACACGACGGAAAACCGGCTTGGGCGTTGGCGATGTGGTGATTGGCGACGCTGAGTGCGCCGCAACGCAGACCTGGCAGGTAGCAGACTCATCCTGACTCGAATGATGATGCACAGCGAACGCCAGCGCCGACCAGAAGGTCAGCAGCAGCGTAAGCCAGGCGATTCGTTTCGAGATGGACGGCATTATCCCCCTAGTGCCTAGGTCGAATTTACAATGAAAGCGCGGAGTACGCAACGAAAGTAAGACCTTTGGATGCCGGGGGAATACCAAAGGAAACTCTATTTCTTGAATCGGCCTCCGAAGGGATACGGTTTTGCCGTAACGGCCAGTGTGTGCAGGCCTGGCGAATTCATTTGGTGGGCCCGCAAGGATTTGAACCTTGGACCAATGGATTATGAGTCCACTGCTCTAACCGCTGAGCTACGGGCCCGGGATTTCTACTAAACTAACACATCCAGTAGCAGGTGCATGGTCCCGTTAACCGGGGTCACTTAGGGCTGCCGGACATTCATTGATTCGTCCTTAAATTGTTCTGAAAATGTAACAAGAAGCTGGAGTATCGTCTTTACTGGCCGGAATCTGCAACTATCCCCCAGGTTGCACAGATGACTTCTGGAGGGCACAGGCATGGATCGTAGAAAATCCTCTCGCGGTGTACGGTTCGCATGGGCCATAGTGCTTGCTTTAACTTTCACGCTGGGGTGCGCCGATGAGCATCGGCATCACGAGCCTGGCATCTGGTTCGTTCACGCCACTGACCCTCATATATTCCTGGATGCATCGATTAAGGAAGATAAGAAAAAGATCCAGGAAGATCTCGACGAAAAAGCCGTGTCCGACATGTGGCAGCGGCTGTCCTCACTCGAGAATGGTGGCCATACGTTTTCTTTTCTGGTGCTGACGGGGGATTTCGGTGTGGAACCCTGTTCGATCGCTGACCTCCCGGCCACTGCGAACCCCACGGGAAAAGAAAGCTATGTAGCTCCGCCAGCCAAGGATTGCCTGGACCATGTTAATTCCGGCAAGCATGCCGACCAGGTCAGCAGACTGGCCGACCTGCTGGGCAACAGTCCCGTGCCGGATATTTATCTGGTTGCGGGTAACAACGATATCGCATCGGAGACAGCCGATGATGCCGGACTCACCTACTTCAATCACCTCATGGATGAAGTCCAGAGGAAGATCGACGACGCCAACAAAAACGTGCACCTGCACAACCTGACGCGCTGCTACTCCAGCAACAGCACGTCAAGCTGTTTCGCAGATGTTGCGGGCACACCCTACCGTTTGATTGGATTTCCATCGTATTCCTACAAGAACCGGGACACCGACAGAAAGACGAATACCGGCGGCCAGGAAAAGCAGTTCGATAAATTTGAAACCCTGCTGGAGCAGGCGCGCCAATCGGATAAGAAAGTTCTGGTGGTAAGCCACGTTCCGCTCATCGACGATCCCTACACCCTGGCGCAGCAACGTTACGCGATCCCGATCAAGATCGATCGCGATCCGGACAGCCCGGTTTCGCAGTGGTCCACCTGGAATGTGAGTAAGAAGCTCTCGGAGGAGTGGCAGCAGGTGATCGCGTCTGATACCGTGGCCGGTGTTCTCGCCGGTCATCTGCACGACTCGCACAAAGAAATCTACAAGCCGCCCTACGCATGGTCCTCGGTAAGCGATCCCCGGAACGGCTTCAGCAAGTTGTTCATGGCGCCGCCGCTGGCGGTGAAGAATCAGGACGCATCACCCATCCAGGCGCGCGGACTCGCGGTCGTAGGTCTAGAGCCCGACCATATCGATTACTCGATTTATTGGTACAACTCGGTGACCGGTGACTTTGCGCCGGACAAGACTGGGTACGGGTCGGCGAGGCATCGATGGCGGCCTTTGACGACAGCGATACGGTGGCTGTGGCAATTGGCGGACCCAGCAGAGTCGCTGGACCGCATGGCGGTGTTGCTTATTGCGTTGCTTGCGGCGTTCCTGACCATCGTGCAGATTTGGCAAATTCCCCCGCCTGACGATCCTTTGGCTGCATCACCGAAATCGGCGGACGACCAGAATGCCGCTCAGAAAGGTAAAGGAGGTGCAAAGGCGGCCGACCCGAAACCGGCATTCGATCCCTCGCCTTTCGCCAGCAATTTTGGCAAGACGGTAATCGCAGGTTTGGGAGGACTGGCTGCTGAGACTGTTCTGAAGTCGCTCGAGGGCAAGCCTACAGCTGAAGACAGAGAGTTCTATATCGTCTGGTTCATCATCTTCTTTTTCCTGATCCTGTTTGGGAGCGCGTTCTTCCGTGCTTTCGGGGAAGCGCTGCGAGCGCGCTTTGCGATCATTTATTACCCACTGGCTCGACCTCCCAAACCGAAGACAGGAATCGATTTTTTTTGGTTATCGCGAATTTTACACTGGTTGTCGGCGTGGCAGGTTCCTCTCCTCACCTTTCTGGACACTTTCGTGAACCTGATTCAAGGCCAGAATCAGACGATGACGCGCGTCTTTTCCGACAAGATCGTCGAGCAGCAACGGAATGTAGTGCGCACCGCAAATACCATACGTCGGCAATTGAATGAGGTAATCCGATTGCGGTTGAGTCAGCTGTTTGATCCGAAGGTACCGATAAACCCTGAAGACGTCCGGGTCAATATCAGCGTGTTGTCAGCGGATCAGTCCAACGTCTTTTACATCGCGCGGACGCCCGGAAGCGCGGTCGAGTCCTTCCCAAAACGTTCGGTGGCATGGGTGTCTGTATTTACTGGAAAGATCAGGTGGTACAGAAAAACCTACAAGGACGATAGAGTGCATCCTGCGCTATATTCGAAAATTGTCCTGTACGACAATCAGAATGGCGCCATAGCTGACGACCAGCCGACGATTTTCCTGCACGCTAATTACCAGCCGCGCGACGACGATTATGAAGCATTCGTAATGTTTCCATTTCCCTGGCCGCACCGCGCATACGGCAGCGACTACATGAAAGGCGCGATCCACATCTCGTTCCGTCATGAAGAGAGTTTTGACAAGCTTTGGAAGTTCATGTCCACAGGTGCAGAACATCATCAGGATCCGGTACTCCACTCGCAAAAGCATGAATATGAAAATGAGACCCTGATGCTCTCGGATTGGTGTGATGAGCAGATTCGTGCGACTTTGCGCGAGGCGATTATGGTGTTGGGGGAACTGCTGCGCGGCTTCAACGAGAACATTTACTTGAGCTCAAAAAAGGAGGACCAATGCAGCGAGGGCTGACTCCGACCGATTGCATCCCTTGACCGATAAACAGCATGAGCGCTATGCTGAATATTCGCCGATTGTTCGCCTCGATGCGGCGTAAACTATTTCTCGGATTCAGATGCAGCATACCCAGACTCAACCCGCGCTCAGCGAGCACGCCCTTTCCGTTCTCGAAAAGCGCTTCCTCCTGCGCGATGAGCACGGGCAGCTTGCCGAGGACCCCACCGGCCTGTTTCGGCGCGTGGCGCATGCCATTGCCGCAGTCGACGACCGGTACGAAGGTTTCCGGCGCGCCGAGTCGGAAGAAATTTTCTATGACCTGATGACCTCGCTCAGGTTTCTGCCCAATTCTCCAACCTTGATGAACGCCGGCACGCCACGCGGGCAGTTGGCGGGTTGCTTCGTCCTGCCCATCGAAGATTCTATGGAATCGATCTTCGGTACGCTGCGCGATACTGCCTTAATTCAGAAGAGCGGCGGCGGAACCGGTTTTTCATTTTCGTATCTGCGCCCGCGCGGCGATTACATTCGCTCGACTCGCGGAGTTTCGAGCGGTCCCGTGTCATTCATGCGGCTCTATGACTATTCGACTCAGATCAATCGTATGGGTGGAACCCGCGCCGGCGCAAACATGGCGGTGCTCAGGTACGACCATCCAGACATTCATGAATTCGTAAACTCAAAGAGCGATGGCGAAAGCCTCACGTCATTCAATATTTCGGTGATGGCGACCGACGAATTCATGCGCGCCGTCGAACGCGGCGCGGATATAGATCTACGCTTCCCGACGAATGGTAAGAGGACGGAAGTTGCTCGTGGAAGAATCAACGCGGCCGCGCTTTTCGATGAGATCGTGGGCAACGCCTGGCAGAGCGGGGATCCAGGCCTTCTTTTCTACGACCGGATCAACGCCGCGAATCCTACGCCGCAACTCGGCTCCTTTGAAGCCACGAATCCCTGCGGCGAACAACCGCTGCTTCCGTATGAGTCATGCAACCTCGGATCCGTTAATGTTTCGAGATTTGTGCGCACCGGCGCCATCGACTATCGCGAACTGGGTGTGGTCGTAGAGCACGCGGTACATTTTCTCGACAATGTTCTCGATGCCAACTGCTATCCGGTAGAGGCCATTCGCGAGACCACGCTGAAGAATCGCAAGATCGGGATCGGGATTATGGGCTTTGCCGATTTGCTGGTCGAGCTTGAAATACCCTACGCTTCAGAAGCTGCGGTAGCCGTGGCCGATGAGCTGATGGGTTTCATTCAGCAGCGTGCGAAGCTGGCTTCCGCGAAGCTCGCGAAAACTCGTGGTCCGTTTGCGAATTTTCCTGGAAGCCGCATAGAAGCTGAAGGCCATGCTCCTCAACGCAACGCCTGCGTCACTTCAATTGCCCCGACTGGGACGATCAGCTTGCTTGCAGATTGCTCCAGTGGTATCGAACCTTTCTTTGCTTTGAGCTACCGCCGCGCGGTGATCGGATCGACGAAGACGATTGACGTTCATCCCATACTAATCAAAATGCTGCGCGCGGAGACTTCCAGCATCGAGCCAGTGTTACAGGTTGTGCGCTCAACCGGGAGCCTGGCGGGCACTTCCGCGTCTGCGAAACTGAAGGGGTTGTTCGCAACCGCTCACGAAATTGCGCCGGAAATGCATGTTAAAATCCAAGCGGCTTTTCAGCGGAATACGGATACTTCTGTCAGCAAAACGATCAACTTGGTTAACGGCGCACAGCCAGAAGATATCGCTAACGCTTATCGGCTCGCATTTACCTCTGGCTGCAAAGGCGTGACGGTTTTTCGCGATGGATGCAAAACGCAGCAGGTGTTACAAGCGGGCGTCGATGCTGAGCGTTGCCCGGAGTGCGGAGAGCCGCTTATGATGCAGGGTGGATGCCAGACCTGCGGTTCCTGCGGCTACAGCATGTGTACGGTCTGACATAGCGACAACTCAAGTCTGAAGGCGAGTGATTATGGCACTTAACAGTCCAAGCGATTCCACATTCACGCGGCACTACCAGGAAGAAGTTGAGATGGTTTTTTCCGCAATCGACTGTGCGCTGAACCGCGAACTTGCCATCTATTGCAGCAGCGAGCTGACCTCCGGGCTCAGGCTGTTTGAAGAACTGGGCAAGCATAAGGTAAAGACAGCAGCTGAACTGAAGAAGCAGATGGGCCAGGCGTGGTTTGACGCCAATATCTTCGCCGTGAACGCCGAAGCAGCCAACGAGTTCGCCAAATTTGTGCGAAGTAGCGTGAGCGACAACACCATGGTGATCACCCCGGCTCCGTTTACCGCGCCGGGCTGGAGCCAGCCCGAATATCTGGCTTTCTGGGAAACCCTGATTCGCACGCGGATTGAGTCTGTCTGGTTCAATCGAGAATGGCAATTCAGCAACGGTTGCACATTTGAGTATGCGGTTGCGCTGGATGCGGAGCTTCCAACTTTTAATCATGACGGAAAAGCTTTGGATCGGGAAGCTGGAATGGCGGCCATCGAAAGCGCGATTGATCGACTCAAAACCGAAGGATTCGATACCGCAAAACTCCAGGAAAATCTTGAGAAGTTACGCGCGCCGCGCCTGGCACCAAGAGGGGTATCGCCGGTTCGACGGTAGTCTTATTTACATCCTATTGACATAATTGCTTGTCCCGGTTTGCCGAGATTTTCCGGCAGTGTCACAATACCTCATGCGCAAATCCTTCACCGCAGCGGTAACTACATTGGTGGCTGGAATCCTATTGCTGGGCAACGCCCTGGCACAGCAGACTCCGGCCGCGACGAATCCACCAGCCTCTTCAACCCCAGCTACTACCAAGTCGCAGACTCCCGCGGCGAAGCGACCAGCCACTGCGGCAAAGAGTCCAACGGCGCTCACGCTCAAGACACAAAAAGAAAAATTCAGCTACGCCCTCGGAATGAACACGGGAAAGAGGATGAGCGAGAGCCTCAAGAAGCAGTCGGTTCCCTTCGATCCCGCCATTCTGGCACGCGGCATGAAAGACGGCCTGGCGGGCGGTAAGACCCTGCTCACCGATGACCAAGCCCAGGCTGTGCTCAACGAAATGAGAACCGAGCTTAGCAAGCAACAGGAGGCGAAGATGCACGTTGCCGGCGAAGCCAACAAGAAAGAAGGCGACGCTTTTCTGGCTGCCAATAAAGGTAAAGAAGGCGTAGTGGCGCTGCCCAGTGGTCTGCAATACAAAATTCTGAAAGAGGGCTCGGGCCCGAAGCCGACGGCGAGCGACTCGGTGGTCTGCAACTATAAAGGCACGCTCATCGATGGCACGGAGTTTGACAGCTCCTACAAACGCGGCGAGCCTGCGACCTTTCCAGTTTCCGGCGTAATCAAGGGATGGACAGAGGCATTACAGCTCATGCCGGTCGGCTCGAAGTGGCAACTGTTTGTTCCTTCCGACCTGGCTTACGCCGAGCGTAGTCCGAGTCCGCAGATTGGGCCCGACTCCATGCTCATTTTTGAGGTGGAGCTGCTTTCCATCGCTGACAAGAGCAAGGACAAGCCTACGGAAGATAAAGACGTCGATAAAAAATAGCGCTATTGAACCAGAGAGTCAGCACTGCGAGCGGAGCCGCACGGAGCGGTTCCGCTTTTTATTTTCGTCCACGTAGATTCCAACTCCCGGCAGCGATTAACCACTTTGAGGCCACGCGGTTATGCCTGGTTGACAGGCTTTGTGCGGCGAGCGTAGCGTGGCCTGAGTTCAGGGGCTCAATCTTACCTTCGGTTTAGGAGGCTCGGCTATGGTGTGCAGACTCTTCTGCGCGGCAGCGATTATATGTCTGGCGGTGAATTTCGCAGCGGCGCAGGATCCCACCAGGGTGGAACCGAAGCATTACAAACTTCAGTTCGAGAACGACCGGGTGCAGGTGGTGAATGTGCACTATGGCCCGCACGAGAAGTCAGAGTTGCACGATCACCCCGGTGGCGTCTCCGTTAGCGTGACGGGCGGACACCTTAAGTTCACCGACCAGAACGGTAAGGTCACGGAAGTTTATGCCAAGCCGGGTGAGGCACGATGGTTTCCGCCCCATAAACACAAGGTGGAAAATCTCGGTGACGAGCCTTACAACGGGGTTTATATCGGCGTTAAAGGGAAGTTAGAGGCGGCTGAGGGCGATGCGAAGCCAGGGTCTCCAGTGAGCGCTGAGCAGTTAGCCAAGATTCTAGCGGAGTATCCCGGAGCCGCGCCGCACCCCTAATTGTTTTGCCGTGCGCATTTGACCGAAAGATTTCGCAGAAGCCCGAAGCCCGTTAGCCGAAGCCCTGTTTCCCAGCCATCCCGTGTAATAATCTTTATAGTGACAAATTTTCCGATTGAAGGAAGTGTATGGCGCACACGGTTTTCTGCGTGAAATTGAAAAGGGATATGCCAGGATTGGAAGAGCCCCCCTTCGATAACGACCTCGGCCGCAAGGTGTATGACAACGTATCCCAGGAAGCTTGGAGAATGTGGACGGAGCACTGCAAGATGCTCTTGAACGAATACCGCCTCAACCCCGCCCGCCGCGAAGATCAGGAAGTCATCGTCAAGCAGATGGAGCAATACTTTTTCGGTGAGGGGTCGGCTGTACCCAAGGAATACGTGCCTCCGGCGCAGAAGTAAGACTGATCGCAAGCAGTAGATTCATCTCACCGAGCTTCCAGTTGTGCGTGCATATTGTTGAAATATTCCGCGCGCTCCTGGCTAAGCTCTTGCCAGCCAGTGATTTACCGTTTTGGTTACTACTGCCCTAATTTTGATGCATCTTTCATCACCCCTTAACATTCGGTTGCTACAACTGAGATGTGGATCTGCCCGTGCACAACACGCTGATCCTTTCCGACCTGCACCTCGGTGCAGAGACGAGTCATGCCCGCGAAGCTACGCGCCTGCTTAAAGAAACTCGCTTTCAGCGTTTGATCCTCCTGGGCGATATTTTCGCGGACCTCAATTTCGCCCGGTTGACCAAAGAACACTGGAAGTTTCTCGGCTTTATCCGGAAGCTCTCGAATCCTAAACGCAATATTGAAGTCGTGTGGGTGGAAGGCAATCACGACCACGGCCTCACCAACATCATGTCGCATCTGGTGGGCGTGCGTGTCTATCAGCGCTATGCCTGGCAGTATGGCGGCCTGCGGCACATCGCGATTCACGGACATCAGTTCGACGGGTTTCAGGTGAGCAGCGTAAAACTAAACACTCTGGGCACGTCCCTTTATCTGCAACTCCAAAAACTTGATTTCAGGGGTAATCCCATTACGCGGTTCATCGACCGCCTAAATACGCGGTGGCTGCGCATGGGATCGAAGGTGTCCACCGGAGCTTTGCAGTATGCGCGGCAGCACGGCGCCGATCGCATTTTCTGCGGTCATACGCACCAGGCGATTCATGTCGAACAGGATGGCATTCATTACTACAACGCAGGCGGCTGGGTCGATTCACGCCTGACTTATCTGACAGTCGATGAACAGGGGGTACGCATCCATGAATATAACGAGCACGAGTTCAACGACCACGAACAAATCGAACGAGCTGACGATCGTGATTCCAGCCAAGAACGAGGCGAAGCTGATTCCTCGTTTGCTGACTTCGCTGATGAATCAGGATTACTCGAAGATGTCGAGTACGAAAGTGTTGGTCGCTGACGCCAACTCGACCGACGGCACTCGCGAAATTGTTCTCGGCTTCCGCGATCGCCTGAACGTCAACGTGATCCGTGGCGGAATGCCTTCGGTCGGCCGCAACCTGGGAGCGGCCCAGGCAGAAAGCGATTACGTCCTGTTTCTCGATGCCGATATTGAACTGGCGCATCCTTCAGTGATTCGCCGCGCGGTGGAGCTAGCCCAACGCAAGCGGCTTCACTGTGTAACCACAAACATTCTGTGCCAGGGCGGCAACTGGATCGACAAGCTGTTTTATGCCGGCAACGATGTCTTTCAATACTTGTCGCGCCTGCACCATCCCTTTGCGACTGGCATGTTCATGTTGTTCGACGTGAAAAAATTCCGTGAGCTCGGCGGATTTCACGAGCAAGTCGCCTTCGCCGAAGATTATCTGCTCAGCCAGCAGGTTGAAAGGAAGCGCTTCGGCATAGTGCGCGGCGGCGTCTACACAACAAATCGCCGGTTCCAGAAAATGGGACACCTGCGGGTGGGCTGGCTGTTCCTGAAGACTGCGATGAACTACTGGAACCAAAACTATTTTCTGCGCGATCACAAATACTGGCAGACCTAGTTCTCGGCCAATCCAGGCAAAGCTTCCCGATTTTTCGTGGTGTCCACAAAGAGACAGGATCCAGACAACCATCTGGATCCTGTTTTCACTTTCCGCTGAAACCAATTTGGCGCTAATTTCAGAAGCGCAAGACAATGCCGGTGGATAGCCTCACATTATTTTGCGTTGTATCAAAGAATCGTGTTTGTACGTAGTCTCCCTGGAAACGCAATGCGATCGGGCGGATGATTTTATAGTCAAGGCCGCCGCCAAGGGCTGTGGCAAACGACGTATCGGTGCCGAAGGCTCCTGCATCAACGTGAGCGCCGCCGAAGAGCGCTTCCGCAAAAGGACGAAACCTGCCTACGGAAAACGACACGCGCGGACCGAACAGGAAATTATGCTCGGTGACATTGGCGTTAAAACTGGAGCAGGCTCCCTCTCCTGTGCCCACCGGCACGACGGGGCACTGCGGAAAATTCTGCGAACCGTAGTGGCTGTCGAAATCAGCCACGAAGCCTAGAAAGGGAATTACTTTTCCTTCCACCGAGGCTTCCCAACCGTTGGTGTTGGCGCGGTCGATCGATGAGAGATCGGTATTGTAGTAGGAATAGCCGAAGAAGACGTTACCGCTCGTGGGAATCTGGGCGCTTGCCAGTCCAGCAAACAAAAGCAAAACAAAGACGCTCAATCCAATTCTTCGCATGACAACTTATCCTTACCTTTCTAACAAAAT
>JBAPQU010000137.1:0-16841 GCA_049280795.1 Candidatus Sulfotelmatobacter sp.
ACAACTCGTCCGTCAGCCTGAATTGCAGTGTAAGCGGAACTGGATCTCCGGCTGCCGCTTGCAGCGCTAGCAGTTTCAACCCCGGCACCGTGACTCCCGCTAATCCTGCCGTATCATCGATCCTCACTATCACCACGACCGGTTCCAGCGCGGCCATGTTCCGCCCATCGAAGTTCCTTTACGCGATGTGGCTGCCGATTGCGGGCTTCTCGCTGATAGGGATGGGATTCAGTTCCGCCCGCTCACGCCGCAAGAAGCTGCTGGGCTTCCTGATGATTGGAATGGTGATGACTGCCCTGTTCCTGATGCCGGCCTGCGGCGGCAGCAGCAGCAACACCGGTGGCGGAGGTGGTGGTGGCGGAGGTTGTACAGGCTGCACCCCGGCTGGCACTTATACGGTTACCATCACCGGTACCGGGACGGATGCGAACACCACAACGCACTCGACCACAGTGATGCTCACCGTCAACTGATCACTCCTCAAACTCCCCGGGCCGCCTCGCACCAGAGGTGGCCTTTGTTTTTCTCACGTTGTTTTTTCGCGCGTCCTTTTTCTCACGTTCAGCCATTGGCGTGAAGGGCAACTCTAGTCTAAGATTCTTGTTTGGCATATTTCACCAACCGGACTCATATACCATTGCTTTCGCAACTGATTTGCCGGCGGCGCTCTTTTGTGCGGCCCGGGCAGCTTTTGTGCTCTTGGAGGAATCGAAGGTAGTGAGTTCTTATCCACTCATGTTGAATTCCAGGCCGGTCCTACGCACAATTCTCTTCGCCTTGCTGCTGCCCGTGTTCTGCGCGGCGCATGTGTCCCTCGCCTACGCGCAGGACTTCAGCCTCAGCGCGTCACCACTCTCTCCGCCTGCAGTAAACCCCGGGCAGAATGCGACCTCGATCATCGACATGACGGCCAGCGGTGGCTTCGACAGCCCGGTCACGTTGACTTGCGCTGTGACCGCCTCAAGCGGAGCCACAACCGATTTGCCGACGTGTGTGGTAAGCCCCGCATCCCAGACGCCACCGGCCAACGGTCCGGCGCTGACCGTCTCGACCTTCGGTGCCGAACCGGGGCAGTACACGATTATCGTGACCGGCACCAGCGGCGCGCTCACACACCAGACCGATCCTTTAATCCTCAACGTCCAGGACGTACCGGAAGACTACACCGTAACCATATCAAAGGCGATGAGCCCGACCAGTGTCGAAGCGGGACTTGGGGCATCTGCGACCTTCACAGTGACTCCGATCGGCAATTACACCGGAACTGTTTACCTGTACTGCCTATCGGTTACTCCGGTGGAAACGGCAACGCCCTACTGTTCGTTCGCCGCCACGCAGACATCAAGCTCTCTGCCGCCGAATGCCGTACAGGTCGGCAGTGACACCCCGGAAACCGCCGTTCTCACCATCACCACCTTTGGACCTGCCGCGACCACGACCGCGACCGCCAAACCGCGAAAGCTGCGCGGTTTTCAGGGCTTCTGGCTTGCCGTTCCTGCCCTGGCGTTGGTCGGAATCGGCGCAAGCGGAAGCCGCAGGAAAAAATTTCTGGGGTTGATCTTGCTCATGCTGGTTGCCGGCGGATTGCTCCTGGTGCCGGCGTGCAACTCGACTACGAACAACGGCACCACGGCTCCCAATGGCAACGTTACCCCCGATGAGACTTACATGTTTACGATATCGGCCGTGGACCAGAACGGAATTGCGCCCAGCAACAACTCTTCCGCCAGCCAGGCGGCGACCGTCAGCCTCACGGTGACCAAGGCGCCCTGAGCCAGGACCACATTGCATGTGGCGTTTAAAGCAACCCTGCGCGGCGGCATTTCATACCGCGCCTCATGTGCGTCGTACCGTACTATTGCTCGCCGGTATTTTCTTTGCCGGCGGGTTTTGCCCGATCGCATCGGCGCTGCCTCCCAGAAGCAAACCCAGCCATGACAAGAGTAATCTCCATCCACCCACTGTGCGCTGGAGCGAAGATCAGCCGGGCTGCACGTTTTCGCGTGATGACGATGGCAAGTACCGCTACGGGCTGTGGTCGGGAGACGTCGGCATTATCCTGGCAGTTGATGCGCGGGAAGTACAGATCATCCGCCATCGCATCGAGCCCATCTTTGGAGTTGTGCTGACCGTTCGTTATCGCGGCAGAGAAGAACTTGACGCAAACTTAAATGACATCACACTGCAGTTCGTGAAGCACTTTAACGTTGTGCAGCCTTCGCTCGACCCAGATGCTTATGTACAGAAGATCCAGGCCGACGCTGACGGGCTCGACGGCGAGACCCGGCGCGCAGTTGCCAAGCATCCGCAAGAAAAGCAGGCGCGCGAAGCCCGGCTGCAGGATTACCAGAAATCCGTCACAGAACTGATTGAGTTTCTCAACAATAATAGTCTGCGCGCGACGCATTTGGATCGCGCGAATCCAGAAGTCACGGGCTGGGTTTTCTTTAACACCGAAAACAAGTGGCTGGGAAAATGGAAGGAACAGGAGGAATTCGTTTTGCGCCTACCGCTGGACGGAAAACTTTTCGAGTTCCCTTTCAAGCTGCCGCCGAAAGAAGGAGAACTTCTGCTGCGAAAGCGGGAGTGAAACACGATTTCGGGCGGAGATCGCGTCTACGACGCAGCCCGCCGATTTTGACGCTGAAGTTCGCCAGTCTGGTGCATGAGGATATCGCGCAGCGAGACCAGCCCCTTAAGATCTTTGCCTTCCATGATGCAGAGATGCCGGAAGCCAAACTCGTGCATGATAAACAGACACTCTTCCACGGTTTCATCGACGTTCACAGTTCGCGGCTTAGCGGTCATCACCTCCGACACCGCCGTGGTCCCTGGAGTGCGGCCCACCGCGACGACACGGTTCATGACGTCGCGTTCGGAAAAAATCCCCGCCAGCTCTCCATTTCGAAGCACAGGCAGGGCGCCGATGTTGTGCTCCATCATGAAGCGCGCCGCCTCCAGCACGGTGCGCCCAGCGTCGATCGAGTAAACTTTACGGTCTTTCAGAACGTCACGGAGGGTAGCCATGGAAGCTCCTTCTGAAACTTCGAGGTGGCAAGCAGATTAGCCGGATGCGTGCGCAGTCGGGCCAATTTCGTGGCCCCTACTTTACCACACCCGCGCCCACCCTTCGCCGAGCCGGCAGAACGGAAGCGTCGCTAGGTTACTGCAAGTGGTTAACTCTGGCCGGACTGGCCTCGGCAGCAGCGCTGTCGCTGACCGGCTTCACCGACAAGATGACGAACTCGCGCTCCTTGCTGTCGAACTGTTCTACGCGCACCAGCATCTTATTTTTCTCAAGCCGGAACTTCGCGCTCTCACCGATCGGCAGAAGTACCTGATGCTTGTCATCCGTGGGGCGGATGCGATAAACCACGTGGTCGGCCTGCAACGAATATTCCTGACATAGGAGCTCGTGACTCTTTTTATCTTTCTTGGCGTCCTTCTCGGCGGCACCGCATTGCACCGAATCCATCTGCAGCAACTTCGCGTCCTGATAAGCCTTTGGCTCTTTGGCATAAGCCGTCGCGGCCAATACTAACGATGCCAGCACAACTGATTTGCAACGCATGGATTTCTCCTCCGAGAAGATCGACTAACAAAAATCGGCGATACACAGATCGGCCAAATAAAGATCGGCCAGTCAAGACGCGCGTATCTCACCATGCAATTGTTTCCAATTTGGTGCGGGCAGGTTAGATCACCTAGGACACCGAACGGAAGTAACCGAAATTTCGGTTAGAGACTAAAGCGCTGCCTCCGTTACCTGAGGTTAAGGAGGTAATCAGCGCTCGAGCAAGCTTTCCAGCGTGGAAAAGAATGCAGGATAGGAGATAGCCGCACACTCGCTGCCGCGAATCAAAGTCTCTCCCTGAGCACGAAGCGCTGCAATACTAAAGGCCATGGCAATACGATGATCGCCGAACGATTCGAGTTCGGCGCCGTGAAGGTGCTGCCCGCCAGGAATTTTCAAGCCATCTTCCCGTTCCTCTACCTGCGCGCCCATGGCTCGAAGGTTGGTCGCGATGGAGGCAATACGGTCCGACTCCTTCACCCGCAACTCCTTCGCATCGCGCACCTCAATTCCCTGCTCCGTGTAAGGAGCTATCGCGGCCAGCACTGGAATCTCATCGATCAAAGCCGCAGTGTCCGCTCCCGCGATGGTCGCACCCTTCAGCTTTCCGCCTGTGACCTGTAGCGTGCCCACGAGCTCACCGTGGATTTCTTCGAGTTGCGTAACGGAAATACGCAACCCCATCTGCATGAGAATATCGAGCAGGCGCGCGCGCGTCGGATTCATCAACAAACTGGTGATGGTCAATTGCGAGTCGGGAAAAAGCGCGGCGGCGCAAAGAAAAAAAGCTGCGCTCGAAAGATCGCCTGGAACTCGCACCTCGATGCCACGCAAGCGCTGCCCACCGCGAATCCGCACTTCGTTTCCTTTGCGATCGAGCTGTGCGCCAAAAGCCCGGAGCGCCACCTCTCCGTGATCCCGCGTCCGCAGCGGCTCTTCAATATGCGTTTCGCCTTCTGCCAACAAGCCCGCGAACAGCAGACAAGTCTTCACCTGCGCGCTGGCCACCGGCATTTTGTAGTCGATGAATCGAAGTTGCGTGCCTGCGATGCGCAGAGGCGGCCGTCCATTATGCGACGCAATTTGCGCGCCCATGGCTGTAAGCGGAGTGATCACGCGCTCCATGGGACGGCGCGAGAGCGATTCATCCCCCGCCATTTCACTGGCAAATTTCTGCCCCGCCACAATACCGCTCAGCATGCGGATGGTTGAACCTGAATTCCCGCAATCCAGAGGCTCGCTTGGGGCCGTCAACGACAAGCCGCTGCCCTGTACTTCAATGGCGTTGTCCGCCCCATCTCTGCGCTCCCACTTCACCCCGAGTGAGCGCAGGCAGCCAAGTGTGCTGGCACAGTCCGCGCCGGTCGAGTAATTGTCGAGCTTCGAAGGTCCATCTGCAAGCGCAGCCAGCATGGCATAGCGGTGCGAAATGGATTTATCGCCGGGAAGACTTACACTGCCACGCACATTGCGCGCAGGGCGAACGATCACCTGAGACTCGCTTTTCATTCTGTGATAAATCCTGTGATTAATATAGCGGAAGGAAACTGAATGACGCTGTTTGCGAAACGCGCGATTCTAGGCGAGGGCCTTGGCTTCAGCCGTGGCTTCGCGCAAAATCTGTGGCGGAATTTCTTTCAGTCTCACGCCAAACTCGAACATTGGCGTTTCCGTGCCGCGTCCCCAGCGCGCCACTTCCCAGTGCGCACGCACGAACTTCACATCCGGATGCGCCGTCAGATCGAGCAGCAGCGGCGTCTCGCCGCAATAAAACTTCTGCGGAAATGCGACCACCGCTTTCGCTTCCCAAGCCGCGCCGTCTGCCGAACCATGGATGCTGACCTCGAGCGACTCCTGCTCGATGATCTTCGTAATTTCCAGAGTCAATAAGAACACGCGCCCGGTCGCGCTGCTCACGTCAACTGCTGGGCCGTCTCCCTTGGTGCTGACCACTGTTTGCTCTGCAACCAAAACCGTATCAATCGTAACTGTATTAACCATGGCGCGAGAATTCTAACAAAGTCGGGAGCCTGCGGTCAGTGTTTTGTGCACCACTCTCATTTCTTTTCGACACGACCGGCTACTCCGTAGGATGCGGCCCAGTGAAATCGGAGCAGCACGGCTTCTCCGCTGGCTTGAATTCCATCAGTTCGATCCGAGTCTGATCGGGGTCGAATACGTTAAGCTGCCACTTGCCATCTCTACCCATCTGCATTTTTTCGCCCCCGTGCGACTTCCAGCCGTGCGCTTCCAGAACGGCCTGCGCCTTCTTCATGTCCACAACCCCGAGCGAGATATGATTCATCATGCCGTTCTGGTGCAAATCAGGATGTTCGGGTTGGTTCAGCATGTATTCCAGCCAATCGGTGCCGTTCGGAACCTGCAGCGAGACCCAGTCAGTGTCGCCGGGCTTCATTCCTCCGTGCCAGTAGGGACGAAACCCAAGCAGGTCGCGGTAAAAATAATCTTCCGCATCGCGATTGTGAACTACAAAGCCGGTATGAATCATGTGACGAGAAACCGCGGCATCAGGTGGCGCGATCGGTTTAGTCTTGCCCCGCTCAACAAACTCGATGGGATGGCCTTCCGGATCGGCCACCAGAAAGCTCAGGCTATGGTCGTTGTGTCCTTCGATCGCCGGCACCTCCACGCCCTTCGCAATCAAATACCGGCGCAGCGCAATGATGTTGCTGGTCGTGAACGCGACGTGATCCATACGGTTGGTCGCATTGGGATCGGGCGCAGCGCTATAGCCGATCCACTGCTTGCCCACCAGGTATCTCACCAGCCCACCGGACTCGACTGGCGCGGCCGAAGCCAGGCCTAGCGTGACGCTGTAAAGCTCTTTCACTCCATCCGGCTGTGTGGTGTAGAAGGAGACGTGATCGATCCCGGTGATGCGGGGCCGAGTCACAGCGTGGGTTTGCGAGTAGGCGCAAACCGCGAGTGCTCCGAAGGCGAGGACGGCAAAAAGTTTTTTCATACCGTCCCGATTTTAACGCGAGCCAGCCCCCGACGTTGAATTACTCGTGCTTAGAGCCGCTCCAGAAACTGCCGAAGCAGCCTGCCCGATTCTTCCGGCTGCTCCCATGGCGAGTAATGACCAGCTTTCGCAATCACGCGCAACTGGCTGCCCGAAATATGCTGACGCATAAGTTCGGCTTCGTTTGCGCCGGTCAGAATATCTTCGCCTCCGGTCACCAGCAGTGTGGGTACATTGATGGTTTTCAATACATCCACTGAGTCCGGACGCTCCGCCATGCCGCGCTGAACCTGCGCGATATCTTCTGGCGACATTTTCCGCATCATGTTCAAAACCCCCGCAACGAGATCGGGGCGCGTCTCCCGTGTGGTCTGGCCAAGCAGCCGCGGAATCATGCTCTCGAAAAACGGTTCGGTGCCGCGCTCAAGAACATCGTTTGCAGCCTGCAGGCGCGCAGCACGGGCCTCGGCTGAGTCCGCAGGAGCTTTCGTGTTGCATAGACCAAGCGCGGCAACCCGCCCGCGATGTCTGCGCCAGAATTCGAACAGCGCGTATCCGCCAATAGAAACTCCCACCAGCGGAGCACGGCCGATGTCGGCATCGTCCATCACACGGGCAATGTCTGCCGAGTGCTTGTCCATCGTAGCCGGGCCTTCGCCCACCTCGGAATCTCCGTGCCCGCGCAGATCGGGGAGAATGACGCGATAGCGCGTAGCCAGCGCCGCTGCCACGGGCAGCCAGAATTCATGATTCACAGGAAAGGGATGCAGCAAAACTACAGGAGGGCCTTCACCCAGCACACGATACGCGATCTCGGCGTCGCCACTTTTTATCTGGTGTGCTCCAGCGGGCTGCATGCTGCCAATTTAACTCATTTGCTCGTTATCGGGTTTTTGTCTGGCGCATAAAAATCGACAAGATTTCCGTCCGGGTCACGAAAGTAAATCGAGCGGGTGCCCCACGGCTGTGTGGAGGGTGGCTTGACCCAGGTTTTTACAAGGCTTTGAAGCCTGGCGTACTCCTGATCGACGTCAGTGACCTGGAATTCGAGTATCGCGCTCTTGTTCTTTGACGCTTCGGCCGAGTTCGGAATGTATTTTTCCTGAGATGCTGCCGAGAAAACTGCAAGCACACCTACGCCCGTGTGAAACTCTGCGTAATCCTCGCCAGATCTCTCAGCCTTGAGCGCAAGAATAGACTCGTAAAACCGAACGAGACGATTTACATCGTCCGTAATCAGACAAGTGTGCATCAGCCTCGGGCCAGAACCGCCGTTCTCGACAGGATGGTTTTCAACTGTCTGGGGATTTGCCGACCGCGCCGTGAGAGCCACGACCAGCCCAAGAACATACATCGCGCGAGGTATCATCATCGCGGTCTACTCCTGGAACAACTCGGAAGTTAAGGATTCGTCATACGCTGCGCCCCTACCGGAGCAGCCAGCAGCAGCGGTTCTTCCGGCATCACGATCCAGGCGATAGGATAAGCGAGCAATCCAATGCCTGTCATGAACGACCCGATCAGCCACACCAGTCGGACCATGGTCACGTCAATGTCGAAGTACTCCGCGAAACCGAGGCAGACACCCGCAATCTTGCGTCCCTGGCGAGGCCGCACCAGCCGCTTGCGCGCCACCGACGCGCCCACACGAATGCCGCAATAGGCACAAACCGCCGCATCGTCCTGAATGACTTTTCCGCAATAGTTGCAGTACATGATCGCCCTCCCAAGACCTTCTACTAAACAATACGCAATTGTAGATGGAAAGTTCCTTGAATCCAGACCGGCGTGCGGCGCTTGTTCTACTCCCGGTAGGCTTCTCTCATGTGCTTGCGCGCCTGCTCAGCAGGAGGGGTGCTGGCATTTTCGGCCAGGACAGTCTGATACTTCTTCATAGCGAGCTCGCGCTTCTGCAGCAGGTCGTACATCTCGCCGGCGGCAAGGTTGGCTTTCTGCAGTATCTCTGGAT
Source organism: Candidatus Sulfotelmatobacter sp. (assembly GCA_049280795.1). GTDB lineage: Bacteria > Acidobacteriota > Terriglobia > Terriglobales > Acidobacteriaceae > Sulfotelmatobacter. The sequence goes on from JBAPQU010000137.1 coordinate 8,527, forward strand.
CGGGATTGGGAAACTGACTCACCAGTTCGAATGCATCCGCAGCCCCTGCATAATCTTTCTGGCTGCGCAGCAACTCGCCCAGGCCCCAGGCCGATATTTCATAGTGCAGGTTGCCGTATTTCCCTTCCCGTCCGTTCTGCCACGCTTTGCGATAGGCTGTCGCAGCGTCTTGCGCATCGCCGCTCGCGCGCAGCAGATTGGCTTCTTCCACCGGAAATAGATAATTTCCGGGATATTGCGCCGCCAGTTCGTGCATGAGGACGCGCGCTTCGTCGAAGCGATGCTCGCGCCGCAGGAAGAGGCTGAGCACCACTTTGGCGTCAGTGCGGTTTTCTCCGTTGCTATTGGCAACTTCCCGCAGATATTCGAACCCTTTCTCTTTCGTCCCGCTCAGCCCCACCAGTGCAACTGCCGCTTTCACGCTCCAGGGCAAGCTCCCCAACACGTAGTTGTGTGCGCCCACAACCAGCTTTGCGTCCACATAGTGGGGATCGAGTTCGAGTACACGCTCATGGTCGCGCCGCGCGCCCACCGCATTGCGCAGAGCTGAGAACCATGCACGCTCTATCAGAGCCGTATACAACGCAAACTGCGCCCGGGTTACGCCGCGAGCATAAAGTGCGTTCACGTCGTTGGGATTTGCTTTGAGTTGTTGCTCTTCGAGGCTTTCGGCGCGATCCACCAACTGCCTGATCTGCTCTTTCACCTTAGGGTCGGCAGGCCGGTGAGCTTGCCCGATAAAACTGTCATTCGCGTATTCGCCGCTATTCATCGCGCCCATGCGATAGAGTTCGCACATAAGAACCGCCGACAGCAGGTGATTTACAGCCAATGGATCGTCCGGCCGACGGTCCAGTACCTTTTCAAACTCATGGATCGACCTGTCGAAATCCATGTTGTAGAAGTGGTCAGAAGCGGCTGCGATCACGGGATCGCGCTCGGCGGAAGCTGTCGTGGTTTCGGACGAAGGGCTTCCTGCAGCGTGGGTCTGAGCGATGGCTTGAACTGACGGCAGCAAGAGGACAACAAGGCAGGACAGTGTGCTCGGTCGGACGAAACGCTTCACTAATGTCAGGCTCGACTGCATCCCCACCGTTAACCTTACAAGGTTCTAGTCTAACCGAAGTTCACACAGCACGAGACGAACCAAAGGCCTCACCCGGGAATGGGCGACAAATTCGTGAACAAGGGGCGGTTTCGCCCTATAATCGCCGCAGTCGTTCGCTCCAAACTAAGGTACTGGGGCAAGTTTACTCTGCTCTGCGAGTAATAATTGCGCCCGCTGGCCTGAACTCTCAATGCCAGAGAAATTGCAAGTAATTGACTCGCAAATATGTTAGGAGTGAGCGCGCTTTGGCTGCTGGCTTGCTTTGTTGCAGTCAACGTTCTAGCAATGGCAGAAGTAATCAACGACGCGCAGCAGGAGTTTTGGCGGTCTCCAACCGTGCTTGAACCCGCGGTGGAGGCTGCACTCCCCTCTGCGCCCCAGGTAATGGCGCAGGCTTGCGCCGACTGTGGCAGTGAATTCATGATCGGCGCCCGGTTTTGCCATGTTTGCGGCCAGCGCCGGGGCGCTCAGGCGACCGGCGGATCGAAGGCCAAATCGTTTCTGAACCGATCAGTGCCGCAAATGGCGTGGGTGGGTACCCAAATCAACTCGGTTTCGGCCTACTGGCGCGAACTATCCTTCCCTGACTGGCTGTACTACCTGCATTTCCACGAGATCAAGCGCTGGGTAGGCCTGCCGACGGCGTCGCTGCTCGCCTTTATCATTGGCTTGGGCTGCGTGGCCGGAGCCCTTGGCGTCAGCCTCTTCTATCACGCATCGAACCTCGCGGAGTTCCAAGCCATCCAGATGTGGCGCATCGAATGGCTGCTGGCCGCCACCGCTTCTTTTGTAGCTGGAATTCTGCTGAAAAAACCCTCTGACAGCGAGTAGCGCTGGCGTCTCGCCGGCAATCTTACTGCCTCTCAGTTGCTGGCCAATGCAATGGTCTAGGATTCGCTTCCCGAGGTCGCCGTACGCCGTTGCTGGTGCATGCGGTAAAGGTGATGTACAGGACCAGTCCCGCGTCCCAGCGGGTGACCGGCGGCAATGGCTGCAGTCACATAGGTCTTAGCCAGCAAGGTAGCTTCAGCCAATCCCCGATCCAGTGCTAGGTGGCAAGCCATTGCCGTGGCAAAAGCGCAGCCGGTTCCATGGGTGGAGTTTGACCGCTGGCGCTCAGCTTTGAAAACTTCCTGTTCGATCCCATGTTTGGTGATGAAGCTCAGCAAATCAGTGGCTTTCTCCAAATGGCCGCCGGTAATTACCACGGCAGCCGAGCCCATGCGATGCAGGTGTTCGGCGGCGGCTCTCATCTCTTCGAGATCCGTAACTTTCACTCGAGTGAGCACTGCCGCCTCGTCCACATTCGGCGTGATCACATCGGCCAGAGGGATAAGCTTTTCAATCAGCAGCTTAAGACCGGGGGCATCGAGTAAATCCGTGCCGGAGGATGATTTAAGGATGGGATCCAGGACGACATTGGGCAGCCTGTTCCTGCCAGGGCGCTGCCCCAGAAACTCTGCCACCGCCTTGACCACCTTGGCGGTGCCGAGCATTCCGATGTGCACCGCCGCGATCGAAATATCGGTTGCAAGTTCTTGCAAGGTTTCGGTAACCAGCGCCGGATCGACTGCTTCCACCCGGCAAACCCCAGCCGTGGACTGAACGGTCATGGCGGTAATGCTTGCCACGCCATAGCAGCCATGGGCGGCGATCGTCTTAATATCAGCCGTCACCCCGGCCCCCGACGAGGGATCGAAACCGGCGATCGTCAGTACGACGGGAGGTGGTTTGTCAGCCATGCTCAACGCCTGAAACTTTGGACGAAAATAAAAAAAATTTCTCTGCGGCTACAGACGTTTGTACCTAAAATACTGCGAATAAACAACTTAGAAAGAATTTATCCGTAAGTGATTGAATCGATTGGAGATGAAAATACTTCACACCCTACGGCATATCACTCATTAACTAATATATAAACAGTTAAGTCCATTAGTTTTAACTATATGTCGCAAATACATCATGATTAGCAATAGGTTACGTGCGATATCAATTACTATCCGGTCACTATAGTCCATGCACTTTCGGATTGACAAGCCTTCCGCCCGTCTCTACGATTTACATACCAGTAACGAAAGACAGCCTAGCTAGGACGACTTTTTGAGATGCGAGGAGAACTGAATGCGACGACGTATAGCTCATGGACTAATGATCGCTTTTCTGGTCATTGGCCTAGGGGCTGCTCAGGGCCCAAACAACTCGGAGGCCAGTTCAGCCCCAGATAAATCAGCTCAAATCAAGCCCGAAATCCAGAAACAGGCGAAGAGCCAGCCCTATCAGGTCGGCACCGCTTCCTGGTACGGTGAGGATTTCGAAGGCAAAACCACAGCCAGCGGCGAAGATTACGAGATGTACGACATGACGGCCGCCCATCCCACGCTTCCTTTGGGAAGCTACGTCCGGGTCACGAACCTGCACAATGGACGGGCCGTTGTAGTCAAGGTAAACGACCGGGGTCCGATCGTCGAAGGCCGGATCATCGATCTTTCCTATGGCGCCGCTCAAGCTCTGCAATTCCAACATCGCGGCTTGCAGAGGGTCCGGCTTGATGTGGTAAAGAGGGGAACATCTCAGCACCGGCCGGTCTTCCAAACCATTGCGGCCAACCACCCTATGGCGCAACTGCCATAGACGGCTTTACACTGCTAGGGATGCAGACCACTCTGCCCCATCTCATCCCTGGCAGCGATCGACCGAATACTTCCCAAAAATCCGAACTGGCGGAGCCCGGTCTTCTAAAAAATGACCCGCGCCAGAGGCTGATCGTTGCACTTGACGTGTCCACGGCGGCAGCAGCGCGGAAGATCGTGGCCGCCGTTGGGGACTCGGCGCTAACCTATAAAGTCGGCATGCAGCTCTATACCGCCGAAGGCCCGCAGGTGGTGCGGGATCTGGTGGCTTCGGGGCGCCGCGTTTTTCTCGACCTTAAATATCACGACATTCCTAATACCGTGGCTTCTGCCGTACACGAAGCCGCTCAGCTCGGCGTAAGCATGCTCACCATTCACGCCGCCGGCAGCGCCAAGATGATCCGCGCCGCAGCGGACGCAGCCCGTGCCACCAACCCCGAATTGCTGGTATTGGCCGTGACCGTTCTCACCAGCCTAGACCAGAGCGACTTGGAGAAAGTCGGGTTTCAAGGAACGGTGCGGGATGAAGTGCTGCGATTGTCGGCCCTCGCATTAGCGAACGGATGTAAGGGCATCGTCGCCTCCGCTCACGAGGCTTCCGCCCTACGCGCCGAACTCGGCCACGGTTTCGCCATCGTAACCCCCGGCGTCCGCCCCACCGGCAGCGCCCACGCAGACCAGATGCGAGTGGTCACGCCTGCCGAAGCGATTGCCGCCGGAGCAAGCCACATTGTAGTTGGGCGTCCGATCACTGAAGCGGCCGATCCAGCGGCCGAAGCGCGGGCGATTCTGGAGCAGATGGGGTCGTAGACAGCCCTCTGCCCGATTTTAAGATTGGTTTACTTGAAAGTTTTTGGGATATCTCATGAAACACCTAAGTGGGCAGTTGTTAAGCGTAGTGGAGATAGCGGAGCCGAAGCTGCGCAACCCATAAAACCCGGCAGCTGGTCGCGCAAGCAAGTTCTCGCACATCTGATTGACTCCGCTTCCAATAACCATCAGCGCTTCGTCCGCGCCTCTCTCCAAGAGTCTCTCGACTTCCCCGCATACGACCAGGACGGAAACATACGTGTACAGGTTCCTCAAGAGGCTGATTGGCCGCTGTTAGTCTCGCTATGGACCGCTTACAACCGCTACCTCGCTCACATAATCGCCCATTTACCCGCCTCCAAGCTGGAAACAGTTTGCCGTATCGGTGCGGGGCAGCCGGTCACGCTGGGATTCCTAGCTACCGATTACGTTACGCATCTGCTCCATCATTTGAAGCAAGTTGGTGCCGCAGAGCCGAGCTAGAACATTGCTCTCGGTGTGTAGCTCCGTTTTTCCGTTGACTTCTCGATCGCAACCACTCCCTCTCTCACTTCAGCAAATTCCTCAGCACCGCTACCTCCGCCGCAATCCCGGTATGCAGCGCCGGATCCACATCCGGCGCGAACAGTGGAGAGTGATTCGAAGGCAGCATCGTTCCCGCAGCTTTGGCCTGCGCGAACTTCTCGGGATCTGCCCCTCCCAAGCTGAAGTAGAATCCCGGAATTCCCTGCTCCACAAAATAAGAGAAATCCTCCGACGGCGTGATCGGTTCCGTGGTTATGACATTCTCTTTTCCCAGCGCCGACTCCAGTGCGCCGCGCAACCGCTGCGCCAGCGCGGGATCGTTGTACACCAGATCGGCGGATTCATAGTGCTCGATCGAAGGCGGACGCGGCGCGCCTGCGGCTTCCGCTTCAGCCTTGGTGATCCGGTCAATCGCGGCGAGCACTTGCTGGCGCACTTCCGGCTTTCTAGTGCGCACCGTCAAACCCAACTCAGCGTGGTCTGGAATGATGTTGTTCTTGGTCCCAGCCTGAATATAGCCAACCGTGACCACCACCATCTCTCCCGGCTTCACTTCGCGCGACGCGATCGTCTGCAATGCCAGAATGGTTCGAGCCGCAATCACAATCGGATCGATCGCCGTCTGCGGTGCCGAGCCATGCCCTCCTTTGCCGTAGATCGTGATGCGCAGAGAATCCGCGTTCGTGTTGTAAACTCCCGGAGTAATTCCCACCGTTCCCGCCGGGAGTTCGTTGCCCACGTGCAAAGCCACCGCCATGTCTGGTTTGGGAAAGCGAGTGAATAATCCATCGCCGAGCATCGCCTTCGCCCCGGCGATCGTTTCCTCTGCCGGCTGCCCGATCAGCATCAGCGTCCCGTGCCATGTGTCTTTACTGTGCGCCATGATCGCGGCCGTACCCAGAATCGCCGCCATATGCAGATCGTGACCGCACGCATGCGCCACGGGAACATCGTGACCCGCATCGTCTTTAGCGTGAACCTTGCTCGCATAAGAAAGGCCGGTCTTCTCCTCCACTGGCAGCGCGTCGAGTTCGGTACGCAGCATCACCGTCGGGCCCGCGCCGTTCTTCAGAATGGCAACAATCCCCGTTCCCCCGACATGCTCCGTCACTTCATAACCCAACCCGCGTAACCTTCCAGCCAGCTTAGCCGCCGTCTGCGTCTCATGCGATGACAACTCCGGATTCTCATGCAAATCCACATACAGTGCGTGCGCCTCTGGATAGACCCCCTCAACCTCTTTCGAGTCAGGAGCCTGCCCATAAGCCGAAGCAGCCAAAACCGCAAACAGCAAGACTTTTGCCAGTTTCATAGTTCACGGATCATATCTGGCATGGATCATGTCTGGCAAAGTAATCCCTGTAAATTAATTCGCACCAATATTCTCTTCTAGCTCCGCATTCCCAAAATACCAAACCGTCAAAATCAGTTTTTTCAATTGTGCTTTGCACACTTCCTGCGGGTGTACAATTTTCTTAGGAAGTTTTTCAGCAAGCACTGGGTTGCGTTGCTTTCGTCTGAATACCCGAGGTGCTCATGAACGTCCACATCAGTTACCGTCTTCATAAGACTCCCGCCGTAGAAAAAGACCTCCAACATCAGATCGAAAAACTGCGAAAACGCCTGCAGGTCTTCCGTCCTGAACTGATCCATCTCAAAGGCATGGTCGAGGAAGTTTCCGCACGCGAAGGCACTTGCGTGTCGCTCAACCTGCGCCTGCCTTCAGGACAAATGGCAGTACAAGCCAAAGCTTCAACTGCCGCGGCTGCAGTTAAAACCGCATTCGAAGATCTGCTACAGCAGGTAAACAAGCACAAAGAACTGCTGCGCTCCAGCCACAAGTGGCAGCGGCGGCAAAATGAAGCATCGGCGCGCCGGAGCACTTCCGTCCCATTTGAACAAACTCTGGCGGTGGTATTTCCCGCAACTGTTTCCGCCGATGACGTGCGCTCTTACGTTAACGTAAATCTTTCCCGACTCGAGCGCTTTGTGGAACGCGAAATTTACTTCCGCGAAACCGCCGATCAGGTCACGCCGGATTCGATCAGCAAAGAAGAAGTGATCGACGAAACCATCGCCGCGGCGCTCGGTGAGGACTACGAGAAGCCGGAGCGTCTTGCCCTCGAGCCCTGGCTCTATCGTCTGGCGCTAAACGCGCTCGATCAACTGTCTCGCCCCGAAGGTACCAACGGCGGCGCTGTGCGCCTGGAAGAGTCTGCCCGCAAACAGAACGTCCGCGCCAGCGACGAGCCCGAACTGCAATTCCATCAGCCCGATGAAACCATCACCGAAGAAACCATCATTGCCGACGACCGCGTAGCCACGCCCGAACAGATCGTCGGATCGGACGAGATGATGCGTCTTATCGCTTCCGCTCTGCTCGATATAATTCCAACGCAGCGCGAAGCCTTCATCCTGCACGCTATCGAAGGCTTCGGCATCGACGAAATCTCCGCCATCACCGGAGTTCCGCCCGAAGGCGTGTCGAACTCCATTGCCGCCGTCCGCGATCACCTCCGCCGATCGCCCAGTTTTGTCGGCCAGTTCAAAGGCCGCTTCGCCGCTACCGGGACGGCTTGACTCCAATTCCAATCGAAAGGAAGTGGGACCCCGAATGATTACTCGCGAACAAGTTCTGGAATTAGCCCAATTTGAAGATCAGGGAGCCTGCGCTCTCAGTTTCTACTTTCAGCCTACGACGCCTCGCAACAAGGCCCACAAGGAGGATGCAATCCTCGCCAAAGACCTCGCCCGGGAGGCGTTGCGTCAACTGGAGAGCAGGAACAACGGCAGCACTAATGGCCATAATCATAATCATCACAAAGACAAGCACGAATCTGCCCGCGCCGATCTCGACCGCATCGTGCGCCTGGCGCATGATCTACGAGGAAATGGCCTGCAAGGCAACGGCGCGCGCGCCAAGGCCGTATTCGCCTGCTCTGCACAAGGCTTTTGGCGTGAGTATGATCTTCCTCCGCAATTAAGCGGCACGCAGCTTCTTGTAAATCGGCATTTCCACCTGAAGCCTCTCGCCCAATTGCTGGGAGCGTTTCCCAGCCTTGGCGTCATCCTCGTGGATCGTCATCGCGCTCGCATGTTCGACCTGCGCCTCGGCGAGTTGACGGAACGAGAAGGATTCTTTCATCCGCTCACCCGTCGCGGCCGCGGCGATGGCTTCGCCGGCTACGACGGAGGCCATGCCGAACGTCGCGTCGCCGATGAAGCGCGGCAGCATTTCAAAC
>JBAPQU010000138.1:0-17586 GCA_049280795.1 Candidatus Sulfotelmatobacter sp.
GATCAGGCCGGGCGGCCACACCGGCAACGCGGGCACGACCGGTTGCTCGGCAATGGCCACATTGACGATGCCACCTTCGTCCAGGGCATCGCCCATCCGCGCTTCCTCGCGCTTCTTCACATAGAGCAGATAGTTCTCCTCTGCCGCTTTTTCCCTGCTGGCAAGATCGTCCTGCGTAATCGCATCGTCGCCAAGTTGGCGAGCCTGTGTCCGATATTCCTCCAGGTGCTCCCTCGTGGTTGCCTCTCGCGCTTCCAGCCCTTTCATCTCGACTTGCGCCTTCTGCAGCTCGGCCCTGGCCCATTCATAGTCGGCGTCTTTGTCGGTGGTTTCGTCGCGCACTGGGGTTACGTCTTCAGCCGCGATCGCGGACTTGGCTTGCGCGATTTGCTGCTCCACTTCCTGCACCAGCCGGTGGGTGGGCTCGAACTTAGTCAGTAGTTGAGTTTTCTTCAATTCGAGATCCAGCAGGCTGGCCTTCAGCGCCCGCAACAATTCCGGATTGTCCGCGGTGCGAACCTGAGTGGTGGTGCGTGGCGGCAACTTCGCCAACTGAATATCTAACTCCTGGACTCGCTTGGCAGTCTCCGACATCTGCACCTGAGTGCGCTTATAAATTGCCTCTTCGGCGTCAAGCCGTTGCAACGCGAGGTCACGCTGTTGGGCCGCCATCACCACGCTGTGCTCGTTCGTAAAGGCGATTAGCTTCTGTTTGGCCTCCTCCAGTTGTTGCCGGGATTCTCCCGTCTGCTGGTCGAAGAAATGCAGTTGCCCCGCCGGCCGGTGGACCTCGGTATGTTTTTCCAGATAAACGCTGGCTACCGACCGCATCACCTGCGCCGCCAGTTGAGGATCGGCCGCGTCATAGCTAACCGCAATCAGATCGGTTTTCTTGATCGATTCCACCTTCAGACGATTGCCCAACCTCTTCGCCGCTCGCTCAACTCGTGCCGCCTGCACCTCGTGAGGACGCAGCCATCGCAACCAGTCATGGGCAGCCAGGTTGTTCGTCTCGGCAACTCGCCGCAAGACGTCGTCGTCCTTCAGCAGTTCCACTTCTGAATTCAGTTCTTCTTCAGTCACTTCCACGCGGGAAAAATCGGGAGGCGCATTCTCCTGCGCGGCCACAGGAGGGTCAGAGCGCCCGCGGCGGACCAACACCCGCAACTGAGCGCGATAGGTAAGCCCAACCAGCGCATAGATCACAGCCAGCACGAACACCAAACCTGAGACGCCGATGAAGAGTCTTCGCTGGCGGAACAGGACCATCGCCAGCTCACGCATCGTGGGCGACACTGGTTCTGCTCTCTTGCGCATTAGTTCTTGATCGGCCATGGGATTGAACCGTATCCAACTAAAACTGTGTGGAGCTTACGTACATGCTTAAGGCAGGCTTGCTGAGAAACTGCTCGATCTTGGAGATTGAGTTTTGAGGAACGAATACCAGATCACCCGGGCGCAACTGGGGGGGTTCGCCGAGGCTTCTTTCCTTCAACATCTTCTTCAGGTCGAAAATGTGCGCTTCTACCAGATCATTATTGACGTGGCGGAACAGAACCACCTGCGAGTGCTTGGCCTCATGGGTAAAGCCGCCCGCTATTTCAATGGCCTCCAGGATGCTTGTGTCGGCCCGCAATTCATACTTGCCGGGATGTCCTACTTCCCCACCCGCCACAAAATAGGGATGTTCGAACTCTTTGAGTGCGACCGCCACCTGCGGATCGTGCAGATAGCCGGTGTACGCTTGCCGCACGGCGATGCGGAACTCCTCCAGTGTCAGTCCCTGCGCGAGCACCAGTCCCGCATCTTTCAAAGAGACATAGCCATCTGGTTGGACCGTCAGCAACTGGTCAAGCTCAGGCGAAAGCGTGAAGCTCAACGCCACAACGTCACTACGAGTCAGCCGGTAAAGCGGATGGCGTCCTCCGAGCTGAGGGTTTCCCACGCCATCCGCTTGCCCGGCTTTTGCAGCCGCCATTCCCGTGCTCCCCAATCCAGCCCCGGTTAGGCCAGTTTGAGAAGGCTGTAGGCTGGCTCCCAGGCTTTGCTCCCTCTTCTGCTCCTGGGCGAATGCGGCCATGCAAAGTTGCAATACCAACAGCGCCGCCATCGCAAGTGTTGCTCTGCCGACAAAGGGTCTCATTGCGCGACGGGCTCCATCTTTCTAAGATCCGAGAGTCTCTCTTAGCTTTTGACTCTCTTCAATGTGAGTAAGGTACTTCCGTGCGGAATGCGCGGCAAGACATAGGAAGTGTTGTCTACCAACGGGGTCATGCCAGATTCGAACGGGTAAAGAGCGAAACCCCAAGGGGCGCGGGTTCTGCCCGCAGTGGTGCTCACGCATCCATGCAGGAGTATTCCTCCACGGGCTACCCACAAAAGTAGACTTGCATGTTCACGGAATCACATTTCTGCCGGAAGAAATATAACTCTCTCCGACGAAGAATTCAGAATTCAGCAGTGCCGCTGCAATGCTTACTTTGAAACTGCCTGAGGATTTCCCTAAACGCGACCTGAGCTCTACTTTTCCACAGCATCGAAGTTTGTTTTCCCGAATTGAACGGCTGCCCTGAATTTTGTGACATCTTTCCTTGAGTACGTCTCCATGTACGCCTAAGATCGCATCACTTTAATACCGTTTCATTCGGAGCCCTATTCATGAGTTCGTCTCTGGCCACGGATTCATCCGCAATCACCGTCCTCATTGCGGATTCAAATCGCATGCAGGCGCAGTTGTTGACGAGCGCCTTGCGCCGTCGTTCTGAGTTCAGCATCTCCACTTGCCCGGCCGATATCGCTAAGATCCTTCAGGCTGTGGCTTCTAATCCTGCAAAAGTATTCGTTCTCACGCTGAATCACTCGGCCAGCATCGCCAACCAGATGGCGGCGATGCGCCGCATTCACCTTTCTTATCCCGCCGTCGCGAAAGTTCTCCTGGTCGAGTCTTACGATCGCGAACTGATCGTGAACGCGTTCCGCTCCGGCGCTCGCGGCATCTTTTGTATTTCAGACGCTCACTTCCGCCTGCTCTGCCGGTGCATTCTGCGCGTCGCGGCGGGCCAGGTCTGGGCCAACACCGAACAAATGAACTTTTTACTCGACCTGGTCTCGGAGGTGCCTTCGCTTCGGATTCTCAATTCCAACGGCCGCCAATTGCTTACGCCGCGCGAGGAGCAGGTCGTCGCCCTGGTCGCCGAAGGCATGAGCAATCGCGACATTGCGCGGGAGCTCAACCTCAGCGAGCACACCATCAAAAAGTACTTGTTCCGCATCTTCGATAAGCTGGGGATTTCGTCGCGGGTCGAACTCGTGCTCTATGCGGTGAACCACGGCGATCCCCGCCAGGCTGAGTGGCTCGCCGGAATGAACTCTTCCACACCAGACTCCTAGGACGGCTTACAGAGCTTCTCATCGCGCCCCAATTTGAAAACCTCGGCCCACACCTGTATAAATCTCAAGACGGACCTTCGTGTCAGACGACCCCTCGAGCCCCGGGCCCAATCCTCAACCTCGCGGCGCGACCATCATCGCTGCTGGCCTGCTGCTTGCGGCGCTGGCACTGGTCGTCCTCTATACCAGCCAGCGCGCGTTCCTTAGTCCGGTGGCGTTAGTCGTAGTCGCCGCCATTGGCGTAGCGGCGTTGCTGTTGCAACTTCGCCTGCGTCCCGACCTTTCTTCTTCCCGTCGGGCGTCTTCTACTAAAGGTCCGCTCTGGCTTAACGGGCTTGGCGTTATTTTCGCCGTGGCGGCGGTATTTGCCGACGTCCTGCACCTCAGTGGGATTCTTATGCTGATCGCCGCGCTTGCCGCGGTCGTCTCGTTTGCGGTCAGCGGCATCATCGTGCTCAGCGCCTTGCGCAGGCGTGGGTAAGCGCGGCTCTACTTAAACTCCACAGCGACTGTCGTTTCCACTGCCACCGGCCTGCCATCAACGCGATAAGGCTCAAAGCGCCACCAGCGCATGGCATTCGTCGCGGCGTGGGCCAAGATTTCCGGCCCATTGAGCGGATGAACATCGACTACCGTTCCATCCTGCCCCACCACCACATCCAACACAATCACTCCGTGCAGTTTGGCTGCGCGCGCCGCCTCGGGATAGTCAGGATCGACCCGGTGAGTCACCAACTTTTCCATAACATCGGCGGGAACGTGAGTTTGAGGCTGCTGGCCAGCCGTCGTTTCGCTTCTCTGCAGACTCGATTCCAGATTTTCCCATCCCCGATTCCAGCGCCACCAGAACCCTGCGACCAACATGGCGGCTATTACCGGCACCAATATCGCTGCCCTCCCACGGCGCTTGCGCACAGGGGGCTGCGCTGCAACGCCCGGTTCATCGCTTTCCGAACTCTTCCCAGCGGCAGCCTCGATTGCAACCTTCGGCTCCGCCCCCGGCTCCGGTTCGGCTTTCGCCTCCCCCGCCCAATCGCGAATCGCCGCTCGCTGCTCCGCCGAGAGTCCGACAAACTCCAGCCCAGAGCACAGCTTATCCTGATGCCGCACCAGCGCCCGCGTGCGCAACAGCCCCTTCACCAGCGGCAGGCTGATCTCCACTCCCACCGCCTCACCCGGTGACAACTCTCCCGCCAGCACCGCCGCCACTCCGCCCTCGCCCAGGTTTACAGAGCGCCCCGGCAAAGTATCGGGAATCCCCGAACGCAGCACCGTGACATCCAGCGGCGTCTGCACGCGGTATCTCACGCCGCGACGCCGCTGCGGCTGATTCTGTCCCGGGGGCTGTTCTCCTGCGGTCATTCCATGTCTCGGATTCTGTGAAGGACGGTCAAAGAGCTATTCACCACAGAGTCACAGAGGCACAGAGAAAAACAAAAAAAGTTTTCTCTGTGTCTCTGTGTCTCCGTGGTGAAAAAGTTTTATTTTTCTCGTCGCAGCTCCACGACTTCGCTCCCATTTGCCACCAGCACGACGCTCGCCATTCCGATGAATAATCCGTGTTCCACCACTCCCGGCATATCGCTGAGGTGACGTGCCAGATCCTCCGCATCCGGAATCTTTCCGAAGCGGCAATCCAGTATGTAATTGTCCTCATCGGTCAAGAACAGCTTTCCGTCGGCGTTCCGCCGCAACTCGACCGCGGCTCCCAGCGCCCGAATCTTCTTCGCCACCAGCGCCTGCGCAAACTTGATCACTTCCACCGGCAGCGGAAACTTCCCCAGCACCGGAACCTGCTTAGTGGCATCGGCCACAATCACCAGTTGCTTGGTCGCCGAAGCCACAATTTTTTCCCGCAGCAGCGCGCCACCGCCACCTTTAATCAATCGCAATTGCGGATCAACCTCGTCCGCCCCGTCGACCGTCACATCGATTTCCTGGCATTCATCCAACGTGGTCAGCGGAATCCCCAGCTCCGCCGCCATTTCACGCGAGCGGTCCGAGGTGGGTATACCGCGAATTCTCAAACCATTCTTCACCTGCTCGCCCAGCAATTGAATGAAATACGCGGCCGTCGATCCTGTTCCCATGCCGACGATCTGTCCGTCTTTCACGAACCGCAAGCTCGCCCGCGACGCCGCCTCTTTTTCCTGATCGTTTGCCATAGGTTTCAGATTGCCGAGAACAGCTTTAGAGAGTGCACGCCTTAGAGTGATCAGAAAGCTCAAGATTCGTATCAGGGTATGCCTTCAGGCATACCGCAAGGCACTGGATTATCAATCGCCTTCAGGCGCTGCGATCCGCCGCGCCACTCATCCGAAACTCTTCCCCACATAAATCAAATACCCCGCCAGTACCAGCCCAAACAAGACCGTTAGAATCGTCACCAGATCCACAATGAATCCTGCCGGCTCAAACTTTCCCTGATCCAGTTGCGCTCGTGTCTTCCGATATCGCGCCAGGCCGGCGACGACCATCGCCACTCCCGCGAGAATCGAACTCATTCCCATCCACACGGAAAGGCCTGTGGTCTTCGAAGCCACGCCCTGAAACGCCGTCAACTGCCGCATGGCGATGGCGAAGCGACCAATGGCGAAGCCAAATACAACAATCGCGACGCTGGTGCGCACCCACGCCAAAAACGTGCGCTCGTTCGCCAAATGATCTCGGGCCCGGTTGGAATCCTCAACCACACAGCCTCCCTTTGTCAGCTATGACAGCATTCCGATGACGCAGCATTATTCCACAGCCTTGGCCACCAGAGCGCCCACGACCGCGATATTCTTGATCAAGTCTTCAGGCACGCCGTGCCGCTGCTGCAAGTACTCGGGACTGTTGTAAGAAACCCAAACCTTGCCGCTTTCATCTTCGGCCACCAGAGTCTTCAGTGGCAGATCGATTGCCAGGGAAGGCGCAGCCACCATCAGCGGCGTTCCACCCTTGGGACTGCCGAAGATCAGCAACTTCGTTGGTCGCATTTTCATCCCGACTTTTTCCGCCTCGCCACTATGGTCGATCAAAGCAAACAGCTGCACCCCACGCGGTGCGAGAACCGATTCCAGCCGCTTCACGGTCTCCTCTACTGAATACGGACTCGCAGTCTGCAAAATCCCGTTCGCTTGCATAACCTCTCCTTAATTGTGTTGTCATTCGTAATTGCTTGTACAGCGCTGGCGGCAAGATACGCGAGCGAGATGGAAACGCCTTGCGGAGTCGACGGTGAAATGGGGCGCAAGGGATCCTTCGACTGCATGGCTGCTTCGCTTCGCGAACCAGCCACTTCGCTCAAGATGACAATATAGTTAAGAATACGGTCTTAGTTAAGGGTACTGGCTCACCCTCCCGCAATCATCTTCCCCAAAATCTCCTTCAAAATCTTCGCCGCCACCGTCGCCGTCATTCCCGCAATATCCTGTGCCGGATTGAACTCCACAAGATCCGCACCGACGATCGTTCCCTCAATCGCATGCAGATGAGCAATCGCCTCCCGCACCGTCATTCCGCCCGGCTCACGATGCGAGATTCCCGGCGCAAATGCCGGATCGAGCACATCGATATCGAAAGAAATATAAACCGGTCCGTGAACTTTCATCCTGTCGAAAGCCGGAAGCGCCCGCATCTCCACCACTTCGACTCTGAATCTAGCCGCCTGCTCACGCTGGTGCCCAACCATCGTCCGAATTCCGAGCTGCACCAAACGCTTGGCCAGCCGCTCTTCCATGATGCGCGCAAATGGGCACGCATGGGACACCCTGCTGCCCTCGAACTCATCGTACAAATCTGGATGCGCATCAAAATGAACGATCGTCAGGTCGGGATACCGCCGCGCAAATGCCTTCAAAATGGGATAAGTCACCGAGTGGTCCCCGCCCAGCGATACCGGACGCTGACCCTTCTCCAGCAACTCGCCCACCGCGCGCTCGATCTCGGCAAAATCTTCGCTGACTTGCTCTCGCGAATTCTGCAACGGCAAATCGCCTGCGTCGGCAAACGCGTTCGTTATGCCCAAGTCCACGCCCAGCTCCGTCCACTGGTTGAAAGCAGCGCAGCGCATGGCTTCGCGGATCTTCGCCGGTGCGGCCGCCGCGCCGCGCAAATAAGAAGAGTTCACATCCAGGGGAATTCCGAGCAGAGTCGGCATCTTCTTCATCTTCCTACGTCGAGATTTTTCCTAAAGTCGAGGGTTTCAGCAGTCTACATCGCTTCACTTTCGGATGGTTTTTTATCGGAATTGCTGCATCAGTTCGGCAACTTGTGGAAACTTCTTAATCTCAGCTCCACATTTCCCCCGGCAGTTACAGATTTGCCCACAAATTTACATAGCCCATTTCTGCGTGCGTGTGTGGTTGTGGATTTCTTTTCTCGGGGAATTCATCTCCGCTTCACCTAAGGCCGACTGTGTACCCGCTACCTTCACGCCTGTGGTAATTCGTCAACGCTCAGGAGGAAAGTTCATGTCTTCGACCAGTTTCCTGGCGCAAGCCAGGCAGCACGTCGCGGTTGGCACAAGCTTATTTGCTCTGCTTGTGAATTTGGGAGCGCCGGCCCCGGCCGCCGCTCAAACCCCCACACCCGTCACTCCCATCCAGCACGTCATCGTGATCATCGGTGAAAACCGGAGCTTCGATCACGTCTACGGAACCTTCCGGCCGAAGCTCGGACAAAGTGTTTCCAACCTGCTCTCCAAAGGCATCGTCAACGGGGACGGCACGCCGGGTCCCAACTACGCGCTCTCCGCACAGTCCAGCGCTGTAGATAGCGGAAACTTCGAAATCTCCCCGGGCAGCAAAGCGGTTTACGCGAACATTCCCGCTCCTGAGACCGCCGGCGCTCCCACGGCCCCCAGCGACAGCGATCCCGCGCCCTTCGTCACACTGTCTTTGGCAGTGCTGGCCGAGCCGGGCTTAGCCAGGGGCTACGACAAGTACCTGCTCAGCGGTGCGACGGGCCTTGGCCACGACATCCCGGACACTCGCATTCCCAATGTCAATAGCCTGGGTTCCGGTGTGTTTCAACTCACTTCCTCGACTCTTCCCTACGATGCCTACGCAGCCAGCCCGGTTCACCGCTTCTACCAGATGTGGCAGCAGACCGATTGCAGCCTGGCCACCGCGACTGCCAGCAATCCCAGCGGTTGCTTGAACGATCTGTTCCCCTGGGTCGAGACCACAATTGGAGCGGGAAGCAATGGCGCCGTGCCACCGGCAACCCTCAACACTGGCGAAGGCTCTACCGCTATGGCGTTCTTCAACGTCGAAAACGGAGATGTGCCCTACTTCGAGCAGCTCGCCTACCACTACACCATCAATGACAATTTCCATCAGTCCGTGATGGGCGGCACTGGAGCTAACCACATCATGTTCGGCTATGCGGATGCCCTTACCTACACCGATGGCAATGGCAACAACCTTACTCCGCCGTTGAATCAGGTTGAAAACCCCAATGCTCAATCCGGAAGCAACAACTACTACGATCAGGACGGCTACTCCGGCGGCAGCTATACCAACTGCAATGACCTGACTCAGCCAGCGGTTCCCGCGGTAGTGAATTACCTGCAGTCCCTGAATCCGCCCATCAGCCCCAACTGCGCTCCCAACGCCTATTACCTGCTCAACAACTACAACCCTGGCTATGTGGGCGATGGAACTCTGGACAGCCAATACACCCCGTTCAACATTCCTCCGGTGGCGCAGAAGCATATCGGAGATTCATTGTCCGCGGCTGGAGTGTCGTGGACCTACTTCGGAGAAGGCTGGAACCTCTACACGTCTGATCCGACTGGCGCCAACCCGTACGACCGCTATTGCAATATCTGCAACCCCTTCCAGTACGCAACCGATATCATGACCGTTCCGGCCCAGCGTGAAGCCCACATCCAGGACACAACCACCCTGTATGAGGACTTGATCGATGGGAATTTGCCCGCAGTTTCGATCGTGAAGCCCAGCGGATTCACCGACGGCCATCCTTCCTCCTCGAAGCTGGATCTGTTTGAAGGCTTCGTGAAGGACATCGTCACCAAGCTGCAGGCGAACCCCACGCTGTGGGCGAGCACCGCGGTATTCATCACCTTCGACGAAGGCGGTGGCTATTACGACTCCGGCTACATCCAGCCCGTGGACTACTTCGGTGATGGCACGCGTATTCCGCTCATCATCGTCTCTCCGTTTTCCATGGGTGGCGTTGTCAACCACAGCTACAGCGACCACGTTTCTCTGATCAAGTTCATCGAGAGAAACTGGAGCCTTGCACCGATCAGCAGCCGCAGCCGGGACAATTTCCCCAACCCGACGACCACGGCAGGCAATCCGTACGCTCCAACCAACAACCCCGCATTAGACGATCTGTTTGACGCCTTCAAGTTCCCGCCGAAGGCGAAGTGAAGGCTCTCCTGGCTGTCGCGATAACCAAGATCGCGGCAGCCGCTAAGAACCGAACCGGCCAAGGGCATTCGTATCCTTGGCCGGTTTTATCGTGCAAATAGTGAAGGAGAATTGATTAGTCATGAATCGAATGAAGATGACAAAGATGAATCGCTTGGTACCCTTGTTCCTGCCGCTATTCTTGCTGACGTCGTTCTTCGCCGTAGCGGCCGACACCCAGCCGGTGAACTTGACCGGGAAGTGGCAATTCTCCTGGGAAGCTCGCATTGGAACTGAGAGTGGCACTCTGCAGCTTGAACAAGCGGACTCAAAGTTGACCGGCAGCTACCAGGGGCATTTGGTTTCTTCGAAGCTCTCGGGCACCGTCCAAAACAAGAACGTCAGCATCAACCTCGATTTTGCGGGAGCCCATCCCTTCACCATCATTTTCACGGGAACGGTTGACGGGGACAAAATGGCGGGAAAATTTTCCATCGGGGGTTCCAAGGACGGCTACGACTCATACGGGGAGAATGCTCGCCGAACCGACTATTCGTGGAAAGCAATTCGCCAGACTGATCAGACTCAATCTGACAGCAGCCAGCAGAATCGGACCAACCGGAAATAAGAGTTCCAATTCTGTAGAAGCTGAGTTTCAGCACGGCGCAGCGTTTGCTCATGGCTGTAGTTTTTTGTCACGCGAAATTAACATTCGCTTCACAATACAAACTCCCCCGACATGAAATCATCAATACGCGCTTGGTGAACCCTCGCCCGTTGAACCTAACGCCAAAAATTCATCTGGAGAATCTTTCTTGGGTCTAAGTAGGCGCGATTTGCTGCGAATAGGTTTTGGCGCCGGAGCGGGTCTCTTGGCCGCGCGTCGCAGCCTGGCGCAACAAGCTGTCAACTCAATGAACGGCGGCGCGATGAATATGTGTCACGCCGCGGCGCATGCGGCTCCCGTTCGCGCGTTTCATGAAGCCGAGCCCGCCGGTCCTCCAGCCAGCTACGTCACACCGTTGTCGATCCCGCCCGTCATCCGTCCCAAATCCGGCGCAACCGTCCCGATTCGCATGGTTCCCTTTCAACACAAAGCCCATCGCGATCTTCCCGCCGCCACCATGTGGGGCTACAACGGCATGTGGCCCGGACCCACCTTCGAAGTCCGCAAAGGCCAGCCTTTTTCCGTGAAGTGGACCAACCATCTGCCCACCAAACATTTCCTTCCCATCGACTACACCATCCACGGCTCCGAAGAGAATGTTCCTGAAGTCCGCACCGTCACCCACGTGCACGGCGCTCAGGTTCTTCCGGAGAGTGACGGCTACCCCGACTCCTGGTTCACCTCCGATGGCAAACTCGGTGCCGTTCCCGCCGCCAATCCCACGCATTACCTGAACGAGCAATCCGCCCGATCTCTCTGGTATCACGATCACGCGCTCGGCATTACGCGTCTGAATGTTTACGCGGGTCTCGCTGGTTTTTACTTTATTCGTGACGCTGAGGAAGACGCGCTTAACCTTCCCAGCGGCCCCTACGAAATTCCGCTGCTAATCCAGGATCGCAAGTTCGGTGTCGATGGCTCGTTGCTTTATCCTCCGGCGAAAAACGGCACCCACCCCATGTGGATGCAGGAGTTCTTCGGCGACGTAATCTGCGTGAACGGCAAAGCTGCGCCATTTCTGGAAGTCGAGCCGCGCAAGTATCGTTTTCGCATGGTGAACGGATCGAACTCCCGCTTCTACCACCTCACTCTGTTTCCCGCCGACGCTAACGGCAAGCCCAACGGCAGGCCGGTGGACGCTCCGCCTTTTCGCCAGATCGGAACCGATAGCGGCCTACTGCCCGCACCGCTCAGCATGCACTACCTGATCTTCTCTCCCGGAGAGCGCTTCGACATCGTGATCGATTTCTCCGAGCACAAAGGTGAAAACCTCGCTCTCATCAACGACGCACCCGCCCCCTACGCGCGCGGCGGTGAGATCGTTCCCTCCGACGTGATGCTTTTCAAGGTCACCAAGCCGCTCGCCGGAAAAGATTCGAGCTCGCTTCCCGATACGCTCGTGCCCTGGACTCCGCTCGATCCATCGCACGCAGTCCGCGAAAGAACTCTCGCCCTCACTGAGATGGATCGCCCCTCCGATGGCTACACGATGATCGGACTCCTCGGCCAAAAGCACTGGGACGATCCCATCACCGAAGATCCCAAAGCCGGCTCCATGGAAATCTGGTCCTTCGCCAACACCACCGGCGATGTGCATCCCATGCACATTCACCTGGTTCAATTTCAGGTATTAAATCGCCAGACCTTCGACGTGAAGACTTACCTGCAAACTGGCAAGTTGGTCTTCACCGGCATTCCTATGGCGCCGGAATCCAACGAGCGCCCGGCCTGGAAAGATACGATCAAGACCTATTCCGGCTACATCACGCGAGTCATTGCTCGCTTCGATCTCCCGCCCGGAACTCAAGTCAATCCCGGAGACGAATTCCGCTACGTCTGGCACTGCCACGTGCTGGAGCACGAAGACAACGAAATGATGCGCCCATATAAAATTGTAGGTTGAAAATCCGCCGTCATTCTAAGAGACCTCTAACTAAGAGACCTCTAAACTTTCAAGAGCGCCGCAGCATCAGCGCCCCACCCTGTGTTCCTCCGTGCCCTCTGTGTTTAAGATTTAAGGTTTTCCCACCCGCAGAATCCCCCGCACCCCGCCGCGCATCCGTTATTCTAGTAAAGTCATATGCCAAGCCAGAAATCCAAGCCGTCCAACGGCGGCGCAACTGCCGCCGTCATTGAAACCTCCACCGAACGGGAAAACATCTTCAACGCCTTCCGCCAGTGGGGATACCTCGAAGGCGATCTCGACCCGCTTGGCTTTCTGCGCCCGCGTCCAACCATCGAACTGCAGGGCGACAGCGAATACGCCCGCGAGGCTCGCGCCATTTACTCCTCGACCATCGGCATCGAAGTCAACCACATCTACAATCCCGAGCGCCGCCGCTGGATTTACGAGCAGATGGAATCGCCGACCCAGGGTTACGACGTTGGCGATTCCGAGGTTCCTAAAAAAGACCAGAAGCGAATCCTCGACCTGCTCATCCGTGCCGATATTTTCGAGCAAGTCATGCAGCAGCGTTATCTCGGCAGCAAGCGCTTTTCTCTGGAGGGCGTCACCGCTCTGATCCCGTTGGTCGATGAACTTCTCGACACTGGTTCGCGCCTCGGCGCAGCCGAACTGGTGATGGGCATGAGCCATCGCGGACGGCTCAACGTAATCGCCCACGTAGCCAAGCGTCCTCCGGATGAAATTTTCGCCGGCTTCGAAGACGTCGACCCGCGCAGCGTCCTGGGCTCCGGCGACGTGAAATACCACATGGGTGCGACCGGCGATTACATTACCCACAGCGGCAACAAAGTTCACATCCATCTCGTTTCGAATCCCAGCCATCTCGAAGCTGTCGATCCTGTAACCGTGGGCCGCACGCGCGCTAAGCAGGACCGCGCCGGCGAAGGCGGACGCGAAAAATATCTCCCGCTGCTCATTCACGGCGACGCCGCTTTCGCCGGACAAGGCATTCTCGCCGAAACCATGAACTATGCCGACCTTCCCAGCTACACCGTCGGCGGCACGATTCATGTGATCGTCAACAATCTGCTCGGATTCACCACCAGCTATCTCGAAGAGCACAGCACCCGCTTCGCCGCCTGCATCGCGCGCCGCCAGTCGATTCCCATTTTTCACGTCAATGGCGAAGATGTTGACGCCGTAGTCCGTGTGGCCCGCATGGCCACCGAATATCGTTATCGCTTCGGCACCGACGTGGTGATCGACCTGATCGGCTACCGTCGGCACGGACACAGTGAAGTTGACGATCCCACTGTCACTCAGCCCCTGCTCTATAAAAAAATCAAAGACCATCCGCCGCTGTGGGAAATCTACGCCGACGACATCGGGGCAACCGATGCTCCCGCGCAAGCCGCTGCCATCAAAGCTGAATTCGAATCCGCGCAGAAAAATGCAGGCAAGATCACCAAGAAGCCCCTGATGCGTGACCTGCCCAGTTATTGGGCCCAATATTACGGAGGCCGTCACAAGCCGGAATTCGAAGTGGAAACCGGCATCTCGTCCGATGAATTGGTCGAACTCACCCAACATCTCACCACATATCCCGAGGGCTTCCACATTCATCCCAAGGTGAAGAAGCTTCTCGAGCAGCGCGCCGAGATGGGCGCGGGCAAACGCGCCGTCGATTACGGCATGGCCGAGGCCTTCGCTTTCGCCAGCCTGGTAAAAGCCGGCGTTCCAGTGCGCTTATCCGGACAGGACTCCCGCCGCGGCACTTTCAACCAGCGCCACTCCGTTCTCGTCGATATCGAAAATGAGAACGAATACGTCCCGCTGGAAAATATCGCGCCCGGCCAGGCCAGTTGCGGAGTCCACAACTCAACGCTCTCCGAGCAAGGCGTGCTCGGCTTCGAATACGGCTACAGCCGCGACTATCCCGAAGCGCTTGTCCTGTGGGAAGCGCAGTTCGGCGACTTCGTCAACGTCGCGCAGGCCATCATCGATCAATTCATCTCCGCCGGAGAAGCCAAGTGGAATCTGCTCTCCGGCCTGGTCCTGCTTCTACCGCACGGCTACGAAGGCCAGGGACCGGAACACTCCAGCGCCCGCATCGAGCGCTTCATTCAACTCGCGGCAAAACACAACATCCAAATCACGCAACCCTCGAACGCCGCACAATATTTCCATCTTCTCCGCCGCCAGGCTCTGCGCCACTGGCGTAAACCGCTCGTAGTCTTCACGCCCAAGAGCATGCTGCGCCACGCCGACGCCTCATCGCCGATCGAAGACTTCACGCATAAGAATTTCCTGAACGTAATCCCCGACACCGAAATCGGAGAAGCCGATCGCATCCTGGTCTGCACCGGCAAGATCGGCCACGAACTTCAGGCCGAGCGCAAGAAGAGAAAAGATAATTCCACCGCGATTGTGTTTCTCGAACAGCTCTATCCCTTCCCGGAAGAAGAACTGGTAGCCGAATTCGCCCGCCACGGGGATAGCGGCGACATCGTCTGGGTACAGGAAGAGCCCGCCAACATGGGCGCGTTATTCAACATGCTTCCGCGCCTGCAACGCATCGCCGGCAATCGTCACGTGCTCTCGGTCAAGCGCAGCTCCAGCGCCAGCCCCGCCACCGGCAGCGCCAAAGCACATGAGGTGGAACAAAAAACTTTGCTGACGCTCGCGTTCACCACGAAGGGGTAATCAAGAAGCGCCACAACTCATGTGGGGGCAGCCGCCTCGGCTGTCCAGCGAGCGCCTGCCCGCGCTGAAAATATCTTGCGTCAAACATGTGCAAATGACTATAATGACCATGATAGTCACTTGGGAGATTTAACAATGGCCGCGCAAACCTGGACCGTAGCCCAAGCCAAAGCAAAATTCAGCGAAGTGATCGACCGCGCCATGTCCGAAGGCCCGCAGACCGTTACCCGGAAAGGCCGCACCGCGGTCGTAGTCGTGGACGCCGAAGAGTGGAATCGAAAAACCAAGCGGGTCGGCACGCTCGCAGACTTCTTCGCCGCCTCACCACTCCGGGGATCGGGGTTGAAACTGCAACGCCCTAAAGGACGCTTGCGAAAGATAGAACTGTGAGTTTTCTTCTCGACACCAATGTGGTTTCGGAGTGGCTCAAGCCCAGTCCGAACGCCGGCCTTATGCAGTGGACCGACTCAGCGGACGAAGACCGCATCTTCCTGAGCGTAATCTCGCTGGCCGAGCTGCGCTATGGAATTCAGCGTATGGCCAGCGGAAAGCGCCAACGGCGGCTGGAAGAGTGGCTGCACCACGAGTTGCCTATTCGCTTCGAGGGCAGAATCCTGCCTATCGATCCACCCGTCGCTGATGCTTGCGGAAGAATCGTTCGTCGCTCCGAGATCCTCGGGCGTCCCATCGAGGCGATGGACGCTTTTCTTGCGGCAACCGCGGAAGTTCATCGTCTAACGCTGGTGACGCGGAACATCTCAGATTTTGTCGTCCTCAAGCATCTTCTCAATCCGTGGACTGAGAACTAGACACCCGGCCGCTCGGTAACCGCTTTCCCGCCAGCCCCCGGCAACGCCGCTTTCTTCCCGCCAGCACCCTCCCCAGCAAACAACTCCTCCAAACTCCCATATGCATAAATCGTGGGCGCATGATTCTGCATCAGCCCACCGGTATCCGCAGTCGGCCCATAATTGCTGTGCAGGTCGCGCCCCAGCATTCGCAGCATCGCCATCAACTGCCCTCGATGATGCGACGTATGCGTCATCCTCCGCGTCATCACCCAGGCCCGCGACCGCTGCACATCGAAGAACTTCACATTTTCTTCCCACCACGCATCGTCTTTTCCCTGAAGCGCCGCCAGCCGCTTCCCGCTGTCTTCGGCGTAACGCTTCATGAACTCCAGCCGCGTCTCCTGCCGGGGCAGAGCCGGCGCGCTTTTGAGGACGCCCTTGTTCGTCGCGCACACATCAATTCCCAGCATGTCGCGAAACCACAAATTCTCGCTCACGCACTGATGCACCATCTGCTCATGCACGCTGCGCCCGCGCGCATCGCCCTCCCGCGGACGCACCCGAAGATCTTCGTCCCGAAACTCGCTCCACACGCTAACCACCTTCACCCGCTCGGTGGCATACGTCTCGACCAGAAATGTATATGTCGTAGTCATTGCCGCAAATGTTACCCTAATTTTCCGAACTCGCCACCATGCCCCGCCACCCCCAACCCCTCCGCGTAGCCATCGACACCGGCGGCACCTTCACCGACTGTGTCTGGATCGATAAAGCCCGCGGCCGCCTGCGCATGCTGAAAGTTTTCTCTACGCCGGCCGACCCCTCCCAAGCCATCGCCGAAGCTCTCAGCAAGATTAATCACCAAGGCGAGTTCATCATTCTGCACGGCACCACCGTCGGCACCAACACGCTGCTCGAACGCAAAGGCGCACACACCGCTCTGGTCACGACGGCTGGCTTCGAAGACGCCATCGAGATCGGCCGCCAGGCTCGCCCCAAGCTCTACGATTTCTTCTTCGACCGGGTCGAACCGCTGGTGCCGAAAGAACTCCGCTTCGGCATCGAGGAGCGTACCGGAAGCGACGGCGAAATCCTGACCCCGCCTTCGCGTGCAGATTTGAAATCGCTAGCTTCTCGAGTAGCAGCGAAGCAACCGGAATCGATTGCCATCTCATTACTCTTTTCTTTTGCAAATCCAAAAAACGAATTGGCCGTGGCCGACGCTCTCAAGGCTCTAGGCGTTCCGCTTTCAATCTCGCATCAAATCCTTCCCGAATTTCGCGAATACGAGCGCACATCGACCGTGGTGATCAACGCCTACCTCCAACCCGTGATGCAGCGTTATCTGGCGAGTTTGGAGCGGCGCATTGCGGCGGGCCCTCAGCGGCTGAAGCCGCCTCTTTCGCAGCAGTCTGACGGCACGGCTGAAGCCGTGCCCTTCCCGAGCTTTGGGGTGGCGCAGCGCTTCAACGCTGCGAAAAATAACCCAAAATTAAAAAGTGCTTTAGCCCCCCGAATCTTCGTCATGCAATCCAGCGGAGGCATCACCGCTCCCGCCTCCGCCGCCCGCGAACCGGTTCGCACCGTTCTCTCCGGCCCTGCCGGTGGAGTAGTCGGCGCTGCGGCCAGCGCCCGCACCAGCGGCTTCGAGCGCATCATCGCCTTCGACATGGGAGGCACCTCCACTGACGTCTCCCTGGTCGAAGGCGCACCAACTACCGCCAACGACGCTCAAGTCGCGGGACTTCCCGTGAGCGTTCCCATGCT
>JBAPQU010000139.1:0-1922 GCA_049280795.1 Candidatus Sulfotelmatobacter sp.
GCCTCATCCAGCCCAGAAATCTTTTTCCCCACCTCAAACGTCCCCGGATACCCTCCCGAAGCCATCACCACGCACACCGATGCATCCGTGGACCACTTAAAATCCCCATCGCTCACTCGCCCCGCTACAGACGCCTCCAGCGCATCCACCAGATCGCTCTCCAGCCGCATCAGAATCGGCTGCGTCTCCGGATCGCCAAACCGGCAATTGAACTCCAAGACCATCGGACCGCGCGCCGTCATCATCAGCCCGCAATACAATACGCCCTTATATTCCGCGCCCTCCGCCTTCATCCCATCCACCACCGGCTTCGCAATATGATGCACCAGCCAGTCCCGCATCTTGTCATCGACAATATCCGCCGTCGAATAAGCGCCCATCCCGCCAGTATTCAGTCCCGTGTCGCCATCGCCCACGCGCTTGTGATCCTGCGCCGCCACCAGCGGCGCAACCCGCTCGCCATCGCTCAAAACCAAAAACGAAAGCTCATCGCCCTTCAAAAATTCTTCCAGCACCACCCGCGCCCCAGCTTCGCCCACCATCCTGCCGCTAAACATCTCACTAGCAGCGCCCGCAGCCTCTTCTTTGCTAGCCGCGATCACCACCCCCTTACCCGCCGCCAACCCATCCGCCTTCACCACCACCGGAGTGTGAAAGTGCGTCAGCGCCTCCCGCAACTCCTCCACCGAATCGCAAATCGCGTACGCCGCCGTCGGAATCCGATGCCGCTGCAAAAACTCCTTCGCAAAGCTCTTGCTCCACTCCAGTTGCGCCGCAGCCTTCGTTGGCCCAAATACAGGCCAGCCGCAGCGCGTGAACTCATCCACCACCCCCAAAGTCAGCGCCAACTCAGGCCCCACCACGGTAAGATCCGGCTTAATCTGCTGCCCCAAAGCCACAATCGAATCCAGACTCTTTAAGTCCACCGGCAAGCATTCCGCCTCGTCCGCGATCCCACCATTGCCCGGCGCACAATAAAGCCTCGAAACCCGCGAGGATTGCCGCAGCTTCCACACCAAAGCATGCTCGCGCCCGCCACTTCCAAGAACTAGAACTTTCATAAAAGAGAAACTAAAGGTTAGGTGAGACCGCAACCTCTGTCAAACATCTCAGATTTCGGTTTACCCGTGGTCCTCTGTGACCCCTGTGTTAAAGATTTTGCTCGTTCAAACTTAACCACAATTAACCCAAGCAGTATAATCACCCAAATGATCACAGTCTCCAAAGGAGACTATCTAAAAGCCATTCTCGAAGCCGAAAGCGAAGGGGAATCCGTAATCTCCGCCCGCCTGGCCGACTGGCTAAAGGTCTCGGCACCGGCCGTAACCATGGCCGTGCGCCGCCTGAAGAAAGACGGCTTGGTCCGCGTCCAGACCGACGGACACGTTCGCCTAACCGCCGCCGGCCGCAAAATTGCCCGCAAGCTGACCCTCCGCCACCACCTGATCGAACGCATGTTGTCCGAGTTATTCGGCATGGAATGGTGGAAAGTCCACGACGAAGCCGAACGCTTGGAGCACGCCGTCTCTCCCGACTTCGAAGCGAAACTTCTGGCCAAGTTAGGCAAAGGTGGTGCCTGCCCGCACGGCAACCTCAGCGAAATGGAAAGCCCCGCCAGCCGCCGCCATCGCGGACTTCTTCTCCTAGCCGATGCCGCACCCGGAGCCTACTACGTAGTCAGTGGAATCTACGAGCGCGACCGCCGCTTGCTCGAATTCCTCGAAGCCCGCGGCATCCGCCCCGGAGCCAAACTCCGCCTCTTACAGCGCAACTACGACCAAACCCTGGCCCTATCCACCACCACCGGCAACGTCTCTCTGGGCCGCGCCGCAGCTATCCGCGTCTGGGTCTCCCCCACCGAAAATCGCCCTACCCGGTAGATCACTCCCGCAACCCGTCATCCTGAGCGAAGGGAGTGCTTC
>JBAPQU010000140.1:0-2908 GCA_049280795.1 Candidatus Sulfotelmatobacter sp.
GCAGTCACAGAAAGCGGCGGAGCAGTTGGCTTCCATCGCCGCACAGTTGAGCAACCTGATGCGGCGATTCAAAATCGAGCGCCGTGACTCCGAAGAGGAAAGACCGGAGGCAATTAATGCCGAGAAAATTCCCGCGAAGGCAAAAGCGCACGGAGCTTAGCGAAACCGGGGGACGCGCGGCGGGAGGAAAATCTGGGGTGGGAAACGGGAATCGAACCCGCAACCGTCGGAGCCACAGTCCGGTGCTCTGCCAGTTGAGCTATTCCCACCGCCGTCCTCAATTATAGCAACTTCGATGATAGCAACTGCTGCGCGCGGACATCATAAACGCATTCGCGCGCTGCGACTGCAAATTCCAATTCCGATCGCCCCTACTAACGTTTGATCTCAAACGCCGTACCATAAGAAGAAGTGCCGCCAGCGATCGTTGTGCCATAGAGATTTCCGGCAGCATCGAAGGTCAGGCTATCGACTGGATTGACTCCATCTTTGGACCCGCTGCCGAAGGCATGCAGCACCCACTCCGTCCAAGGCCCTGACGTTGTAGCCCTCAACTCGAATGCTGTGCCGGAACCGACAGCGCCGGAAGTGGACGTCGTGCCATAGAGATTGCCGGCGGAGTCGAAGATCAAACCTGCATAGGGAGCAGCCCCACTCACTCCACTCTGATTGAAATTATGCAGAATTTTCTCGTCCCAGCCCCCCTTCGGCCCAGGCATCAGTTCATATGCCGTACCAAAGTCATAGGCGCCGCCCCCATTTGTCATGCCGTATAGATTCCCGATGGCATCGAAAATCAGGTTGCCGACTGGCCAGCCCCCGTTGGTGAGATTGAAATGATGTAGCACCCTCTCAG
This sequence comes from Candidatus Sulfotelmatobacter sp., assembly GCA_049280795.1. Taxonomy (GTDB): domain Bacteria; phylum Acidobacteriota; class Terriglobia; order Terriglobales; family Acidobacteriaceae; genus Sulfotelmatobacter. Next base: position 857 of record JBAPQU010000140.1, read on the forward strand.
CCCAGCGGCCGCCGGCTTCGGGTAGCAGCTCAAACACAATGCCGCAGCCCGCGTAGCCCGTGCGGAGGCATGAACCAGTACCGCCCTCATAAGTCACGCCGTATAAGTCTCCAGTAGCATCAAGGACCAGTCCTGCAACGGGGAACGTCCCATCCGTTCCGTTCCCGAAGCTGTGCAGTACCTTCTCGGTCCAACCGCCGCCCGCCTTAGGCGACAACTCGAAGACGGTACCGCAACCGACTAAGTTAGCCTCGGAGAGGCACTGCCCGGTGCCGCCCCAATTCGTCGTGCCATAGAGATTGCCGGCGGCGTCGAAAATCAGGCTGCCGACGGGAAGGTATCCGTCCGTGCCGCCGTAGCTGAAGCTATGCAGAACCGTCGCTGTCCATCCATCCGCACTGGGAGTCAACTCGAATACTGTTCCGTAGCCGTAGGCGCCGCCCTCATTTGCCAAACCATAGAGATTGCCTGCGGCATCGAAGATCAAGCCTCCATTACGTCCCGGGGAGACACCATCCGCGCCTTGGAAATTGTGCAGCACGGTCTCGGTCCATCCGCCACCCCCTTTGGGCGTCAACTCAAACACCGTCCCATCGCCGTATGCGCCGCCCCCGCTTGTCATGCCGTAGAGACTGCCGGATTTGTCGAAGATCAGGTCGGAGACGGGGTCGGTCCCGTCCACACCATTGTCGGTGAAGCTAAAGTTGTAGAGCACAGCTTCCTTCTGGGCAGCTGCGCGGGTGGCCATCATAAGTGTGGCCATGACGAACAAGGTCAATACCAAAGTCGTTGCGAGGGAAGGTTTTCGGGCTGGCATGATTCATCCTCCTAATTGATGCGCCGCTGGTTCCGCTCTGATCGAGTGCCGGGTTTCTAGCGAGAAGGCAATCACGCACATGACAGTTGCAGATGTGAGTGGCGGCCCTCACCGGGGGGAGATGCGAACTTTATTGCAGGAACCCGCGGAAGTCAAGGACGCGCCGATCACGCGGATGATGGCGGGAATGATTACTTCTCAGTTAGAAGGCGGCTCCATAGGGAACCGAGTAGATGAGTCAGGCTGGAAAAAGATACGCAGAACAAGAGAAACGAAACATTATCGAGAACCCCACGGGAAAAATCGGAAAAGCGGGAGAGCAGCTTCTCGCGCTCAGGTAATTCCCCGGAATTGGAAACGTCTTCGCTCACAGGTCTCGGGAGAATTTCATTAACTGCAACTTCTTCGACTGGGCCGTGAGCGGCGGCTGAAGATCTAGCTACCCGCGTCCCACCCCAACATATTCAAATCCCATGGCACGCAGCCGCGTCGAATCCAACAGGTTCTTCGTATCTACGATGATCGGTCTTTTCAGCAGTTGCTTGATGCGGTCAAAATCGAGGGCGCGGAATTCCGGCCAGCCCGTGCCGACCACCAGCGCATCCATACCTTCTGCCGCCGCGTATGCGGTCTCGCAATAACGCACCGATCCGTTCAGGCGCGTTTTAGCATCGCCCAGCGCCACCGGATCGTAAGCGCGCACGCGCGCGCCTTTCGCGACCAGTGTCTCAGCCAACTGTATGGCAGACGAACCGGCCACCGAATTGGTGTTTGGTTTGAAGGCCAGGCCCAGTATGCCCACGTCCTTGTTCTCCACCGAATTCAAAGCCATCGCGATCTTGTCGACCAGCCGATCCGCAAGAGTGTGGTTAACGTCGCGCGCCGCCGTCAGAACTTTCAACGTAACGCCGTTGGCTTTAGCCAACTCCGCCAGTGAATCCATGTCGGACTCGGCGAACACGCCGCCCATTCCGGCTCCCGGCTGCAGGCAGCGCGGAGCAATCTTCTTATCGAGTCCCAGAGCCAGCGCCAGATTCACGGCATCGGCGCCCACGCGCTCACACAGGGCTGCGACCTCGTTGATGAATGAAATTTTCGTTGCCACGAAGGCCGTCGCCGATTCCCGCACCAGTTCGGCTGTAGCCTGGTTGGTCACAATTACAGGCACGCCGCGCATTACCACCGGATGAAAAATCTGCTTCAGAATGTGTACCGCTTCGCTGGAGGTCGACCCT
>JBAPQU010000141.1:0-2679 GCA_049280795.1 Candidatus Sulfotelmatobacter sp.
ACTCCATTACGTCTGGCTTAATTGCAACCGCGCGATATGCACGTTGATCGCTTAGAAAGCTTTGTTAAGGAGAGCACCTCATGTTCAAACTTGTGACGAAATCTGTGACGCAAGAACAACAACAGAAGCTAAAAGGACGCAAAACCGTAAAACGTATCGCCGTCTTTATCATCGGTTTGACCGCCGGAGCGGTGCTCGCCGTGCTCGTCGCCCCGGGGGTTTTCGCGCAAGGCCAGAACCGAGTCCAAGATAAAGATAAGTACTCGCTGAAATCGCCGGGCGGAATTGCTTTCTCAGATTTCAGGGGGTACGAAGACTGGTCTGTCGTCTCTTCCGCACGGACCGACGAAGTACTCAAAGTAATCGTCGGCAATCCGAGCATCATTACGGCGTACAAGGCCGGCGTTCCTGTCAACGGCCAGCCTTTCCCGGATGGCTCCATGCTCGTGAAGCTCCAGTGGAAGCCGAAGAAGAGCACCGAGGCCCAGTTCGCCGTCGATGTGCCAGACATCTTTACCCAGGCTTTCGTGATGGAAAAGGACAGCAAGAGATTTCCGAAAACTGGCGGATGGGGATACGCGGTGTTCAACTACGACGCCGCAACGGCCACTTACACAGCCGATCCCAAAAGCCTCGCAGACTGTGGAAACGCGTGCCATACAGTGGTGAAGGCGAAAGACTACATCTTCCACCCGTACCAGAAGCGTTGAACCGCAGTGCCAAACTTTTATCAGGAGAAAATATGGATCACAATGAGGCAGTCCGGAAATTTGAACATCTGATGCTCAAACAGGCCGACCACGCGCGCGAGGCGGCAATCGAACTTGAAGCTTTGGTTCCACTCATGTCCAGTGAGAAGTCTCGGCAGCTCGCGCAACTCCAGGTAAAAACCAGTCACAAACAAGCCAAGGACTTCCGCGAACTGGCGCACAAAGTCAAAGAAAACTAGCCACATCCGATCGGCGCCGGATTTCACTCTCCTCAGATCTTGTGCTAGTTGGGCACGGTAATGGGGTCGGCCGCTCTGCGGACTGGGGTCCACCTGAAAATTCACTTGTAATTCATCAGGAAAGTTTAGGCTATAGATAAAGAAAGCGTCATCTAACCGAATGCCTGCACTTTTTAATCCTGGAGAACATCCATGGCCGGCACCACTGAGGTCCCCACGCCGCTTTCACCCGAGGAACTGAGAAAAACGGATGCATATTGGCGGGCCTGCAACTATCTCTCGGCGGGCATGATCTATCTTCGCGCAAACCCGCTGCTGCGGGAACCGCTAAAACCGGAGCACATCAAGAATCGGCTCCTCGGTCATTGGGGCTCGGATCCCGGGCAGTCTTTGATCTGGGTTCATCTGAACCGCCTCATCCGAAAGTACGATTTGAATGTCATGTACATCGCCGGACCCGGCCATGGCGCACCAGCCACGCTCGCCAACTGCTATCTTGAAGGCCACTACTCCGAGATTTATCCCGACAAAAGCCGGGATGAAGCGGGCTTGCTCAAGTTCTTTCGTCAGTTCTCGTTTCCCGGAGGCATCGGATCGCACTGCACACCCGAGACGCCCGGTTCCATTCACGAAGGCGGTGAACTCGGCTATTCCATCTCCCACGGTTACGGAGCTGCGTTCGACAATCCTGATCTCATTGTCGCTGTCGCGGTTGGCGACGGCGAGGCGGAGACCGGTCCGCTCGCGACTTCGTGGCACTCGAATAAATTCCTGAATCCGATTCGCGATGGCGCTGTCCTGCCCGTCCTGCACCTCAACGGCTACAAGATCGCGAATCCAACAATCCTTGCGCGCATTCCACATGAAGAGTTGGAAGCGCTGCTGATGGGCTACGGTCATAAACCTTATTTCGTCGAAGGCGATGATCCGGCTGTGATGCATCAGAAAATGGCCTCAACGCTGGAGCAATGCATCCTGGAGATTCGTGCCCTCCAGCAGCACGCCCGCTCGACCGGTGACACTGCGCGCCCCCGCTGGCCCATGATCGTACTGCGCTCTCCTAAGGGATGGACCGGACCGAAAGAGGTAAACGGCCATAAAGTGGAAGGCACGTGGAGAGCGCACCAGGTTCCCGTGGAAGACCCAGTCACGAATAAGAAAGATTTGAAAATCGTGGAAGACTGGTTACGCAGCTATAAGCCTGAGGAGTTATTCGACGCCAATGGAACCCTCATACCAGAACTTCAAGAGCTTGCACCCTCCGGGACGAGACGCATCTCCGCCAATCCTCACGCAAATGGAGGAGTGCTGCGCAAAGAACTCGAATTGCCGGACTTTCGTGACTACGCCGTCGAGGTTAAAGCGCCAGGTGCAGCCTACGCGTTGCCCACCGACGTGCTCGCACACTTCCTCGCCGAGGTGATGCGCCGGAACATGAGGTCATTCCGCGTCTTTGGACCTGACGAGACCGCCTCCAACAAGCTCACCGCAATTTATGAGGCTTCGAAAAAAACCTGGCTTGCAGAATACAAGCCCGACGATGCCGACGGCGGCGAACTCGACGTTTTCGGCAGGGTCATGGAAATGCTCAGCGAGCACACTCTCGAAGGCTGGTTCGAAGGCTATGTTCTGACCGGCCGCCACGGTCTTCTCTCAAGTTACGAGGCCTTTATCCACATCATCGATTCCATGTTCAACCAGCACGCCAAGTGGCTGGAGAAATCCAAGAA
>JBAPQU010000142.1:0-1523 GCA_049280795.1 Candidatus Sulfotelmatobacter sp.
ACATAGAGCTTGCCACCGGGCAGCATAAAATCCGCCTGCGGATCGACTTCCCAGAAAACAACATTGCGTGATGCCATCACCGTTCCTCTCACTAACGTGCAACAGAAAGCTTATCGCATTCTTCGTAACTCTACCTCTGTTCCTCTGTGTCATGCAGGGGTGAACGATTTTAGCCGCACTCGTAGCAAAGTGTTTGTACACTGGAAACCCACAGCCGCAGACGCGCGTTTGAATCTGCGGCGGGACGAGGCGTGTCGAATGGCCCAAGACGAGTCCACTAAAGCGAAGATTCAGACTAGGCTTGTAATCCGCAACGTCGGTCTGCTGCTGAGCGGCGATCTGAAGAAACCGATCCTTGACGCCGACACCGTGCTTGCCATCGACGGAAAAATCAGCGCCGTCGGCAAACAGAAAGATATCGATGCAGAAGGCGCGACCCTCGTCATCGATGCCAAAGGCACAACCCTCGCTCCAGGATTGATCGACAGCCACGTGCATCCCGTCGCTGGCGACTGGACCCCGAGGCAGAACCAGATCGGCTGGATCGATAGCTACCTGCACGGCGGAGTCACCAGCATGATCTCCGCCGGCGAAGTACACACCCCCGGTCGCCCGAAAGATGTGGTCGGAGTGAAAGCGATGGCAATCTTTGCCCAGCGCGCCTTTTCGGCCTTCCGTCCTGGTGGCGTGAGAATCCATGCGGGTGCTCCGGTAATCGAGCACGGAATGGTTGAAGAAGACTTCAAAGACCTGGCCGCCGCGGGCGTCACCATGCTCGGCGAGGTTGGCCTGGGCAGCGTGAAAGATGGAGCAACCGCACGCCAGATGGTCGCTTGGGCGCGAAAGTATGGCATTCAAAGTACGATTCACACCGGTGGCCCCTCGATTCCGGGATCGAGTCTGATCGATAAAGACATCGTGCTCGCGGCCGACGCCGATGTCATCGGCCACATCAACGGCGGACACACCGCGCTGCCCGACGATCAGATCGTCACCCTATGCGAGCAATCGCCGCGCGCGCTCGAGATTGTTCACAACGGTAATGAAAAAGCGGCCCTGCTCACATTGCGCACGGCGAGAGAGCTAAAGAAACTCGACCGAGTGATCCTGGGCACGGATTCGCCCGCTGGTTCCGGAGTGCAGCCCCTTGGAATCCTGCGCCTGATCTCCCTGTTATCATCTCTCGCAGAAGTTCCTGCCGAAGTCGCCATCTGCTTTGCCACGGGCAACACAGCAAGAATCCGCAACCTCGACTGTGGGCTGATAGAGCCCGGCGGCGCTGCAATTTTTGTAATGATCGACAGAGCTCAGCATTCGCCGGGAAAAACTGTTCTGGAAAGCATTCAGCGTGGGGACTTGCCGGGCATCGGCATGGTGATCATCGACGGCGCGGTGAGTGCACAACGCAGCCGCAATACGCCACCCGCAACGATGGTGCCGGAGATCGTAAAGCAGTGACCTGCTTGCAGCAAACTATTTTGGCATCACGACGACTTCGTCCTTCGGGATGGCATCGAGCGTGG
>JBAPQU010000143.1:0-15383 GCA_049280795.1 Candidatus Sulfotelmatobacter sp.
AAGTGGTCCGCGCTTTGGAGACTGACGACGACACCTTAGCTACCGTTGCCGAAGTAGGGAAGCGGATGGGCAAGGAAGTGGTTGTGATCAAAGAGTCGCCTGGATTTATCACCAGCCGCATCAATGCCATGATCGGGAATGAGGCGTTCTACATGCTGCAGGAGGGAATCGCTTCCGCGGCCGACATCGACAAGGCACTAAAGCTTGGACTCAACCATCCTATGGGGCCGTTTGAGTTGGTCGATCTGGTAGGGCTCGATACTCGGCTTAACATTCTCGAATATCTGCACAAATCGCTGGGTGATAAATATCGTCCAGCACCGCTGCTGGTGCAGTATGTGAAGGCGGGCCGGCTTGGGCGGAAATCAGGACGCGGCGTATATGAGTATCCCGAGAGCGCGTCGGATGCCAAGCCCGCTGCTTCGGCCTCGAGTGGAAAGACGGCGCTCGCCGAAGCTAAACGTTAGTTGTCCGCTCTCAGTTCGCAATTGGCTTGCGGCCAAAGTTCAAACCAGATAAAGATTCGGTTTTTTCCTGCTCGACTCCCTTGCTTGAAACCAAAACTTGAAAGCTTTCTCCCATGCCTGCCGGTGTGACCAGATGCTTGAGCTGTAGCGCGACTTTGGCTTTCTCTTGTGGCAGGCGGCATTCTTCGAATGCATCAGAGAACTGATTGGCTTCGCCAATGCCCAATAGGAATTGAGATTGAGTGACGAGCTTATTCATCTGCATAGCATGTTTCTCGGCGACGTCCGCTAGCGCGGTGAAGTTCACGTCGGCGGTAATATCCTGTTCGCCGGGAGCTTCGTAAGGACTGGCACTGACCGAGTGCAGGCGGATCGCCTTCAGCGTGCCGCGATGGCGTCCAGCCAGTTGCTCTTCGCGCGTGTATCCGTAATCGACGGCTATGAAAAATCCGCGCCGGATGCTGGCGGCAATGCGGTCCATAGTTTGCTGGGCTGTGAGAGGAACCTCGATACGTTCGTCCAGCTCGGGATGGACTGAGTAGCGGTCGAGGAATCCCAGTTCGTCGGGCGAAGGCTGCATCCAGATTTCAACGAAGCGGCCGTCTCGCGCGTCCACGCGCAAGGATCCTTTCGCGCTGAGGATCTCAACTGGAAGAGCGTCGAAAAATTCGTTGGCGAAGATGATGGTTGGGCCATCAGGGGCTGAAGCCCATTTAGAAAGGCCGTCATGCGGGACGACTAAAGTCGTGTCCTTCCCGATTTCCTCCCTTCGGAAAGCTTCGGGCACACACAGAGCTTTACCGAATTCGATTCGCTCTCTCAATGTCTGTTCAATCCGCGAGCGCAGCGCCAGTGAATTCTCGACGAGAACGTAATGTAGTGCGCGGAAGAAATCCGGAAACTTCTTTTGAGACCGGTCGATGACGTCTTGCGCAAACAGGCCGCGTCCGGCGCCGAGTTCAACCAACTCGATGTGATCGGGCGAGCCCAGGGCACGCCACATTTCATCGAACTGGCGAGCCAGTAGGCGGCCGAAGGCGGCATGCACGTCGCTCGAAGTATAGAAATCGCCAGCCTTGCCAAACTGCTGTGCATTTCGCGAGTAGTAGCCAAGTTCAGAATCGTAGAGGCAGAGTTCCATGTAGCGCGAAAAAGGAATGGGTCCGCGCGCGCGGATTTCCTGTTCGATCTTTTGACGTAGTGGATTCACAGTTCTTTCAGCCGGCGGTCGGCGCGGTCTTGCGGTGTGCGAATGAACATTTCCACGAAGTAGTCGTGCAGCGCATCGTAGAGCTGGCGCTGGAAGCTCCATTCGAACTGAGGGTGGTCGAGGTCGCGAGGGTGCAGATCAAAATAATAGGTGTGCACTGGGACCGACAAGTCTTTGAATTGGATGATGACCTCCACGCCTTCGCCTTTGGCGCGGGCGGAGAAGTTCAGCAGTGGATGCTCATAGAGGTGCAGTTGGGCGAGGACTCGGTCGAGGCGGCTAGTAGCGGTTTCCGGCACAGGGGGATTGTAAAGCACTTGGGAACGCGCGTTGACACACAAGGGCAAAAAATCCTTTGGGCTATACTCAAGATAATCAATCAGACGTACAGGAAGCCTGTACAATAGAGTTGAGGTGCCTGGTGACTGAAACTACGTATACCAATCTTCGCCAAAGCCTGGCCGCGGTGCTGGACCGTGTAGCCAACGACCACGAAGTTGTGATCGTGGTCCGCAAGGGCGAGAAGAAAGTCGCGATGGTCCCGGCGGATGAATTGGCTGGACTCATGGAAACGGCCCACCTGCTACGGTCACCCAAAAATGCCCAAAGGTTACTAACCGCGTTACGACGAGCAGTGAGCCACAAAGGCAAGCCGGAGCGTTTGGAGAAATTCCGCCGGGAGATAGGACTTGGCGTCTAACCTCGAACGGGAAGCTGTATTTCATCCCGAGTTTCGGCAAGATCTGCGCTATTGGGTAGAAACAGATCGAAAAGTTGCCCGTCGCGCTCTCGAACTTGTCGAAGCCATACTGCGCGAGCCATTTATCGGCATTGGAAAGCCTGAGCCATTGAAATATGTTCTCGCCGGTTGCTGGTCGCGCCGGATCACCCAGGAACACCGCTTGGTGTACCGCGTGAGCGAACGACGGATTGATTTTTTGCAGGCGCGTTATCACTATTAACCAGAAGGCAGTTTTTATCTCGGGCCGGCGGGACGCCGGCACTACTCATACCTCAAAGCTTCGATCGGGTTGAGCCTTGCGGCTTTAATCGCGGGCAACATACCACTCACAATGCCTACGAAACTTAGAATCACCGTGGACCAGATCAACGTGGCCGAGTCAATGTAGAGATGGATATCGCCCTCGCTGGCGTCCTCGATGAAGGCGCTCCACAGCGTAAGCGAACCCACGCTCCAGGAGACGAGATAAGCCAGCGCCACGCCCAACAGCCCGCCCAGGGCCGTGATCACTAGAGCCTCGGCCAGGAACTGAAACAGAATGTGCCAGCGGTGCGCGCCTAGCGCCTTCTCGACTCCGATTTCGCGTGTCCGCTGCGTTACTGAAACCAGCATAATGTTCATCAATCCAACGCCGCCGATACCCAGCGTCAGCATGCCGATGAAGCCCAGCAGAACCTTAATCCCGACCGTAATCACATTGAGGTCGGCGAGATCCTTCACAGCATCGAAGACGAAGATGGCGCGGTCGTCCTTAGGATTGAAATTGTGATGAAAGGCCATGGAGTTGCGTACGGCCTCGACCACCTTGCTATGGTCGCCTTCGTAATCCATCATGATGCCGTCAAGATAATAGGTATTCTTGAGATCGCTCATCGCGCTGTACGGGACGTAGACCAGCGAATTCATGTCTTCGTCACCATTAGAGATCGTATGCTGCAACACGGCGACGACTTTATAGGAGATGCCGTCGACGCGAATACTTTCACCCAGCGCATTCTGTCCCGAAAAAAGTTTCTTTTTCACGGTAGGACCGATGACGGCTACGCGGGTGTGAGTAAAATCATCCTGCTCGCCGAAGAACGAACCTTCACCCACATCGAGGGCGCGAATTTTTTCATAGCTTGAATAGATGCCGTGAACGCCGTAAGTTCCGCTCCTGGTGCCGAAAGCCACCAGGCTCTGTTTATCGACCTCGGGGGACATACGGGTGAGCGCCGGAACCTCGGCTCGTAAGAAATCGAGATCGTCGCGAGTCAATCGCACTTGCATCCCGGCTTTGGTGCCGCCGGCCTGTAGCGAAGTGCGGCCGGGGAAAATAGCCACCAGGTTGCCCCCAAATGTGCGGAAGGCAATCATCAATGCATTTTGAAAGCCGGAACCATAGGCCAGCAGCAAGACCACCGTAGCAATGCCCCAGGCCATGCCAAGCATGGTCAGCAGAGAGCGCCGGCGGTTGTGCCGCAGCGCTTCGAAGGCTTGTCGTCCGAGATCGCCCAGCATGATTACTCCTGCCTCAGCGCTTCCACCGGCGGAAGCAGCGCTGCTTTGCGCGCGGGATATAGGCCAGCGACGATGCCCGCCAGCGAAAGTGAGAGAATCGCAATCACGGCGGAAGCCGGCACGATGCGCGGCGTGTCGAAGCCTTCCGGCGATGGTAATTGGGCGAGCAAAGTGACAAAGGCAGTCGTAATCGCCAAGCCTATGCCGCCGCTGAACGCGGTAAGAAATGCTCCCTCAACGAAAAACTGCGTCATGATGTTGCGGTGCGTGGCGCCCAAAGCCTTACGCAGCCCAATCTCGCGAGTTCGTTCGGAAACCGAGACCAGCATGATGTTGATGATGCCAATTGCACCCAGGCCAAGCGTAACAACCCCGACCACGCCGAGAAACCAATCCATCGCGTCAAAAATCTTGGCTACGCGAATTGCACCGTCGACGGTGTCCCAGTCTTGGAAAGCATCGTCGATACTGGGATCGAAACCGTGCCGCTTCGCGACGATGGAGTGGACTTCCTTCTCGGCGTCGAGATGCAGTTCTTTCTCTATGGGCCGGTAGTTGATAAACGAGATGGCATTTTCCGCGTTCTGCAACGTCAGCGGAAACAACATACGCATGGTGTTGAATGGTACAAAGATGCGGTTATTAGTGCCATTGTTGCCCTCTTTGCCGATCTTCGGGATGACGCCAATCACCTTGAAATCCATGTCGTTGAGCAGGATCGTGCTGCCCACGGCGGGCTCTCCAGGAAACATATTCTTGAGCAGTTCCCAACCCACCACAGCCACGCGCCGGTGCTGGGAGTTATCTTCATCATTAAACCAGCGTCCAGGATCGATGGGAGTATTGCGAATCTGGTTGTATTCCGGAGCGACGCCGAAAACCTGGCCGTTGGTCGAACCGTAGTCGCTGACGGCACGAATGTCGTCGCGCTCCAGCACCGGGGAAACCGCTCGCAGAAGTCTGGCCTGGTCGCGAATTGCGAAGTAATCGCCGTACGTCAAATAGTAAGGCTGGCCTGACGCATAACTGCCAGCCACAGCCGGAACGCGACCGGGAAAGAGAAACATTATGTCTTGCCCGAGTTCGGCCATGTTTTTTTCCTGGCCGCTGCGGAAGCCTTCCCCGAGTCCCACTAGAAGCAGTAGAGAACCCACCCCCCAGGCAATCCCGAACATGGTGAGGAATGAGCGGAGCTTGTGCGCCCACAGTGTGGAGAGCGACTGCCGCACGATGTCGAGAAGTATTCGCATGGAGTACACCCCCACGCCTCCGAGAGTGCGTGGGGGTTCCGGGTATCGTTCAGGCGAGGGGTCTCAATCCCACCCGAACGGTTTCCGTTCAAGCCTCTGATCAGTAATACGCAGTCGGGGCACACGAAGTTCCCCGCTGTTGTTAGATGGTTAGACCGTGAAGTAGGGAAAAAGGTTAGCTGGAGGATAGGGACTTACGCGGGTGCGATTTTGAGGGGAGATGCGGTTTGATTGGTTTTTCTAGAACTCGAAAGATGCGCCAGAGTGCCCGGAGCTGACGCCATCCGTGCCAGTCGCCGGTAACAACCCTGAGATTCCGTTCAGAGTCTCCCATGCCGCCTGGTTCAGCGCGGGATCTGAACTGACGAGATCGCGGATCATATCCCATGCGGCCATGTTGAGCGCGCCTTCCGGCGGAGGCCCCATGGCTAGCGAGACCGAGCATTGCGGGCAGAAAGAGATGCGATGAGCCGTCGACTTCTGCCTGGGCTTTATCCCGACGGTCTGCGCGAACATATACAAGGCCACGGATTTCTGTCCGGCCTCAAGTTCGCGATTACAGCGAAGACAGTGCATGTTTTGCAAGGTTCTCCGGCGGGCCGGACTGCGGCCAATAGAGATAAATACTCGCGCTTCATAGTGTCCGCAGGCAAGTATGTAGAAAGATTCCAACGACCACGGCACAAGGGATAGACGATCCCGAACCAAGCTGTGCTCTAGCCAGAGGCGGTTGCCCAGGTGCACTCTGTTTTGATGAGTTATGCAGAAAATCGTTTGAGGGCAGTTCCCTCAGCCGTTCGGCCGCATCAGTCGCCTGCCCGGCGCGTAGGCCTATCACAGCTTCGCAAGCTGCGCGAATATGAGCAGGTGGCTGCGGTTTGCTATCGCGTGCGCGGCGCCGGCATCGAGTTTCTACTGATCAGAACTCGCGGAAGCCGCCGCTGGACTTTTCCAAAGGGAAGCACTGAGCCGGGACTGACCCACGCCCAGGCCGCAGCGCTTGAAGCATTCGAGGAAGCCGGAGTGCATGGGCGCATCGAAGAGGCGGCATTCGCGCAATATATTCGCCGCAAGCAGGGCACCGGCCGGAAATCTTCCCGCAGATCTGCCAGCAAAGAATTTGCCGTCACCGCGCATCTCTGTGAAGTGTTACGGCTCAGCGATCCGAAAGAGTCCAACCGAAACCGCACCTGGTTTTCCGCCGCTGACGCAAAGTTGCGCTTGCAGGAAGGACGCGAACACGATGACGGGCGCGAATTTACCCGCGTCATCGACCGCGCGGTGACGCTCATCCAGCAATTGCGCGGGGAAGCCTGCATTGTCGATGGTCGATCACAAAGAGAGCTGGTGAGGCAATATCCAGTGCGCGGCGATACGCAGCAAAGAGACGCGCTTCAAACCGTGGAGTTCGAGCCTTCCATGCAAGCTCGTGGCCACGCCCAGGAAGCAGCGTTCATGGCCTACATTCGCTGGCAGCGGAGCGAGGTGCGGCAATCTGCGGTGGCCGTCGATGCGCGACAGGGCGAAGTCGTACAAGGTGAGATCTTGCAATTCAGTCAGCCCCGGCGAAAGAAGGCCAAAGTCCTGGCAACACGGAACTATTGAAATACCGTTCTAGCCAGAACTCTTATTCTTTATTCTTAGGCCGCTCGAAAGCTTTCTGCATATACTTGCGCGCTTCTTCCAAGGCGCCGAAGGTGTCGTCATTGGTCTGGATGGCCTGCCGGTATTCGTTGATGGCGCGCTCGCGCTGGCCGGTGATGTCGAAGATTTTTCCCAGTTGGATGTGGCTCCAGACTTCAGTCCATCGCGGATCGCCATCCCCGTTGATGGATGACCGGTAGGAGTTAGCCGAGGCCTGATAGTTTCTCTGGAAGAAGAAAATTTCCGCGACACGATAATGAGCCAACGAACTGTTGCGGTTCTGGTCCAGCGCTTTGTTGAACTCGACCAGCGCTCCAGCAAGATCGCCCTGTTGCTGCAAAGCTTGGCCGCGGAGAATTGAAGAGCGCAGCCGCACATCGGATGAATTGGTGAGTACGTGGTGATCGGGATCAACCGAAATTCGCCGTGGCCGTCCGAAAGTTTCGATCACAAAAGGTGAGTTAGTGCCCACCACTTCGATGTTTTTATTTACGGTTTTGCCGTCAGTGTCGACGCGCACGTCAACAGGCATGCGGAACAAGTCGAGATCCTGGGAAATCTCCCCCGTAACGCGGAAGCCCTTATTGCTGCCCATGCGATAGGTTGTGTATTTCACTTTGAACTCGGGGGCCCCGGTGGAATCGAGCCACTGCGAGAAGAACCAAGTCAACTGATCGCCGTAGTATTTTTCGGCGATGGCGCGGAAATCATCCATAGTGGCCGATTTGCCCGCATAGGTCTGGGCGAACTCCCGCATGGTCTTCAGGTATTTATCTTCGCCCAGCACGTAGCGCAGCATGTGCAGAATCATCGCGCCTTTGTCGGTGACGAGCGATTGAAACTCGGTTGAGAACGGATCAAGTTTGCTGGCGCTGGATAGCGGAATATTGTCATAAGCCAGCGCCCCAACCGACATATCCTTAATCGCCTCTTCCAAACCCGCGGACCCAGCCGCATTTTCCACATACATCGCCTCGGAGTAGCGCGAAAATCCATCTGTAAGCCACCAGTCATCTTTTGCAGCGGGGCTCACGGAAACGCCCCACCATTGATGCGCGATGGCATTGGCCAGAAGGCGATAATTTGTCTTTTCAGTAATGGATGGGCTGGCAAGAGCGGCAATTTCCGGAGCCCATGCGTAGGGAACCGTGTCCCCCGGCAGTTCCACAACGTTAAGCCTCTGCGACAAAGGCGTTCCGTAAAGCGTGATGTAGTAAGTGAATTCTTGAACCGCTGTGGTCGTATATTCAGGGGCTAACTTCTGATGGTCGGGCTTGAAGAAGACGTGCAGGTCCATGCCGGCTTCATCGCTTTTATATTCCTGAAAGCTGCCGGCGATGATCGTTCCCGGGAAGCTCGGCTTCGCATAGATAAACGTAAATGTCTTGGTCGGCAGCCCGTTGGAATTCGGCTTCTTCGATGGGGGATTGTCCGTAACCGTCGACTTTCCGCTTCCGATCACCAGCATGTGAGCCGGGACGGTAACGCTGATGGTCGCTGTAAAGCGGTTGAGGCCATAACCGCTCACCGGGAACCAGCGTCCGGCGTAGAGCAGATAGCTGGTGTCATCGCTGATGTAGGCGAGCTTGAGGCCGGGCACGGGACTGTCGTCCGCGCTCTCGATTTCGCCTTCGTATTCGAAGGTCAGCGTAGTGGAAGCGTCCTTGGCCAAGCCGGCGGGAAGCGGCACGCGGATGGTCGAATCCTGCGTAACTCGCTCGGCCGAGAGCGGCTGATCCTTTTCATCAAGCACCCGGGTGACGCGCAGGCCGTTATGCAGTTCGAAGATAGCCGTATTCAGATCCTGCAGGGCGGTGAACTTGACCTTCGCCCGCGCTGAAATCTGATGCAGATGAGGCGTGAGCTCAGCTTCGATCTGATAATCATCGACCCGTAGGCGAACCTTCTCCGCCGCCCGCGACGGGGTCGCGGCGAAAGCCAATAGCAGCAGGACGAGGGAACTCGACAGGACGCTCGGTGCGCGCCGAAGGCGATTCTGCATTAAGGAGAGTCTCCCGGAAATGGGCCTAACCATTCCTATGATGAAGATTCTCCTCTAAAAGATGCTGGGAGCACAAGGTTTAGCCGCACTTTGTCCATTTCGCCGTGTCGTGTTTATCCCATTTTGTCGTTTCAAGCGAAGCGAAAAACCTGCTTTCCGCTGGCGCTGGCAAACAACAGTTCTCTTAGATTTTGCTCGGGCTAGGCTTTCGCGCCAGCCAACAGAGAGAGAATAATCTTCGCGGCACGGTCAGCCGGGTGCGGAGCCGGGTCAGCGCCGCGTTCGGGCGGCCGGAGCATCTCCTTTACCCGGGTTAAACCTTCCAGCATTCGGCTGCGCGCCGGACCTTCGGGCAGTATCTCCCGCAATCGAGACACGACGTTCTGCGCCGTAAAATCCTGTTGCACGAGCTCCGGCACCACCTCTTCCCCGGCGATCAGATTGACCATGGCAAAGCGCGGCACTTTGACCCGTGGCTTGCCCAGAAGATAAGTGAGCGGCGAAACCCGGTAGACCATCACGAACGGAGTGCGCATCATGGCCGCCTCTACCGTAGCAGTGCCGCTGGCCACGATAGCGCCTCGTGACTGCCATAACGCGGGCAGGGATTCAGGTACCAGGGTGATTCTTTGACCAGCGATCAGGTTCTGTAGAAAGGCGCGATCAAGCGTGGGCGCGACCGGCAGCAGGAATTCATAGCCGGCCCCAAGCTGGGCGGCAGCTTCCAGAATCGTCGGCAGGTTCATGCCCACTTCTTTGACGCGGCTGCCGGGCATTAGCGTGATCCATTGTTTTGCCGGGTCGAGGCTAAACTGAGCGGCGTAATCGCCGCGATCGATGGCCGGCTGCGGCAATTCCGCCAAGGGATGGCCGACGAATGTCGCGTCCACTCCACGGTCGCGGTAGAACTTTTCTTCGAAGGGAAAAATCACCAGCGCCTTATCGATATACTTGCGCAGCAGCCGCACGCGTCCCTGCCGCCACGCCCAGAACTGCGGCGCAACGTAATAGACCACGGGAATCCCGCGCTTCTTCATCTGCCGCGCCACGCGCCAGTTGAACGCGGGCGAGTCGATGACGATGGCAAGATCAGGCTTGCGCATGTCAGCTTCTTTGATCAGGCGTTGGAATAGGCCATAAATCTTCGGGAGATGGCTGAGAATTTCGGTGATGCCGACGACCGAGAGATCTTTCGCATCGACCACGGTGTCGCAGCCCGCAGCCCGCATGCGGTCGCCGCCGACGCCGAAGAATTCAAGCTGCGGATCGCGGCGGCGTAAGGCCGCTATAAGCTCAGCGCCGTACATTTCCCCGGAAGCTTCGCCGGCTGAGATCAGGATTCGCAAGAGAGGATTGTAAGCCCGACCGAGGTTCAGTCGTCACCGGCGGTAACTGCGGGCCCTGCCGCGATCTCCTGATCCTTATACTGAAGCTGATAGAGCTTGAAATAAATTCCGCGCTGGGCCAGCAATTGCTGGTGAGTACCCATCTCCCGCACCTGGCCTTTGTGCATGACGATGATCTTGTCGGCGCGCTGAACGGTCGAGAGCCGGTGGGCGATGATCAGCGACGTGCGTCCCTCAACCATGTGGCTGAGTGCGTCGCGCACGCGGAATTCGGTTTCGGTATCCACGCTGGAAGTTGCTTCATCGAGAATCAGAATCTTTGGTTCATGCGCCAGAGCACGCGCAAACGAAATAAGCTGCTTCTGTCCAGTGGAAAGAGTTGAGCCTCGCTCGCGGACTTCTTCGTCAAAGCCCTTGGGCAGCGCGCGGATGAAGTCGGCAAGGTTCACATCTTCAGCAGCCTGCTCGACGTCTTCATCACGAATGCGCTTTGTGCCCAGCCGAATATTTCCGCTGATTGTCCCACTGAAGAGGAATGGATCTTGCAAAACAACGCCGAACCGGCTGCGTAAGTCCACGAGGTCCATGTCCTTCACGTCGACACCGTCGATTCTAACCGCGCCTTTCTGCACATCATAAAACCGCAGCAGAAGTGAAATTAGCGTGGTCTTGCCCGCGCCTGTATGGCCGACGATAGCAACAGTTTCGCCTGGTTCGATGACGAAGCTTACGTCGCATAAAACCCAGTCAGGAGCAGTTTGCCCAACGTTAGCGTTCGCAGATTCCTCCGGCCCTTCGCGATACGCAAACCAGACATGATCGAACTCAATGCGGCCGGGGCCTTCGGGTCGTTTGGTCACCACAGGCGATACCACCTGCACCGGCGTATCCAGCAGTTTGAAAATGCGTTCGCTGGCTGCCATAGCCGATTGGAGAATGTTGTATTTCTCACTGAAGTCCATAATCGGACGGAAAAACCGCAGCGCGTATTGAATGAACGCGACCAGCACTCCAAGCGACGCTGCCGTGGAGACCAGACGGAATGCGACCAGCGTTTTCCAATTGAAGCTGACGGAGACGCTATCCGCCCGAATATTTCGCATTACATCGCCGCCGCCAAACCAGATGACGCAGGCAATCGCGATCGCGGAAAGAACTTCGACCACGGGATAGTAAACCGCGTAGGCCATGATCGCGTCTTTATACGCTTCCATGTGGCTGCGATTGATTTCCGAGAACTGCTTGTAAGCTTTGCGCTCGCGATTGAAAAGCTGCAGCACGACCATGCCGCTGACGTGTTCCGAAAGATAAGAATTAATGCGCGCAATGGCCACGCGGATGCGGCGGTAGGAATCGCGCACCCGGTCGCGAAAAATCTTGGTCGCCACGATGATAAACGGCAGAACGGCAAAAGTGATCAGCGCCAGTTTCCAGTTCATGCACAGCATCACGCCCAGAATCCCGAAGAGTACGAACAAGTCTTCAAAGATGGAAACCACGCCCGAAGTGAACATTTCATTCAACGCGTCCACATCGGTGGTAACGCGCGTAACCAGGCGGCCAACGGGGTTCTTGTCGAAGAACGCGACGTGCAGACGCTGCAGATGGCGGAAAATCTGGCGGCGGAGATCGAACATCACCTTCTGGCCGGTCCACTGCATGAAGTAGGTTTGCAGGAACTCAAGCAGAAAGCTGAAGACCAGCAGTCCCACATAGATGGCCGCGATCTGCGCGATCCCGGCGATGGGGCGAGAACTCAGCCAACTCCATATACCCGGAACATTACCCTTAGTCGGCGCGAGGTAGCGATCAATCGCCACCTTGGTGAGATAGGGGCCGAGTACGTCGGCAAAGGCCTTCAGCACAATCGAGACCAGCGCAATCGCCACCTGCCAGCGATAGGGACGCAAATATTTCAGCAGCCGCGCCATCAGGCGGCTGTCATAGGCTTTGCCTAATACTTCCTCTTCTTGAGCCATCGTTTTCTTGGCGATCGAGCCCGTGAGTGAGCTACTAACAGCGTACCGCAATATCGATGGCCGAGGCAGGCGCGAGGATGGAAAAGGTTTGCCGCGGATGTATGGATTGCAGATGGGATAATGGTATGGCATGCCCCTCGGCATTTATATTTCCGTGCCTTTCTGCCGCACCAAGTGCAGCTACTGCAACTTCGCCTCCGACGTGTTTTCGCGGGCGGTCTTCGAGCGGTATGTGGATCGTGTTTGCGGAGACATCGAAAACGCTCCACAGATCGCGGTGCAAATGGGCGGACAGATAGAGCGCGCCGTGGATTCCATCTATCTGGGCGGGGGCACGCCGACGGTGCTTGAATCCGCGCAACTGGAACGGATCTTCAGGGCAGTGCGGAGTCAGTTCGATGTGCAGCCTGGAGCCGAAGTCACCGTCGAATGCGCTCCTGGAACGCTGAACGCCGCTATGATCGAGAGTCTGCTGCGCTGCGGTGTGAATCGCGTGAGCCTGGGCGCGCAGTCGTTTGTCGATCAGGAAGCGGCGGCGGTAGGGCGACTGCATAAGCGTGTGACCGTGCTGGAGGATATTGCTCAACTTCGAGCTGCGGGAATTACAAACATCAATATCGATCTCATCGCCGGCTTGCCGCACCAGACGGCCGAAAGCTGGGAGTTTTCTCTGGTGGAAACCATCTCAACTTGCGTGCCGCATGTCAGCGTCTACATGCTCGAGGTGGATGACGATTCACGGCTGGGCCGGGAGGTGCTGGCAGGGGGCACGCGCTATCACGCTCACTTTGTCCCTGATGAAGATGTCGTGGCGGACTTTTATCTCGCAGCCTGCGAGCGCTTTAACACGGCGGGTATTGCGCAATATGAGATTTCCAATTTCGCGCGCGAGGGTTTCGAATCCCGCCACAATTTGAAGTATTGGACACGGCAACCGTATTGTGGTTTTGGCGTGGACGCGCATTCGATGCTGCGTTCGGCTGGTGCTGAAATTGAGGCCGTGCGATTTGCGCCGCCCGACTCGCTTGAGCACTACATGAGTGCGACAGCGTTGCAACGGACCCAAGTCTCGCGCCAAGCGGCAGTAGAGGAAAGTTTTTTCCTCGGTCTGCGATTAACACGAGGCATTAGCCTGCACGAACTCGCCGTGGCATTTGGCGAAGACGCTATCGAAAATGTTCGCACTGAGATTGCAGAGCTTATTGCGAGCGGGCTAATGGAGAAGTGTGGGGACTTTATCCGTTTAACGGCGCGTGGGCGGCTGCTTTCGAGCGACGTATTCGAGAGGTTCATTGCCGCGGATGAAGTCATCCATTAATTCCACCGTCGACGCCAGCATCGCAAACCATCCGGTCGGTTGGGTTCCCGTTCCGAATCCGCGCAATCCTCAATGATCATGCGCCTTGCCACGCCTTTTATATTCCCTGCCCGAGGTAACTTTTCCCGCTTCTGCCGCTATGTTCTAATCAAAAAACGAGCAGTAGCCGGTGGAGGAATCTTGGATTTTCAACTGAATGACGAACAGCAGCAACTGAAGAAAAGCGTCCGCGAGTTCGCCGAGCGCGAGATCGCGCCCAACGTCATGAAGTGGGACGAGGCCTGTGAGTTTCCGCTCGCGACAATCAAAGAACTGGGCAAGCTCGGATTATTGGGAACGGTTTTCCCGTCTGAGTACGCGGGCGCGGGCATGGGCTACGTGGAATATGTGATTGCCATCGAAGAGTTATCGCGCGTGGATGGCTCGGTGGGCATCATTGTCGCCGCGCATACGTCGCTCTGCTCTAATCATATCTACCTCGCCGGCAGCGAAGCGCAAAAAAAGAAGTACGTCAGCAAACTCGCGACTGGCGAATTCATCGGCGCATGGGGATTGACCGAGCCATCTTCGGGATCGGACGCGGGCAGCGCCCGCATGACCGCGAAGCGCCGTGGCAACAGTTGGGTTCTGAATGGCACGAAAACTTTCTGCACCAACGGTCACTATGCCGATGTGATGGTCGTAATTGCAGTGACTGACCGCGCCGCCAAAACGCATGGACTTTCCGCCTTCATCGTCGAGAAAGATACGAAAGGATTTCGTCCGGGCAAGAAAGAGAACAAGCTCGGTCTGCGCGCCAGTGACACGGCGGAGATGATTTTTGAGGACTGCGTGATTCCCGCGGAGAATTTGCTGGGTAAAGAAGGCGATGGCTTCATCGACGCGATGCGCGTGCTCGATGGCGGCCGCATCTCGATTGCGGCTCTATCGTTGGGAATGGCGCAGGGCGCATACGAGGCTGCGCTGAACTACTCCAAAGAGCGCAAACAATTTGGCAAGGCAATCGGCGAATTCCAGGCGATCCAGTGGAAGCTCGCCGACATGGCCACCGAGATCGACGCGGCCCGCCTGCTCACCATGCGCGCGGCGTCGATGAAAGACGCCGGCATGAAAACGACTCTGGAGTCATCGATGGCGAAACTCTACGCCAGCGAAGTCGCCGTGAGGTGCGCCAACGAAGGCGTGCAGATTCACGGCGGCTACGGCTTCATCAAAGATTATCCCGCCGAGAAGTATTACCGCGATGTGAAGCTGTGCACGATCGGCGAGGGGACCAGCGAGATTCAGCGGCTGGTGATTGCGCGGCAGCTGCTGAAAGACTGAACGATAGCGGGCTTCTTCTTCCTTGCGCTCTGCTTTACACTGACTGCTTGAACCAGAACATCCAGTCCTTAGCAGGCCAGCTCCGCTCCGGCGATGTGCGCACCTTGTCTCGCGCCATTTCAATCGTGGAGAACCGCGCACCGGAATGGTCCGAGCTGCTGAAGGCTTTGTTTCCGCACAGCGGCAAGGCACGCGTCCTCGGGCTTACAGGGCCGCCGGGAGCGGGGAAGAGTACGCTAGTCGATCAGCTGGCCCGCTTCTATCGTAAAGAAAATCACACGGTCGGAATTATCGCCGTCGACCCGACCAGCCCTTACACCGGTGGAGCGATTCTGGGCGACCGCATCCGCATGCAGGGACATTTCTCCGATCCGGGGATTTATATTCGCAGCATGGCGACGCGCGGCTCGCTGGGCGGTCTGGCGCGCACCACGGCCGATGTGACCACGGTGTTGGATGCCTCCGGGCGCGACCTCATCATGATCGAAACCGTGGGCGTGGGACAGGACGAGGTGGATATCGTGCGGCTGGCCGATGTCACGATCGTGATTTTGGTTCCGGGTATGGGCGATGACGTGCAGACCATCAAGGCCGGCATCATG
>JBAPQU010000144.1:0-8839 GCA_049280795.1 Candidatus Sulfotelmatobacter sp.
CACCGGCGGCGAGCCCATGCTGCAGGAGCGCGAACTCGTCCCCCTCATGCTGCAGTTGCTGGAATCCAAATATCGTGTCCTGCTTGAGACCAGTGGAGAGCGCCCGTTGCAGCAGGTGCCAGCGGAAGTCATCAAGATTGTGGATGTAAAGTGCCCCGATTCCGGCGAGGCCGATACATTTCATATCGAGAATATTGAGACGCTGACTGCGCACGACGAAGTCAAGTTTGTGCTGAGCAGCCGCGTGGATTACGAATTTGCCCGCGACTTCACCCATCGGCATCGCCTCGCGGAGCGCGTGAATGCAGTCCTGTTTTCGCCCGCCTTCCGCAAAGACGCAACCGGCGCGCGGGATAGTTCCCACTGCCTGCTCGATCCCCAGCAACTAGCGGAATGGATGCTCGCGGATGACGTTCCCGCGCGTCTGGGATTGCAATTGCACAAGTTCATCTGGGACCCCGCAGTGAAGGGGGTCTGAAGGATTTTTGTTGCTGATTGCTGATTGAACAGCTCTGCAACCGTAGGGATTTGATCAACAATCAGCAATCAAAATCAGCAATTAGCAGTTGGCAATTAGCGCAACAAGATGGCCCTCCCAACAAAATCCCGTGCCGTAGTCCTGCTCAGCGGAGGCATGGATTCCTGCGTCTGCGCGGCCCTAGCTGCCCGAGACTACCCTACCGCGGCCTTGCACATCAGTTATGGCCAGCGCACCGAGCAGCGCGAGCGCGAATCCTTCCTGGCAATTTGCCAGCGCCTCAACATTCAGGAGAAACTCGTCGTCCGCAACGAAGCTCTTCGCGCCATCGGAGGCTCCGCCCTCACCGACGAAAACATCGCCGTCCCCAACGCGCCCGCTTCAATCCAAGGCAACACTCACGACATTCCCGTCACCTACGTCCCCTTTCGCAACGCGCATTTTCTGTCCGTTGCCGTAAGCTGGGCCGAGGTCCTCGGCGCCTCTAAAATCTACATCGGCGCCGTCGAGCAAGATAGTTCCGGCTATCCTGATTGCCGCCCGGCGTATTATGAAGCGTTCAACCAGGTCATCAAAGCCGGGACGAAAGAAGGCAACATCGAAATCGTCACCCCGCTCATCGCCATGCGCAAGGCGGAAATTATCCGCCTCGGCCTTGAACTCAATGCACCATTCGATTTAACTTGGTCATGCTACAGCCGTGAGGACAGAGCTTGCGGAGTGTGCGATAGTTGCCGGTTGCGTTTGCAAGCGTTCGCCGCTGCCGGCGTCAGGGATCCGATCCCATACGCCACCACCGGTTGATCTTTGGGCCTCGCGGCGTTGGAACCAGATTGTTGAGCGATAAATGCAGAACTTCGCGCTCTGCTTTTTTCAGTCAACAATTCAAAGTCGCACTTAAACAATTATGATTTTGTGCCGGGAGGCAACGATGAAGATGAAGAAGCCTTTAGCAATGTGTGCTTTCGTTATCTTAATGCTGGGACTGTGCACGCTTCCGGTCTTCGCTCAAGGTGCATCTGGTACGGTGAAGGGCACGTGCAAAGATGCCCAGGGCAATCCCTATGCCGATGCGGTGGTAGTGTGGGCCAACCAGGACAATGGCCAGAAATACACCCTCAAGACTAACAGGAAGGGCGAGTATTTCTCGCTGGGCGTTGGCGCAGGTAGTTACACCGTTACCCTCTACAAGAACGCCGACGACGCCAAGGCCAATAAAGATCCAATCTTCCACCAAAACAAAGTTCCGGTCACTCTCGATGAGAACCCGCCGCTCGACTTCGATATGAAGAAGCTGGCCCAGGATGCCGCCAAGGGCCAGGGTATAACTCCTGAACAGCTCAAGGCTCAGCAGGAAGCCGCCGAGAAAGCCAAGAAGGAAAACAATACGGTGGGACAGCTGAACGAAAAGCTGGCGGCGGCGAAAGTCGCCTCCGATGCCGCTGACTACGACACCGCCATAGCCGACCTTACCGCGGCCAATCAAATCGACGCCACTCGCGATCTCATCTGGTTCAAGCTCGGCGACGCCTATCGCATGTCGGCTCCCAAGCAAACCGATCCCGCGGAAAAACAAAAGCGTCTCGACTCAGCCGTCGAAGCCTACCAGAAAGCCCTGCAACTCAAGCAGGCCGTCACCAATGATAAAGATCCCAACGCCGCCAAAACCCTCGCTGCGTACTACAACAATCTTGCCGAA
The DNA here is from genome assembly GCA_049280795.1 of Candidatus Sulfotelmatobacter sp. Taxonomy (GTDB): domain Bacteria; phylum Acidobacteriota; class Terriglobia; order Terriglobales; family Acidobacteriaceae; genus Sulfotelmatobacter. The sequence goes on from JBAPQU010000144.1 coordinate 2,178, forward strand.
GCCTACAGCAGAGCTGGCAAAACTGATGACGCGATGAAGACTTACCAGCAGGCCATTGCATCGGACCCCACCCAGGCAGCGCAGTACTATTTCAACATGGGAGCGGTTCTCACCAACGCCGGCCAGGCCGACAAAGCCATCGACGCCTTCGATAAATGCATTGCCGCCGATCCCACCCGGGCCGAAGCCTACTACCAGAAAGGAGTCAATCTTCTCGGTAAGGCAACCCTTCAGGGAGACAAAATGGTCGCCGCTCCCGGCACCGCCGAAGCCTTCCAGAAGTACCTGGAATTGGTGCCAACCGGCGGACACTCCGAGGAAGCCAAAGCCATGCTTGCCAGCATCGGCGCGCCCGTGGAAACCGGCTTCGGCAAGAAGAAGGCTCCGGCCAAGAAGTCCAATTAAGGACTTTGAAGCACAATTCGCACCGAATCGGGGCGGCTCTCAGCCGCCCTTTTTCATCCCCTCACATTACCAAGGACTATGTACTTACTGTCCTTACGGTTCGTTGGCTAATCCCTGTAAAGTATAGGTATCAGGCCAGCTCCGGTTGGCCCGCTCTCCCTTCTGTGGTGCGTGCAATTCCCTAATCGAGGTTTCAATGGCAGCGCCCGGCATCTCTGCAATCTCGGTGTCTCTGGAAGGGTATTCCGGCAGCGGCAAAGTGGCTACGCCCGCTTTGCTAACCGCCATGTTGCGCGCCGCAGAAAAAATCAGCGATCTGATTTTTTCTCCCGGCCGCCCACCACAGGTTCAGGTTTACGGCCAGCTGATTCCTGTACAGGTGCCGGGGATGTCGATTTTAACCGCCGATGATACCCGCCACATCGCCGCCGATCTGATCGGCGATAACAAACAAGCGGTCGCCACCCTGCGCGAAGCCGGCTCATGCGACATTTCCTACGGACTGGCCGGCGTTGCGCGTTTCCGGGTCAACATCTTCATTCAGCGCGGCAGTTGCGCCGTCGTGATGCGCGTCATCTCCACTGCCATTCCTGATCTCGTATCGCTCCGCCTGCCCGCCCACCTTGCCGATGTTGCCAAACTCCGCGACGGCATCGTCCTCGTCACCGGCCCTGCCGGATCGGGCAAGTCCTCCACTCTGGCCGTGCTCCTCGACTGCATCAATCGCGAGAAGTACTACCACATCATCACCATTGAAGATCCCATCGAGTTTCTGCATAGCCACAAATGCTCCACCATCCATCAGCGCGAGCTGCACAGCGACACCCCGAGCTTCGCGCATGCCCTGCGTTCCGCGCTGCGTCAGGCTCCTAAAGTAATTCTGGTCGGCGAAATGCGCGACCGCGAGACCATCGAGATCGTCCTCGAAGCCGCCGAAACCGGTCACCTCGTTCTCTCCAGCCTCAACACCATGGACGCGCCCAAAACCGTCGAGCGCATCGTCAGCTCATTCGCGCCCAGCGAACAGCAAAGTGTGCGCGAACGCTTCGCCAAGACGTTTCGTTACATCATCTGCCAGCGCCTTCTGCCCAAGACCGACCGCAGCGGCCGTGTTCCTGTCGCCGAGATTCTGAAAGCCACTCCCCGCACCCGCGAGTGCATCGAGAAAGGTGAGCGCGAAGGCAAGACTTTGCTCGACGCCATGAAAGCCGGCACCGCGGAAGGCATGCAACACTTCGACGGCGAAATCGCCCAGTTGGTACGCGATCGCGTGGTCGACCTCGAAACCGGCATCTCCTTCGCCAGCAATCCCGCAATCCTAGGCCAGGAACTCGCGAGATAATGCGCAGCTTGTGACCGCCTGTGTCGGAAATGCTGGGCGTGGCAAGCGGCGCCCGGGTAGCGGCTTGGACTGCTCATGGGAACCGGTCAATAAGTGTAATCGCCCGGTTACGTCAATAATCCCACTTCTGAAATTCACCAACCGCGCGGCAGCTTGCGTCATAATCGATTGCAATGATGGAACAAATTAGGCTAGGCGACCGGTTCAGCGAGCCGTCTTGCCCAACGCGGCAACGGCATGAGCTGGAGCGAGGCGCACTGCAAACTTGTCCTCATGTCCGCAACTAATTATTGTAGTTTGGTTGGAGTGTTCTCTCACCCAGATCACCCGTTCGGGGTTCACAAAGACTTCCAGGCCGTCCACATCTTCAAACATTACAAACTCCATGATGCCTCCTTTTCGCCATCGCCATCCCTGTGTGCCCTTTAGGAATCTCGAAATCGCTCGGCGGACCGGGCGATTGTACAAATGTTGAAACTTGATAGCCAGATCTCTATTTCACTCATTGACCTTGGCACGACGCGTGGCCCTTTTCTTCTGGTCTCGCTCCCATTGACGCGGGTGTGCGCTGCGCAGATGCTCGTCCCCCAGCGCCCGCGTAGCCCTCCGTTGCACTATCATCTCCCCATGCCCGCTCCACCCGCCCAGTCCCTGGTCCTAACCTTCGAAGAAGCCCGCCGCGCAGTCGAAACCCACGCTGCACTCGTGACCCCAACCCTTGAAGAAACCGTAACTCTCCTCCACGCCGCCAACCGAATCCTCGCCGAACCCATCACCGCCGATCGCGACATCCCGCCTTTTCCCCGCTCCACTCGTGACGGCTACGCCGTGCGCGCTGCCGATCTATCAAAACTACCGGCGAGGCTAACCGTAATCGGAGAAATCAAAGCCGGCCCGCAGCAATCCTTGTCCGCTCTGAAGCAAGGTCAGGCATTCTCGATCATGACCGGCGCCCCGGTTCCACTAGGCGCGGACGCCGTAGTTATGGTCGAATACACGTCGCAGCAAGAAGACTGCGTCGAGATAACCCGAGGCGTCGCCCCAGGCGAAAACATCGTCCCTCAAGGAGCCGAGGCCAAACGTGGCAGCCTGCTGCTCGATCGCGGCACACGTCTGAACGAATCCGCCGTCGCACTCGTAGCTTCGGTAGGCAAATCGAGGTTGCAGGTTTTTGCTCGCCCAAGCGTTGCGGTGCTTACCACTGGCGATGAGATCGTCGACATCGACGTCCAACCCGGCCCTACGCAAATCCGCAACTCCAACAGCTACTCGCTAGCCGCGCAGATCCAGCAAGCCGGAGGCAACCCTGTACTTCTTCCGATCGCTCCCGACGAGCCACGCCGTCTTCGTCAACTAATTGAACAAGGCCTGCAGTCAGACCTCCTCCTGATGACCGGCGGCGTCTCCATGGGACGCTACGACCTGGTCGAGCAGGTCCTCGCAGAAATGCAAGCCGAGTTCTTCTTCACCGGAGCGAAAATCCAGCCCGGCCGCCCGGTCGTATTCGGCCGAGCCTCGTGTGGCTCGGACACTCTTGTCCGAGAAGGGGCTTCAGCCCCGGCGAAGCACAAATATTTCTTCGGCCTGCCCGGCAACCCAGTCTCCACCATGGTCACCTTCGACCTATTCGCCCGCCCCATGCTCGAAGCTCTGGCCGGAATGTCTCCGCGCCAACTCTCATTCCTCCACGCCCGTCTGAAATCCGAAATCCGCACGAAGACCGGCCTGACCCGCTTCCTCCCCGCGATCCTTTCCGGTGCCTATGAGAACACGCAGGTCGAACTTGTCCCATGTCATGGTTCCGGAGACATTGCCGCCCAAGCCCGCGCGAATTGCTACATCGTCATCCCGCCCGATCGCGATCACATCCCCGCTGGCGAGTGGGTCGCCATCATGCCGCGGTGAGCGCTCCCATGTAAGATAGAGCTTGCCGCATGGCGAAAAAACTCTCCCACTACGATGCATCCGGCCGCACCCAAATGGTGGATGTCTCCGGCAAATCAGCCACCAAGCGCGAAGCCGAAGCGAGCGCCTTCATTCGCATGAAGCCTTCCGTGCTGCAAGCGCTTCCGAAAAATCCCAAAGGCGATCCGCTCGAAGTCGCCCGCATTGCCGGAATCATGGCCGCCAAGCGTACGTCCGAGCTAATCCCCATGTGCCACGCCCTGCCTCTCTCCCACGTTGATGTCGAGATGAGCCTATGCGAGAATGGCGTCGCCATCACCACCAAAGTTTCCACCACCGCCCAGACCGGAGTCGAGATGGAAGCCCTCGTCGCCGCCACCATTTCCGCCCTCACAATTTATGATATGACCAAGGCTCTGGATAAAGGCATTGAGATTCGAGAGATCGTGTTGCAGCGCAAAAGTGGTGGCAAGAGCGGAGAGTACCAGCGGGTGAAGTGAAAGCGAATGGCAAACGACGTCAAACTACTGTTGGTCGATGACAACCCCATGGTGCTGGGGATGTTGCAGCATGCGCTGACTCCGTTTGCACGCGTGGTGACTGCCGGCGATGCCGCTGACGCGCTGCTCAAAGCAGTCGACGATCCTCCGGAGCTGGTGGTATGCGACTACCGCATGCCTGGTATGGATGGGAAGCAACTGGTGGAGAAGCTGAAGAGCCGTCCTGCGACCGCGAATTTTTCCGCAGTGTTGATGGCCAGCCGTGCCGACATCGATGAGCGCCTTTCGCCCGCGGATGCCGCCGACGACTATCTGGCCAAGCCTTTCTTCCTGAAAGAAGCCACGCGCCGTATCAAGCGTACAGTCGACCGCATCGCCCTGGAAAAAATGGCAAAGACCGCGCCATCCGATGGAGTGGTTCGCGGCAACCTCTCGCAGATGAATGTGATCGACCTGATGCAGTCGCTCGAAATGGGACGCAAGAGTTGCCAGCTCAAGCTGAACAACGAGGGCGATAAATGCGAAGTGTTCTTCGTCGAAGGCCAGGTCAAGCATGCTACGTACGGATCGTTGCTGGGCGATGAAGCCGTCTTCAAAGTTCTGCGCTGGACCGGCGGCAACTTCGAATTGAACTTCGAAGGCAAAACCGATCAGGAAACCACGAAACTCAACACGCAGGGTCTGCTCATGGAGGGCCTGCGCCTGCTCGACGAAGCGCAGCGCGACGGCGGCGGTGGGGAACCAGCAGTTGAAGAAACCGCTGCCAGTGCCGATGGAAACAGCGCCCCCGCCAGCAGCACTACGACCGCCAGCGGTAGCGGCAAGACGGAAGAGGAGGAAGATGTCCTCCTCGACAATTGAGCCAGGTGCTCCGCCACTGGTCACTGCGGCCGTAATAACGGTCAGCGATTCGTGCTCTCGCGGAGAACGAGTCGACGTTTCGGGGCCGGCGGTTGTCGAAATATTAAAGAAGTCTGGTTTTCGAGTTGTGGCTACGCGAATCGTGCAAGACGATTCCATGCAGATTCAGAATGCCCTCGTCCACTTTGCGCTGGAAGCGCAATTCATCGTCACCACCGGTGGAACTGGAATTGCACTGCGCGATGTTACTCCGGAAGCGACCGACGCGATTTGCGAACGCCTGATCGATGGCGTGGGCGAGCGCATGCGAAGCGAGGGTTTGAAGAAAACTCCGTTTGCGGCTTTAAGCCGCGGCGTGTGCGGAGTTCGCGGCAAGACGCTGATCTTGAATTTGCCCGGGAGTCCGAGCGGGGCCGTGGAGTCGCTACAGGCCGTAGTGGACCTGGTGCCGCATGCGCTGAGTTTATTGGAAGGGAAAACGGAGCACTCGTAAGCGGTTGCCGAACCTATGGCAGTTTTTCTCCAGCCAGAGGACACATTCCTGCCGCCGCTTTCACTTACACTGAATTTCCTTTGAAAACTATCGGACACATACTGGCGCGATATACAGCGTGGATTTTGCACCTCCTCCTGCCGCTTGGAATGTGGGGAGCGTTCGCCATTGCGTTCGCGGATTCGGCTCTGCTGGGCATGCCGGTGGATGCGATCGTTGCGGTCTATGTGTACCAGGATCACAGGCGGCTGCTGTTCTATGTAGTGATGGCGTCGGCGGGGTCGGCCCTGGGAAGTATTCCGCTTTATCTCATTGGCTATCTGGGCGGCGAAAAAGTGCTGCGCAAGCGTATTTCAGAAGAGCGCTTCCTGCGGATTCATCAATCATTTGAACGGCATGAATTCTGGGCGCTGATGTTTCCGGGCATGCTGCCTCCGCCCATGCCGTTCAAGATTTTCGTGCTGGGCGCAGCGGTATTCGAGATGCGCTTCCGCGATTTTTTGGCAGCCGTCTTTGCGGGAAGGTTTGTTCGCTTTCTGGTTCTGTCGTTGCTGACGCTATGGTTTGGGCCGCAGATCGTGGGGCTGATTGGAGCGCTCTTCCGGCGGCATATTTATTGGGTGCTGGCAGTAATTGTCGTGGGAATTTTGGTGGGGCTGGCTCTTTGGAGGCGAAAAAGAGATCCGAAGGGCTAAACAGTTTGCGGAAAACTAGCGATCCGCAGTGGGCTTTGAAAGGGCGCGACTTCCAGTCGCGCCGTAAAGCCCACGAATAGTCAACAACGGCTTTAGCCGCGTCGGAGCGACGCAGTCTCGTCCTCAGTTTACGCGGCGGCGATGTCTCCGCTGGAGGTCTTGTGCATCCAGCGCGAGAGCGCCAGCAGAAACACGGGCGTCCCAAACATGGCGACCGAGAAAAACAGATCGCTCTCGACTGTGCCGCGGAAAAACGGAATGCCGGCAGTGTAGGACATCATTAACCCACCGAACGTTGGCGGATACGTCTGCGGTGATGCGGCCCACACTGCAAAATTGCTAATCAGAAAGAACGAGACTGAACTGGTGAGCGCGGCGGCTACCACGCGAACCGGGCCGGAGTTCTCCCGAAGATTGGTTCCCAGCCAGAGAATCGCCGCATACCAGGCCCAGGTGACGAG
>JBAPQU010000145.1:0-1747 GCA_049280795.1 Candidatus Sulfotelmatobacter sp.
AGCGCTCGATCATTACTGACAATGGGAATGTTTTCGGACAGAGCCTGAGCGATCAGTATGCGGTCGAAAGGGTCTTTGTGTGGACCGGGCAACAAACCCGCACGGATACCGTGCTCGGCTGTTACGGCCAGAACTTCGAACTGCTCATGCGCCAAGTGCAGCATAAAATTTTGGACAACGTCGGCAGCGATATCGAGCTTGCCCAACCGGACCTTCGTAGCCATTTCCCAGGCCGACGCAGCACTGACCAGCGCATTATGATTCCTGTGCCTAAGCAGATTCTGAGCGGACACCGGTAACGAAGGACTCTTGATCAGCCACCAAAGCAAAGTATGGGTATCCAGTAGAAGTCGCACAAACGCTTACTCCCAACCTTCAAGCTCCTCTGGGGGTAGCGGCTCGAAGAATTCTGAGCCGATATGAATTTTGCCCTTGAGCGCTCCGGGCTTACGATCTCCACGCTTATCCACGATCGCAACCAGTTTCACTACCGGTTGCTTGCCGCGGGCGATGACGATTTCCTCACCGCGGCAGGCCTTTTCGATGAGGCGGGAAAGCTGGGTTTTGGCTTTGTGGATGGTGATGGTTTCCATATTGTTGAGCTGTTAGTTATGTTAGCTAACTAATGTTAGCTAACACGGGGACTGCCGTCAAGGTTTCTATTCGACCGCTCCGCAGTCTGCATTATGCTTCATAATTTTTGATCGAAGCGGGTTTCAATGACGCGTTTGCCGGCGGGACGCCGACGCTACCTGTTCGCTTTGATCATCTGCTCAGCGTGCTTGCGCGAAGTATCCGTCAGCTTGGCGCCGCTTAGCATGCGCGCTACCTCTTCAGTGCGCTCTTCGCCCACGACGGGGCGGATCGAGGTGCGGGTGCGGCCAGCCCGCTCCTTTTTTTCGATCACATAGTGCTGGTCGGCAAAGGTTGCGATTTGCGGAAGGTGGGTTACGCACAACACCTGGTTGGCGCGCGCAAGTTCCTTCAACTTCTTTCCTACCGCTTCAGCGGCACGGCCTCCGATACCGGTATCGATTTCGTCGAAAACCATGGTGCGAGGCTTCACAGGGGCTGAAGATGAATTTGACCCACTCACGCGGCCCTGAAAGGCCACTCTTCCACTTTGCCTACCCGCGCCAACGCTCACCTTCAGCGCCAGCATCACGCGCGACAATTCTCCACCTGAAGCGATGTGTTCCAACTGCCGCATGGGGTCGCCGGGGTTGGTCGCAATCATGTACACCACCTGATCGATTCCGTTCGCCGCCCAGTTCCCTTCTTGCTCCGACGTCGCCATCTCGATGCGGAAGGCGGATTTCATCGCCAGATCATTGATTTCAGATTCCACCAGTTTTTCCAGCTTGCGCGCTGCATCTTGCCGCTTTTTCGACAGCGCCAGAGCGGCTCGCAGATATTCCGCACCGGCTTTGGCCAGCTCAGCCCGTAACTCGCGCAGGATCTCGTCTTTGTTTTCAACCTCTGAAAGCTTGCGCGCCACATCGGCGCCGAAGGCAATCACGTCATCGAGCGCCGAACCGTATTTACGTTTCAGCCGGTCGAGCGATGCCAGCCTGTCTTCGACCTCCGCCAGATGTTCGGGAGACGCGTGAATTCCGCCGGCATAATCCCGTACTGTCGCGCCCACGTCTTCCACGCTGATCCGCGCAGTTTCGAGAGCGGCCAGGGCTTCCTGAAATTTCGGTTCGTATCGTGCCAGTTCTTCAATCTGCTTTTGCGCGGCGCGCAT
>JBAPQU010000146.1:0-4102 GCA_049280795.1 Candidatus Sulfotelmatobacter sp.
CTCTCCGGACGCGCTGGGTCGTAGCGATACCGAAGTCCTCCAGCACCGTCCGGTTCGATGACCACATCGTACTTACCCAGGCGAAACCCTTTCCGGGCAGTTTCCACGTCTTGCAGGTCGATCTTGAATGAATCGTGCTGGGGGGAATGTTGCAACAGAGCTTCCGCCTGCTGCGCACCCGCACCTGTGACAATTGCCACCGAGGATGCGTCTCCCGGCTTATTGCGGAAGGCAATCCCAAGTCCCACCGCCAACAACAAAGGGAATACGAATACCCAGAAGACGACCTCCGGTTCACGCTTCAACTCGAGCATGCGCGCGCCGAGTAGATGAAGGTATCCGGACCAACGGCCATTGCGCTTGGGCGGATGCTTCCGCGAAGGCATTTTTTCTATGACGGGTGTTTGCTCTGCAACACTCATAAGCTAGATCCAAACTGCATTGTCATCCCGAGCGCAGCGAGGGATCGTGGTTCTTACTCCCACTGAGCGTATTGCCGATAGCAGCTAACACCAAGATCCCTCGCTTCGCTCGGGATGACAATCCTTGAAACGATGTGCCACAACAAAAGCTACCTTTACCTAGCTTACGGCTTCCACTTATTCAGGAATTCGAGCAACGCCTCTGGCGTTAGAGACCGTGCGTCTTCGAACTCACCGTTCTTCTGGCCGACCACGACCTTGCCATCGCTCTCGGCTACCACTAGCGTAGGAATGCCTTTATCCAGGGTCGTATCGAACTGCTTCACCAGATCGGCATTCTTTTTTCCATCCACTCCCAAGTCGATGTGCACAACTTCATAGCCCACCATCACCGATGCAAAGTCAGGCCGATGGAACGCCAGATCGAGCACGTGGCAGTCATAGCACCAGTTGGCGCCGAAGACCAGCAACACGCGCTGGTGCTCCACTGCGGCTTTCTCTTCCGCTTCTTTGATCTCCTCATGCGCATCAGCATCTGCCGGATAGAGATTCTTGTTCATGTTGGAAGGCTGCTTCAGGTGAGGCGCATCGGCTCGCTCCGAACTTATCAACCGCCACTGCTCGCCCTGTTTTTTCCACCCCTGGCCATCGGTTATGCTCAGGGTCTGACCATTCGGCAACTGCACATCGGCTTTGAAAACAACACTCGTACCCCAGGGGCGGTCAAGCACCGCAACGGTTTGCAATTCAATACTTCGCGCCTTCAGGCCCAGCCAGAAATTAACATCCGCGTCCGCACTGGCCACGACGCCGTTCTCTTGGACCTTTGGCACAGGGTCTGTGCTGTAGAACGCTTTCAAAGCCACCGCGTCTCCAGCCAATACCGCGGCCTTCCACTGGTCGAGTGGAGCAAACTTAGGCACCGAGCCCACCGCAGCAGCCTGCGCGAACGTATACTCTCCGCCAAACATCGCAAACGCCATAACGACCAGAAAAATTACGCGCCAAAAACGTCCCGTCACATTCATGCACATCCCCATAACCTCATCTCACTCTTCCCGCAAATGCCGCCCGGTAAGCCGCACAAATACATCTTCCAAACTCGCCTGCCGCGTCGTCAGGTGCTCCAACTTCCTTCCCTGCCTGCCGATCGCCTCCAGCAGCGCGGGAATCGTTAAATGTGGCTCCTTCACGCTGAGAGCCACCATCCCATCATCTTCGCGCACCGATTCAACACTTGGCAGTGCGCGCCATGCCTCCAGTGCCGCTCCGTCTGAACCATTAGTTCCTGCGCTCACGGCAAACTCCACCACGTGATGCCCACCCAAACGCTCAATCAAACTGGAAGGCGATCCCTCTGCGATGATCTGCCCATGATCCACAATGGCGAGCCGGTCGCACAGCCGCTCGGCCTCGTCCATGTAATGCGTAGTCAGCAATACCGTGCCGCCTGCGCGTTGAAATTCACGCACGATATCCCATAACTGGCGCCGGCTCTGTGGGTCGAGCCCAGTAGTCGGCTCATCGAGAAAAAGAATTTTCGGATTGCACACGAGCGCAGTTGCTACCGCCAGCCGCTGCCTCTGTCCGCCGGAAAGTTTGCCCACCCACGCATCTGCCTTCTCCGTGAGTTGCAACTGCTCGAGCACTTCCTCGGACGAACGCGGTTCACGATAGAAGCTGGCAAAGAGTTCGACAGTTTCGCGTACTGTGAGTTTTTCTGAAAGCCGCGTCTCCTGCAGCGAAATGCCGAGCCACTCCCGCATCTCGCGCGCATCCTCGCGCCAGGAGTGGCCGAGAATCGATACCTCGCCCGAAGTCGGCTCCAGCAGGCCCTCAAGAATTTCAATGGTCGTCGTCTTCCCTGCTCCGTTGGGACCAAGAAGACCGAAGCATTCCCCGCCATGAATTTCGAGGTTCAACCCGCGCACGGCCTCAACCTTGCCGTCGTAGGTCTTGCGTAAATCGCGACATTGAATGGCTACGGCCACGCAGCATTGTAACGTACAAGCAGTCCATGTATACTTCCCCGCGATTGCCCATAGAGGCTTTGGTCGAGCCTCTCCCCCAGCGCACACAAGTCTAAAAACGTGAGGAGATTCTCGCCATGCCACAAGAACGTTCCGCGCTCGTCCGTGTTGGATCATTCACCCTCCTGATCGCCATCCTTTTCGCGGGCGCTGCCATGGCCGCCGCTTCAACCGAATTCGTGCTTTACCCTTTCCCGCGCGGTACCCCCAACAAGACCACAGGGTGCAACCCCGAAGGGCAGCTGATTGCCGATGCCGCGGGCAATTTCTATGGCACAACTTCCTCCTGCGGAGCGTTTGGCGCTGGAACTGTCTTTGAACTCGTGCGGCCCGCTACGGGAAGCAGCAAGTGGACTGAAACGGTGCTTTATAACTTCGCCGGGAGCAGCGATGGTGCGTTGCCACAGGCCGGACTCACCTTTGACGCGGCAGGCAATCTCTATGGCACGACGAATCGAGGTGGAGCATCCCAGGAGGGTGTTGTTTTTGAGGTATCGCCTCCGGCGGCCGGTGAAAGCGCATGGACCGAGTCCGTACTTTACAGTTTTCAGGGAGGTACTGCAGACGGTGCCTATCCGCAGTATCAGGGAGTGGTCTTCGATCATGCCGGCAACCTGTACGGTGTCACGCCTTTGGGCGGGATGGACTATAGCGAGGATAAGCATTGCGGCACCAACGGTTGCGGCGTGATCTATGAGCTGACGCCTCCCGCCACACCGGGCAATCCCTGGACGGAAACTATCCTCCACTACTTCAACGGCGGGCAAGGTTCGGAGGGAGCAGGCACTCCGATTTTTGACGCGAAGGGCAATCTTTACGGTGAGGCGATTGGAGGCGGAGAATCTGGCGGAGGTCTGGTCTACCGCCTCTCTCCCCCTCCCGCAGGAGAAACGGCATGGACCTTCAAAGTGCTGTACGCCTTCGCCGGCGGAACGAGTAACGATGCGCGATACCCTCAGGGCAGCCTGACATTTCACGGCAGCGGCGTTCTCTATGGCACGGCGCTCGGCGGCCAATACGGGGTAGGCACCGTTTTCCAGTTGACGCCTCCAACCGTGACAGGCGGTGCGTGGACCGAAACTGTTCTCTACAACTTCAGCTCCGGCAGCGATGGGGCCTACCCTCTCGCCGAAACCTTGATTTTTGATAAAGCCGGAAATATCTACGGCACAACCGCGAACGGCGGGGGAAATGGTAGCTCGCAATGCACCTACGGAGGCTGCGGCACGGTTTTCGAGCTGAGCCCTCCTGTGGCCGGAAGCTCCGGCTGGACTGAAACTATCCTGCACAGCTTTCCCACTGTCGTAAAAGATGCCGCTTCGCCAATCTCGGGAGTAATTTTCGGCAAGAACGGCAATCTTTACGGTGTCACGCCCAGCGGCGGATCTGGCGGCCTGGGTACGGTGTATACGGTCGCCCCATAGTCTTGGTTGGAAGTAGATTCCTAACGTCGCAGCGTTGGCGTTCCTGTTCGCACAAGCTGGTGCGGGAGTGGCTGCGCGTTAGCCTTCAGCCTTAAGCGTAGTGGAGTTATGTTATCGCGACGGAAAGACATCCCCCGGACCGCTCGGAGGCTGGGGAATATCTGGCGGAATCACGGGCGGAGTAGGCGAGGCTCCATTCGCTGGTTTGGGTACATCTTGTGAATCT
>JBAPQU010000147.1:0-10468 GCA_049280795.1 Candidatus Sulfotelmatobacter sp.
CGGCAGCGACGGACAACGCCATCGAGCTCAACATCCGCCGCGACCCCACCATCTACGACGGACAATTCTCCAACAACGGCTGGCTGCAGGAACTGCCTAAGCCAATGACCAAGCTCACCTGGGACAACGCCATCCTCATCGGGCCCAGGATGGCGGAACGGCTGCAGATCGCGAGTAAAGACGTCGTCGAACTCGAGCTGAACGGCAAGAAAGTTACCGGCGCAGTATGGATTCAGGCAGGCCATCCCGACAACTCGGTCTCAATATTTCTCGGCTATGGACGAAAACGCGCCGGCCGCGTCGGAACCGCGCAAGGTTTCGATGCCTACGCCCTGCGCACCAGTGCTGCGCCCTGGTTTACCACTGGAGTGCAAATCCGCAAGACCGGGGACACTTTCAAGCTGGCTTCGACGCAGGGCATGCAAAGCATGGACGCGCCCAATGGCGACCATCGTCCGCTGGTCCGCGAAACTACGCTTGAGGAATACCGCAAAGACCCGAACTTCGCCGCCGAACAAGGCGAAGATGCGCCGCCCGGCCTTACGCTTTACAAGCCCTATCCTTACAAAGAAGAGACCTATTCCTGGGGCATGGCGATTGACCTGAACTCCTGCGTGGGCTGCAACAACTGCGTCCTGGCGTGCCAGTCGGAGAACAATATCGCGGTCGTCGGCAAAGAGCAGACGGAGTTGGGACGGCACATGCACTGGATTCGCATCGATGCCTACTACCAGGGTGACCGCGATAACCCCAAGGCATACTTCCAGCCTGTGCCCTGCATGCAGTGCGAAGATGCGCCCTGCGAACTGGTATGTCCCGTCGGCGCCACCAACCACTCCAGCGAAGGCCTTAACGATATGGTCTACAACCGCTGCGTGGGCACGCGCTATTGCTCGAACAACTGTCCTTATAAAGTGCGGCGCTTCAACTTCCTGCTCTTTCAGGACTGGACCACGCCGCAGTACAAGATGATGCGCAATCCTGACGTCAGCGTGCGCAGCCGCGGCGTGATGGAAAAGTGCTCCTATTGCATACAGCGCATCACCGAGCGCCGCATCGATGTGGAAACGGCTTCGGTGCGCGAAGGGAAAGACATCCGCATTGGCGACGAATTGCAGACTGCCTGCCAGCAGTCCTGTCCAGCGGGCGCAATTATCTTCGGCAACATCAACGACCCCAACAGCAAGGTCGCGAAGTTGAAGGCGCAATCCCGCAACTACAGCCTTCTGGGCGAATTGGGGACGCGGCCGCGCACCACGTATCTGGCCGAAGTTCGCAACCCGAATCCGGAGTTGGAAAGCGAAAAAATCTAGGATCGGCAGACAAGATCGCAAGCATGAACGAGCCATACAAAATGACGTCGGTCGATGCGCAACCAGCTCCGGTAATTGAGCCCGGCCATACCTTCGCGACAGTAACCGACAAGATTAGCTCCATCGTTCTTACCCGGCCGGCTTCGAACGGATGGTTCCTGGGCTTCGGCATCGCCTTCATGCTGACGATGATGATGCTCTACGCCATCGGGTATCTATTTCTGAAAGGCATCGGTATCTGGGGCGTAACCATCCCGATCGGCTGGGGTTTTGCCATCGTAAATTTTGTGTGGTGGATCGGAATCGGCCACGCCGGTACGCTCATCTCCGCCATTCTTCTTCTTCTGCGCCAATCATGGCGTAATTCCATCAACCGATTCGCCGAAGCTATGACGCTGTTCGCCGTGGCTTGCGCCGGCCTTTTCCCGCTGCTTCACGTCGGCCGGCCTTGGCTGGCTTACTGGCTGTTTCCTTATCCCAGCACCATGGGGGTGTGGCCGCAATTCCGCAGCCCCTTAATGTGGGATGTATTTGCCGTTTCCACCTACGCCACCATATCTGCGCTGTTCTGGTTCATGGGACTGATTCCGGATTTCGGCACTCTGCGTGACCGCTCGGAAAACCGTTGGATTCGCATGATCTACGGCATGCTCTCGATGGGCTGGCGCGGATCGGCACGCCACTGGCACCGCTACGAGACGGCTTATCTCCTCCTGGCCGGATTAGCCACGCCCCTGGTGCTCTCGGTTCACACCGTGGTGAGTTTTGATTTTGCGATCGGCATCGTCCCGGGCTGGCACACGACTATCTTCCCGCCGTACTTCGTTGCCGGCGCTATTTATTCCGGGTTCGCGATGGTCTTGATGCTCGCCATTCCTATCCGCAAAATCTATGGCCTGGAAGATTTCATCACCGAGCGCCATCTGCAGAATTCGGCGAAAGTGATGCTGGCCACGGGCTTGATCGTCGCCTATGGCTACGGCATCGAGGCTTTTATGGGCTGGTACAGCGGCGATCGCTACGATGCATTCACCCTGTGGAACCGGGTGCATGGGCCGTACGCGTTCTGGTATTTATCTCTGCTGAGCTGCAATATTGTCATTCCTCAGCTTCTCTGGATTCGCAAGCTGCGCACCAGTCCGTTGGGGTTGTTCCTGATTTCTGCCGTGATCTTGACCGGCATGTGGCTGGAGCGATTCATCATCGTTGTCGTCAGCCTGAGCCGTGACTTCCTTAATTCCTCATGGGGCATGTACTACCCCACGCGCTGGGATTTCATGACCTTCATCGGCACCCTGGGATTCTTCCTGGCTTGCATGTTCCTGTTCTGCCGCTTGCTGCCCATGATTTCCATCTTCGAAATACGTACGCTTCTGCCCCAGGCGGAAGGGAAAGCTTCGGAGGCGGCGGAGTAAATGAAACGCGATCCTATCTACGGCATCATGGCGGAGTTCGATTCGCCCACGGCTCTGTTGACGGCTGCCCGCCGAACCTTCCAGGCGGGGTACAAAAAGATCGACGCCTATAGCCCGTTCCCCATCGAAGGCCTGGCGGAAGAAATTGGTTTCCACCACGATGAAGTCCCACTAGTCGTCTTGATCGGCGGGATCATCGGCGGCCTTACCGGCTACCTCATGCAATACTGGTGCGCCGCCATTGCCTATCCCATCAATGTGGGCGGCAGGCCCTACCATTCCTGGCCGGCCTTTATCCCCATCACTTTTGAAATGACCGTTTTATTCGGGGGCATCTTTGCTTTGTTTGGCATGCTCGCATTAAACGGCTTGCCTATGCCATATCATCCCGTATTTAACGTGCCTCGCTTCGCGATGGCTTCCAAAGACCGGTTTTTTCTGATCGTGTTTTCTTCCGATCCCAAGTACGATCCGGCCGGAACGCGCGATTTTCTTCAAGGACTGCAGCCACGTTCCATTTCGGAGGTGCCCAGCTAGAATGCCGCGCCTCCGCCAAATTCCATGTGGGGACAGCCGCCATCGGCTGTCCGGTCGAGCGTCGCTCGACGGTTTATTGGTCGTACTGATGCTGCTGGCGGTTATGCTTACCTCCGGCTGCCGCCTCGATATGCACGTGCAGCCGAAGCAGAATCCGTTCTCCCGCAGCGACTTCTTCGCCGACCAGCGCTCCGAGCGCCCGCCCGTCGAAGGCACAGTGGCCCGAGGCCAGTTGCACGAAGACAGTTATTTCTACACCGGGAAAATAGGCAACAATCCCGGCAACTACATGCCGTTTCCCGTGACCAAAGAAGTTCTGGAGCGAGGACGCGAGCGCTACAATATTTATTGCGCTCCTTGTCACTCGCGTGTCGGCGACGGCAACGGCTTTATCCCGTCTCGCGGTTTCGCGCGCCAGCCACCGTCTTATCACATCGAGCGTCTGCAGAAAGCGCCGCTCGGTTACTTCTACGATGTGATCACCAGCGGCTTCGGCATTATGCCCGATTACGCTTCGCAGATTCCTCCGCGGGACCGCTGGACCATCGTGGCCTACGTGCGGGCGCTGCAATTGAGTCAGAATGCGACGCGGGCGGATGTGCCCAGCGGACAGGCCATTCCATCGCAGCCTCCGAAATTCCGAGGCGAGCCCGGTTCCGGCGCGACCCTGCCGGTAATCGCGCCTGAAGCTGCTTCCGAGGCCAATTCGAAATCAGAGGGACAGAAATGAGCGCCGCCACTACTCCACATCTCGATTTGACGGCGCCGCCGGTCGTAAGAAAGATCTCTCAGCGCTCGCTCATCGTCGGCGTCGTCTTCGCTGCGATCTCGGCTGTCCTGGCCTTTACTCGTCCCGAAGAGTTTTATCGCGCATATCTGCTCGGCTTCATGTGCTGGCTGGGCGTGGCCCTCGGTTCCATGGCGATTCTCATGATCCGCCACCTCACCGGTGGCGGCTGGGGCACGGTCATTCGCCGCATCCTGGGAGCGGCCATGCGCACTCTGCCGCTGCTTGCGGTGCTGTTCGTGCCGCTCCTCTTCGGGATTCATCGCCTCTACATCTGGGCGCAGCCCCTCAGCAATGTTCAAGACAAACATCTGCGCGAGCACCTCGAACAAATCACGCAGAGCTACCTCACGGTGAACGGCTTCATCATTCGCGCCGTCATTTATTTCGCCATCTGGAATTTGTTGTCATTTTTATTGTCGAAATGGTCGAAGCAAACCGACCACGCGGGCGCTCCCGACAACAGCCATCGCTTCAAGGCCGTCGCCGGCCCAGGGCTCATCCTGTACGCATTTACCATCTCTTTCGCCGCCATCGACTGGATCATGTCGCTCGATCCCAGTTGGATCTCCACCATCTTCGGCCTGGTCATCCTCATCGGCGAAGTGCTCTCCGCCATGTGTTTCGCAGTGGTGGTTGAGCGCATACTGTTCAACTACAAGCCGATGTCGGAGATGCTGACGCCCTCCTTCGTCCACGACCATGGGAAGTGGATGCTGACATTCATCATGGTATGGGCGTATTTCTCATTCTCGCAGTGGCTCATTATCTGGGCCGGGAACCTGCCCTCGGAGATCACTTTCTATCTGAAGCGCCTGAGTGGCGGCTGGGGCTTGATTGGGCTGGCTCTGGTGCTGTTCCACTTTGCCATCCCTTTTGCAATACTGCTCTCGCGCCCCTTCAAGCGCGATATTCGAAAACTGGTTTGGGTCGCAGTTGGGTTAATGGTGATGCGCTACGCCGATCTTTTTTGGATCATCGAACCGAATTTTTCCAAAACCATCGTTCTCACCCTGGCCGACGTAGTTGTGCCCATCGCCATCGGTGGAATCTGGCTCTGGTATTTTTTCCGCAACCTGGCTTCTCTGCCTCTTCTGCCGGCTTATGACCAGGATGCGCACGAAGTTTTGCAACCGGCGCACGAAATGCACGCTTAAAGACGACATGTGTAAATAGGGCATGTGTAAATAGAAATAGAAATGACCAACAAGCGATGAGCAAGCAGACCCAACACGAAAACAAGAACGGGAACTTCGAACACCGGGATTTGCAGGTGTCCGGCATTCTTTATTTCTTGTTGAGCCTGGCGGTGGCCACAGTGCTGGCCTCTGTGATCCTGGTTGGGGTTTATAAGTTTCTCGATAAGCGGGACAGGGCGAACCAATCCGTTGTGAGTCCGCTTGTGGCGAATGTGCCCAAGCCGGAACTCAACACCAGAGCTGAGTATGAGCAATACGCGGAAAAGACGTTTCCAAACCCGCGGCTGGAGACGGATGAGCGCAATCAGTTGAACCAGATTCGCACGCGGGAAGACGATCTGCTCGACAGTTACGGCTGGGTCGATGAGAAGGCCGGAACCGTGCGCATCCCCATCGAGCGTGCCATGGATTTATTGGTGGAGCGCGGTCTTCCGGTGCGTCCACAAGGTGCGTCTGGCGTTATGGCTGCCGCGACGGCGGGAGCGACTGATCGAATCAGCGACGCTCGAAACGGCGAGCCCCGAGTCCGCAAGAAGGGTGAGAAGAAGTGAGAAGTAAGCGCAATATTTCGATTTCTGCAGTATGCGCCCTGTTGGCGCTCACGCTGCTGGCGACTTCCGCAGTTGCGCAGATGAATAACGGCGTGATGTCTCCTCCGGCCAACACGCGGCCGCCGAGACTGGAGAACGTTGGCATCGAGCAACGCCTGGATGCGCAGGTGCCGCCCGATCTCACTTTTCGCGACGACACCGGGAAGACGGTGAAACTCGGAGATTACTTCGGTCGCAAGCCGCTCATCCTAAACCTCGTTTATTACAACTGCACCATGTTGTGCGGCGAGGCTCTGGCCGGACTCGCCAGCGCTATGCGCCTGGTGAAGTTCGATGTGGGCAATGAATTTGATGTGGTTACGGTGAGCTTCGATCCGCGCGAAACTCCCGAGATGGCCGCTGCCAAGAAGATCGACTACGTCAAACGCTACGGCCGCGCCAATGCTGCTGCGGGCTGGCATTTTCTGACCGGCCAGCCGGATTCGATTAACGCGCTCACTAAAGCTGTCGGCTTCCAGTACCAGTACGATCCCAAGACCAATCAGTACGCGCATGCCACCGCCATCATGGTGCTCACGCCACAGGGCCGCATCTCGCGTTACTTCTACGGCATAGATTTTCCGCCCAAGGATTTGCGCATGGGGCTGGTGGAGGCTTCGCAGGGCAAGATCGGCAATGCAGTAGATGCGGTGCTGCTTTATTGCTATCACTATGATCCCGAGACCGGAAAATATGGCGCCATGGTTGGCAATATTCTGCGGGTTGCAGGCGCCGCAACGATCCTTCTGCTCGGCGGTTTACTGTTCATCTTGTGGCGGCTGGATCGCTCTATAACCAGGAAGAAGGCGGCAGTGACCGCAACGAAGACTGGGCCAACTAAGACTGGGTATGCTCAATAATTTTCCATTATGGCCGCAGCAGGCCTCCACGATGGCGAGTCGCGTGGATGCTCTGTACATTTTCCTGCTCATCGTCACCGGGATGATGGCACTCCTGATCTTCGTCTGCATCATCTACTTCGCCGCCCGGTACCGCCACCGTCCCGGAGTTCGGGCCGAACAGATTGAAGGTTCCACTGCGCTGGAAATTACCTGGAGTGCGATTCCATTCCTTATCTTTATGGTGATTTTCGCCTGGGGCGCCGCAGTCTTCTTCAGGGAGCGCATCCCACCTGCCGACGCGACCGAAGTCTATGTCGTGGCTAAACAGTGGATGTGGAAGGTGGAGCACGCCGAAGGTCAACGCGAGATCAACGAATTGCACGTTCCGGTGGGACGTGACGTGAAACTGATTATGACCTCGCAGGACGTGATCCACAGCTTCTACGTGCCCGCTTTCCGCATCAAGCAGGACGTGCTGCCCGGCCGCTACACAGTGGAATGGTTCCGCGCCACCAAGCCCGGCGTCTATCATCTATTCTGTGCCCAGTATTGCGGCACCCAGCACTCCGGCATGGTCGGCGACATCGTCGTGCAGGAACCGGCTCAGTATGAAGCGTGGATCAACGGCGGTTCGACTGGTCCGCTCTCTGCCACCGGCGAGAAGGTTTTCTCGGAACTCGGCTGCTCTACATGCCACCGTAGTGACGCGCAGGGCCGCGGTCCTAATCTGCAAGGAGTCTTCGGCAAGCCAGTGCAACTCGAGGACGGACGCACCGTCACCGCCGACGAGAACTACGTCCGCGAATGCATCCTCGATCCGGGTGCGAGGCGGGTCAAAGGATTTCAACCCATCATGCCCACATTCCAAGGCTTGGTCAGCGAAGAACAAGTAAATGCTCTCATCGCCTATATCAAGTCGATTTCCGCGGCCAAGCCGGGTGATGCGAGCGAGAAGAATAAGAGCAGTGCCAGCGCGGCCGCGCCAGCCCAATCCAATGCTCAGCCCAACGGAAGCCAGGTGCAATAGGTATGCCGACCCCGATGCCTCAACCCGAACGCGAAAATTACTTAAACAAGGAGTACGGCGTCTGGTCCTGGCTGCTCACCACCGACCATAAACGCATCGCGCTTCTGTATCTCATCTCCATCACGTTCTTCTTTTTCATCGGCGGCTTCTTCGCCCTGCTCATCCGCCTTGAGTTGCTCACTCCGGCGGGCGACCTGGTGCAGGCCGATACCTACAACAAGCTCTTCAGCATGCATGGCATGGTGATGGTGTTCTTTTTCCTGATTCCTTCCATTCCCGCCGTTCTGGGAAATTTTCTCGTACCCATGATGGTCGGGGCCAAGGATCTGGCTTTCCCCCGCATCAATCTGTTGAGCTGGTATCTCTACATCATCGGCGGCCTGATGATGATGCACTGCATGCTGAGCGGCGGTGTCGACACGGGATGGACCTTCTACGCACCCTTCAGCACAAATTTTTCCAATACCAGGGTCGTCGAAGCCGGGCTCGCCATCTTCGTCGCCGGATTCTCCTCCATACTCACTGGTCTCAACTTCGTCGTGACCATTCATCGCTTGCGCGCTCCGGGAATGACGTGGTCGCGCCTGCCGTTGTTTATCTGGGCGCACTATGCCACCAGCATCATCTTTCTTCTTGGCACCCCCGTTATTGCCATCACCATGGTCCTGGTGGCAGTGGAACGTGTCCTGCATCTAGGCATCTTCGATCCACGGCTGGGCGGCGACCCGCTCCTTTTTCAGCATCTGTTCTGGTTTTATTCCCATCCTGCCGTCTACGTCATGATTCTGCCCGCGATGGGCGTCGTCACTGAAATCATTGCCTGTTTTTCTCGCAAGCGCATCTTCGGTTACAGCTTCGTGGCATTTTCGTCCATTGCGATCGCGGTCTTCGGTTTCCTCGTCTGGGCCCATCACATGTTTGTCGCGGGGATTTCTGTCTATTCCGCGCTCGTATTTTCTTTCTTGAGCTACGCGGTTGCCCTGCCTTCCGCTATCAAAGTTTTCAACTGGACGGCAACTCTGTACAAGGGCTCCATCCACTACGATGCGCCTATGCTCTACGCCTTCGGCTTCCTCGGACTGTTCACCATGGGCGGCCTTACCGGGTTATTCCTCGCGGCATTGGGCATCGATGTCCACGTCCACGACACCTATTTCGTCATTGCTCACTTCCACTACATCATGGTCGGAGGCGCGGTGATGGGATACCTCGGCGGCATGCATTTCTGGTGGCCCAAAATTTCCGGGCGCCTTTATCCCGAAGGTTGGGCGCGCCTGGCTGCGCTGATCGTTTTCATCGGTTTCAATCTCACATTCTTCCCGCAATTCCTGCTCGGTTACATGGGCATGCCTCGGCGCTATTACGATTACAGCCACATGCCAGAATTCCAGGTTCTCAACGTCTTATCGACTGCGGGCGCAACCGTCCTCGGCGTCGGATACCTGCTGCCCATGCTCTATTTCCTCTGGTCGATGCGTTACGGCAAGCCTGCACCTGACAATCCGTGGAATGCGGCTGGGCTCGAATGGAAGACAGCCTCCCCGCCACCGACTTTCAACTTTGACGAGGAACCCGTCGTGACCTGGGAAGCTTACAACTACGAGGAGTTGGACGCACCTCATAAGGAGGAGGCCCCCGTTGCCCGATAGTTACGCAACAGCCGTTCACGAAGCGCACAACCCGGCCCTCCTGCACCACTTCGCGGACGAGCAACAGCAGCGTGACGCCGCCAGCCTGGGCATGTGGGTCTTCCTCGCCACTGAAGTCATGTTCTTTGGCGGCCTGTTCTGCGCTTACCTGATTTATCGCCGCTGGTATTTTGGAGATTTCGGCGCGGCCAGCAAGTCCATCGACGCGACTCTTGGCGCTACCAATACCGCCGTTCTCATCTGCAGCAGTTTGACCGTAGTTCTTGCCGTTTGGGCCGCGCAGACGGCGCGACGAACCCTGTTGATTGTCATGCTCGGAATTACCATGCTGCTCGGTCTCGTCTTTCTCGGCATCAAGGGGGTCGAATACAAAGATAAATTTGTCGAGCATCACGTTCCCGGCGCTTCTTTCAGTTTCGAAAACGTACCCATCCCAGGGCATCCCGGTCAGTTTGCCAATCCGCGCCACGCGCAGATTTTCTTCACTCTCTATTTCGTCATGACCGGTCTGCATGCGCTGCACATGATTATTGGCCTCGGTATTTTTTCCTGGCTCTTCATCATGGCGTGGAAGGGGCGATTCACACCGGAGTGGCACACTCCCGTCGAGATTGGCGGGCTGTACTGGCATTTCGTCGACATTATCTGGATATTCCTGTTCCCCTTGCTCTACTTGATCGACCGGCACCCGTGAGGCTTGTTATCGCCTGAGGCTTATTTATGTCTGAACATGCAAAATCGCCGCTGAAAATGTACTTCAGCATCTGGGCCGTGCTGCTGCTGTGTACTTACATTACTTACAAAGCAGCCTTCATCGAACTCGGCCGCTTCAACGCCGCAGTTGCCTTGGGTATTGCAACCTTCAAGGCAACTTTGGTCGCTCTCTTCTTTATGCATGTCTGGAACGCCAGCGAAAAGCTCACCAAGGTCGTCGTGGTCGCGGCTTTGTTCTTTCTCTTCCTGTTGCTTGGACTCACTATGACGGACTACGCGACACGGCTGTGGAACTAGATTCAATCGGCGTTCCTTCCTATCCCATCTGAGGTATACTCCCGCCACCCTGTATTACACTGCTTGGCGTGAGGTAATTTATGGCATTCTGCAATTCC
>JBAPQU010000148.1:0-7595 GCA_049280795.1 Candidatus Sulfotelmatobacter sp.
GGTTTTGGTCGAATGGACAACGTGTTGAAAGATCACAGGTAGCCCGCCTTTTGCGCCCTTCGCAAAAGGTGGGAGTCCCCAACTCTCAACCGCGTGGCTTTTGACGCCGCTCCCCAACTATACGGTCCTTCGCTCTCGCCTTTTTCCACATCCGTACAGTTCACCTAACCTTGCCTAGCTTTCCGCAATACCGCATACTAATTTCATAGCTCAAAAGAAAGTGGTGCATCTCGTACCGCGAACCCACTACGGCTCAAGACTTTGCCCCTAACTGATTGCAGCCCGGAGACTAAATCGCAAAATCCCGCTAACCCGCAGATTGCACAGCCCCGAGACGTATAGGGTAGGAGGTCATCATGGTTCGTTTGCCCGTCCAATGTATGCACATCATGGTGGATGGCGCTCAGTGCGGATCGCCCGCCATGCGCCACCACCGCTACTGCTACAACCACAAGCGCCAGCACGAACAGCTGCTCGCCCTCAATGCCGACCAGGCCCGCAACAGCCACAACCCGCCCTTCACTCTGCCTCTCCTCAAGGACGCCAGCTCCATCCAGGTCGCGCTCACCCAGGTCATGCGCCTGCTGGCCGCTGGAAAAATCGAGCGCAAAACCGCCAGCCTGATGCTCTACGCGCTGCAAATCGCCTCCACCAACCTCCACGAAACCATTTTGGAGAACCTGCCTTGAACTTCCCCGGTGAGGCCGAAACCACGCGCCAGTTGTTCCAATCGCTCCGCATCGGTACACTTCATTCGCGAGGTGAGCATGGGGAAACTGGGAGCGAATGTTGAAGTTTGGCAAAAAGGCTTGCGGTCTACGATGTTTCACTTTCGTCCAACAATTCTCGTCATTACTGTCGCTCTCTTGCTCGGCAACCTTTGTTCCGCGCAAACTGCATCTCCCGCCCTGCCCAGCGAAACTCCGGCCACGTTCACGCCCGTCACCTCCAGCTTCGACTACGTCAAGCGCGATGTGATGATTCCCATGCGCGATGGTGTGAAGCTGCACACCGTGATCATTCTTCCGAAGGGCGCAAAAGGCGCCCCGATCCTGCTCACGCGAACTCCCTACAGTGCCACTCAACTGACCAGCCACGCCGAAAGCGCACACCTTGGCCCGATTCTGAATGGCTATGACAATGCGACCGACGTAATCGTCGAAGGCGGGTACATTCGCGTCGTGCAGGACGTGCGCGGCAAATACGGCTCCGAGGGCGATTACGTGATGAACCGCCCGCTGCACGGCCCGCTGAATCCCACGCCCGTCGACCACGCCACCGATACTTATGACACCATCGACTGGTTGGTGAAGAACGTTCCCGAGAGCAACGGCAAGGTCGGAATCCTCGGCATTTCCTACGACGGATTCACCGCGCTGATGGGTTTGGTGAATCCGCATCCGGCGCTGAAGGTTGCCGTACCCATGAATCCGATGGTCGATGGCTGGATGGGCGACGATTGGTTTCACTACGGCGCTTTCCGCCAGCAGAACATGGGCTACATCTATGACCAGGAGGCGACGCGCTCGAACGACACCACGTGGTGGACGGACCACTTTGACGACTATGACGTTTTCATGGAAGCAGGTTCGGCTGGCGAACTGGGACGCCGCCACGGTCTCGAGCAGGTCGGCTTCTGGAGAAAAGTTCTGGAACATCCCAGCTACGATGAATGGTGGCGGGATCAGGCGATGGACCGCATCCTCGCGACGCAGCCGCTGAAAGTGCCGACCATGCTGGTGGCCAGCCTGTGGGATCAGGAAGATATTTACGGCGCCCCTGCAGTTTACAAAGCGCTTAAAGCTGCAGGTACCAACAACGACAAATTATTTTTTGTGCTCGGACCCTGGCATCACGGACAGGAAATCGATGATGCCAGCTCGCTTGGGCCGATAAAGTTCAACAGCGATACCGGGCTCTACTTTCGCGAAGAAATTCTGCGGCCGTTTCTGGATAAATATTTAAAAGACGGAAATCCTAAAGACGGTGCGCCGAAGACCGACGTCGCGCCCGTCACCGCCTTTGAAACCGGAACGAATATGTGGCGTCGTCTGCCGACTTGGCCGGCTGGTTGCGCCAGCGGATGCGCGATTCACCCGACCCCGCTCTATCTGAATGCTGGTCTCAAGCTAAGCCTGAACGCGCCCAAAGCTGGCGATGCCGCGTTCGACGAATACATCTCCGACCCGGCCAAGCCCGTACCGTTTCGCGCGCGTCCCATTCAACCCATGGGTTATACCGAGGAGCTCACGTGGTCGCGATGGCTGGTTGACGATCAGCGCGAAGCTTCCGGGCGTCCCGATGTGGTGGTGTTCACTTCCGACGTGCTGACTGCGCCCATGAAGATCAGCGGACAGCCGGTTGCGAATCTGCTGGCTTCCACCAGCGGCACTGATTCAGATTGGGTGGTGAAGTTGATCGATGTTTATCCCGACGAAGTAGCAGGCGACCACAAGATGGGTGGGTACCAGCTGATGATCTCTGCCGATATTTTCCGCGGACGTTATCGCGAGAGCCTGGCTACGCCGAAAGCGATCGTCCCGGATCAGCCGCTCCTTTATCGCTTCGATCTTCCCACAGCCAACCATGTTTTCTTGCCCGGCCATCGCATCATGGTGCAAGTTCAATCCAGTTGGTTCCCGCTGTACGACCGCAACCCGCAGAGTTTTGTCCCGAATATTTTCTGGGCGAAGCCGGGAGATTACCGCAAGGCTACGCAACGCGTATACCACGCGCCCGGGCAGGCAAGCTTTATTGAGCTGCCTCTGGTGGCGACACCGTAAAGATATCGGGAGTTAAAAATTTAGGTTGGAAGAGTGATAGGCTTTCGCTTTCGATCTAGCCGCGCCGATCGTGGAGCGCCATTTCCCGCGCCAGCTCTCTGGAGGTATCCTTCAGCCGCTGCGCGAGAATCATCGCCATCGATTGATAGAAGCGCGAAGCCAGCCGGGGAAAAGCCTCGAAGATTTCGCGCAGTTCGTCCGCTTTGACCTCGTCGACTTCGACCTCTATATCTTTAGCAATCACTGCGGCTGAGGCCCGGCCTTTTTCGAGGAAGGCGATATCGCCACAGATGTCATCTGTTCCCAGCGTCGCCACGATTGCTCGCGAATTCGTTCCCGCCAGCTCGACGGATGCTTCGCCTTTGCGAATAATAAAAATGCTTTCCGATAGAGCGCCTTGCCGAATGATCTCTTCGCCCAGCTTAAAAGTACGTCGCACGGACTTGGCCCTGATCAAGGTCCAATCGTTGGCGCTGAGATACTGTAGGCGATTACCAGCCATGGTTATGACATTTGGCGAAGGTGCTCTTTCATCTTACCGCGAGCACCGTCTACCGGCTGTACTGATTCCTCCGCTTATCGGCGTGCCGCTCGAGCCCCAACTGAATCAGGCGATCGATGAGGTCGGCATAATCGAGTCCGGACGCGGCCCACAGCTTGGGATACATGCTGATCGCCGTGAATCCGGGCATGGTGTTGATCTCGTTCAGATAAATCTTCCGCGTGCCTCCGGAACCTGGTTCCATCAGAAAATCCACGCGCGCCAGGCCGGAGCAATCCACCGCCTGAAAGGCCGACACGGCGAGTTCCTGCACCTTTTTCGTCTCCGCTTTGGTGAGCTTCGCGGGAATGATCAGATCGGAGCCTTCGTCGAGATACTTGGCGTTGTAGTCGTAGAACTCTTTGACCGGAACAATTTCGCCAGGGACCGACGCGGCTGGCTCGTCGTTGCCCAGCACTGAGCATTCGATCTCACGCGCTTTATTTTTCTTTCCGCCCACGCCTTGCTCGATCACAATTTTGCGGTCGAACTTCGCGGCTTCCTCGATGGCAGGGCCGAGTTCTTTGCGATTGTGCGCCTTACTAATCCCCACCGATGATCCCAGATTCGCCGGCTTCACGAAAACAGGATATTTCAGCTTACTCTCGACAAACTTCTGAACTTTCTTCGGATCGTCCTCCCACGCGCTACGCAGAATCGTGACGTGCTTCACGATAGGCAGACCCGCGGCGATGAACAATGACTTCATAATGTCCTTGTCCATGCCCGCAGCCGAGCCCAGCACCCCTGCGCCTACGTAAGCGATGTCGGCCAGTTCGAGCAGACCTTGAATCGTTCCGTCTTCGCCGAAGGTGCCGTGCAGCACGGGGAAAATCACGTCCACGTTGATGGCGCGGTCGCTGGCACGGCGGGTGAGTGCAGCATCCGTTTGAAAAGGCACGAGCCCGCTCTGTCGGTGTACGGGCTCCGGCGGCACCACCACGGACTCTCCGCGAGCGAGCACCGCGGCGGGCTGAGTGATGTCAGGATCTCCGGCACGCAAGTGGCGCGGCTCGATGACGAGCTTGCCCTGCAAAAGGTTCTCCGCATCCGCCGCAGTCAGCCAGCGCCCGTCCTTGGTAATGCCGATGGGCACGACTTCGTACTTGTCTTTGTCGATGGCGTTGAGAACCGAAGCAGCCGAGAGCAGAGAAACTTCGTGCTCGCCGCTGCGCCCGCCGAAAAGAATTCCGACTCGAAGCTTTTTCATAAACTCTTAGAGAATCTTCTTCCCAAACGCCGAGAGCGCCAACTCGACGGCCAAGTCAGCGGTACGGTTGTGTTCGTCGATCACGGGATTCACTTCCACGATCTCGAAGCTCAACATGCGTCCATGGTCGGCAATGATTTCCATGGCGAGATGTGCCTCGCGATACGTGGCGCCGCCGCGCACTGGCGTGCCCACGCCGGGCGCGTCCTCGGGATCGATCCAGTCCATATCGAGCGAAATGTGATAGCCAGCGGTACCGCGTCCGGCCATGCGCAGAGCTTCTTCCATCACCGTACGCATACCGCGCTCGTCGATGTCGCGCATGGTAAAGACGCCGATGCCGGTGCGGCGCACATTTTCTTTCTCAATCGCATCAATGTCGCGCACGCCGACCAGCACACAGTTCTCCGGTTTTACTTTGGGAGAAAAATCGAAGATGTTGGTCAGCTCCGGCGGACCCAATCCCATTAGCGCAGCCAGTGGCATGCCATGCACATTGCCACTCGGCGAAGTTTCGGGCGTATTGATATCGGTATGCGCGTCGATCCAGATGAGTCCGATATGTTGGTTGTGGCGGCGATAAAATTCCGCCACGCCAGACACTGTGCCGGCGGCCATCGAGTGATCTCCGCCGAGCGCCAGTGGAATTTTCCCCGCTTCGAGCGTCTTAACTACCAGCTCCGCGTGCTTGGTGCACGTCGCGGTGATTTCCTTCAAATATTTGGCGTGAGTGTCGCCTTCTTTTTTCTGCTCCGGAATGGCCACGGCAACGTTGCCGCCATCTTCTACCTCGTGTCCCAATGCCTCCAACCGCGCTTCGAGTCCGGCAACGCGAACAGCGGAGGGACCCATATCGACGCCACGGCGGGACTGGCCCAGATCGAGCGGCACGCCGATCACGCGAATCTTCTTGGGGGCAATGTTCGTTGTGCTTAGGGTGGTCATATTGATTTTGCCATTGGGCGATCGGGTGATTGGGCAATTGAAAACCGAATGGCGGCTGTGCTGCTTAAATTGCCCAATCGCACAATTGCCCAATCACTCAATTCTTCATGGGTACAGCCGATTCAGCATCCTCGGGAACGGGATTGTTTCCCGCACATGCTCAAGCCCGCAGATCCAGGCCACGGCGCGCTCGATGCCCATGCCGAAGCCGCTGTGCGGCACGCTACCGTATTTGCGCAAATCCAGATACCACTTGAACGCTTCTTCCGGTAATCCGTGCTCATGGATACGCTGCACCAGCAAATCGTGCGAAGCCATACGCTGCGAGCCGCCAATGATTTCGCCGTAACCTTCCGGCGCCAGCACGTCAACGCACAAGGCTAACTCGGGCCGTTGTGGATCTGGCTCCATATAGAAAGCCTTCACCTTCGCCGGATATCGATGGACCATCACCGGCTTGTCGAACTGTGCCGAGAGATAAGTTTCATCGGGAGAGCCGAGGTCGCCGCCCCACTCGAACTTCGCTTCCAGCGCGCCTTTCGCGTGCCCTTCCTGCAAATTCTTCACGGCATCGTCATAACTGATCCGCGGAAACGGAGCTTCGATTTTTTCGAGTTTGGAAATATCGCGGCCGATTGCCTGAAGATCGACTCGCCTCCGCTCCAGGCAGCGCTTCACCACAAAGCTGATCAGCCCCTCGGCAAGATCCATTAAGTCATCGAGTTCGGCGTAGGCAATTTCTGGCTCAACCATCCAGAACTCGGTGAGGTGACGGCGTGTCTTCGATTTCTCCGCGCGGAATGTTGGGCCGAACGAATACACCTTGCCCAGTGCCATGGCCGTGGCTTCAATGTAAAGCTGACCAGATTGCGTGAGGTATGCCTGCTCCTCAAAATAATCGACAGGAAAAAGTGTGCTGGTCCCTTCGCAGGCCGCGGGAGTGAGAATGGGCGGATCGGTTAGTGTGAAGCCGCGCTCGTCGAAGAAATCGCGGACGGCTTTAATGATCTCCGCACGTACCCGCAGGATCGAAGCCTGACGCTGTGATCGCACCCAGAGATGCCGGTGCTCCATCAGGAACTCTGTGCCGTGTTCTTTCGGCGTAATGGGATAGGGGTCGGATTCCGGCACGCGCTGCACTACCTGCACGTTGACCACATCGAGTTCGTAGCCGCCGGGCGCGCGCTTATCGGCGCGAACTTTGCCTTCCACGATCACGCTCGATTCCTGGGTGAGCGTCTTGATCGCCTCGAAGACTTCCGGCGTGACCGCGTTCTTCGGCACCACGCCCTGAATCACGCCCGAGCCGTCGCGAAACTGCGGGAACAACAACTTCCCGCTCTCGCGCAGGTTATAGAGCCAGCCGCGCAGCGTTACCGTCTGCCCTTCGTGCTTTCCGATTTCAGCAATAGTTGTTACAGGTGAAGACATAAGATGATTTTGCAATTGGGCGATCGGGTCATTGGGCAATTTTTTTCACATCCCACTGCCTTGGGCTTTTCAAATTTCCAAATTACTGAATCACCCAATCGCTCAATTTCTAGGCCCCCTCCAGCTTGTCAAACGTCTCTCGCAATTTTTCCAGCGGATTTATCTTTTCGTCTTCTCCCAGCTCCAGCAACAATGGCGGAGTCTGAGGCGCGGAGCGAAGCAATTCCATCGCTTCTTTCCAGTCGATTGTTCCCTGTCCCGGCCACAGGTGGGAATCCTGGACTTTGTTATTGTCGTGAACATGTGTCGAGCAGATGTGCTTGCGCACAATCTCGAAAGCTTCGGGGATCGAACCCATGATGTGAGCATGCCCAAAGTCGAAGCAAATTGCGACATCGTCAAAGTGCGCGGTGTGAATCATTTCCATCAATCTTTCGGGCGTCGAAAGTTCGTTAGGAATATTTTCCAGCAGGATGCGCACGCCCAGCGGCTTGGCAAAAGCGCGCAAGTGCTCAATAGAGGTCATCGCCGATTCGAACTTCTTCTCGCTGAAACTCTCGTTTGGCAGTCCAAGATGCTGTATCAGAAACCGAAACGGAATCTGTTCGGCGATTTCGAGTGCACGCTTTACTTCATCCATCGCCTCTACCAGTCCAGCGCGGTCTGTCGAAGCCAGGTTTATCGG
>JBAPQU010000149.1:0-4482 GCA_049280795.1 Candidatus Sulfotelmatobacter sp.
GCACAAGATACTTGCGAAAGTTCACGGGAAGTTTAGAAGGTGCCGCACTGGTTGAACCGGTTTTATCTATAAAACTTTTTCACCACGGAGACACGGAGTCACAGAGAAAATAAAAAACAATAAAAGCTTTTCTCCGTGCCTCTGTGTCTCCGTGGTGAATACCTTTATTACTCGGTGCGAATCAGGCTTTGGCCAGTTCGGCTGCCTCATCGCTGTGCTGCTTCACCAGTTTGTTGCGTTGCGAGCGCAGCTTTAGGAACGTCTTCGCTTCTTTGTACAGGCGCTTGCGGTCATTGCTGTCGAATGCCGCCTTCTTCAAAATGCGGAACACAGCCTTCGGCCGGAAATAATATTCGTCGTAAAAACGGTGCACGGCGGAAAGAATGTCATCCGCGGGCAGCCCCGGATATTGAATGTGCGCCAGCTGGTGGCCGCCTTCATCCACCATCTTGTTATCGCCCACCATGAATCCATTCTTCACAGCGTAATCGTAAAGCTCGGTGCCGGGGTAAGCATGAGCCACGGAAACCTGAATGGTCTCCACATCCAGCTCTTTTGCGAAAGCAATCGTGTTGTTAATGGTCTCGTGCGTCTCGCCCGGCAAACCCATGATGAAATCGCCATGGACGACCAGCCCCAGCTTGTGGCAATCTTTGGTGAACTGGCGAGCGCGTTCCACGGTGGCGCCCTTCTTAATGTTCTTCAAAATCTGCTGATCGCCGGATTCATATCCCACGATGAGCAGCCGGCATCCCGCCTCTTTCATCGCCTTCAAAGTTTCGAAGTCAGTAGTCACTCGCGAGGTGCAGGACCACGTCAGGCCGAGTGGCTTCAGTTTGGCGCACAATTCGATCGTGCGAGCCTTCTGGATGTTAAAGGTATCGTCGTCAAAAAAGAATTCCTTCACTTCCGGCCAGTAGGCTTTCACCTTCGCCATTTCAGCGGCAACGTCGTCGGTGGAGCGCTTGCGCCACGGATGTCCGCTCAAAGTCTGCGGCCACAGGCAGAAGGTACATTGTGCCGGGCAGCCCCTCGTGGTGTAAAGCGAGACGTATGGGTTCAACAGGAACGGAACGTTGTAACGGGTAACGTCGAGATCGCGTTTATAGATATCGGTCACGTGCGGCAATGCATCCAGATCCTGAATCTGCGGCGCATCCGGAGTGTGTACGACCTTGTCATCTTTCAGGAACGAAATACCGGGAATGTCTTCCAGCGGCTTGCCTTTGGCGTAATCGACTACGGCGTAATCAAACTCCTTACGCGCCACGAAATCGATCGCGGGACAGTCCCGCAATGACTTCTCCGGCAACACACTGACGTGCGGCCCGACAAAAGCAATCTTGATTTTCGGGTTTGCCGTCTTGATGGCCTTAGCCAAACCAATATCGCCAGGGAAGCCGGGAGTCGAGGTGAACAACACCAGAAACTCATAATCCTTGGCAATTTCAATCGTTTGTTCGGCCGAAATGTGGTGCGGCGGCGCATCCAGCAGCCGCGCTCCTTCGAGCATCCCGGTTGGATAAGCCAGCCAAACCGGGTACCAATAGGACTCAATCTCGCGGGTGGCGGGCCAACGGGAACCGGCGCCCCCGTCAAAGTTTTCAAAAGAAGGAGGGTTCAAAAATAGTGTTTTAAGAGGCATAGTAGGTGAGTACTTATTTTACCATCCGCATAGCGCCAATGTGTTGGAAAAGCAGTATTTATGCAGGTTCATCGTCCAATACAGGGTTTGATGCAGTGAATGGGTGAAAAGAGGCATTGAAGTCCGCTTACCGGGAGCTAGGCTCTCGATAACCAATGAATCTTTGTCATTCCGAACCGGGCCAAAGGCCAGGTGAGGAACCTGATGTTCATACCACTAGGGCACACCCTATTTGCTGCCCAAAGCCCAGTTTTCCAATTCTCCGGTAGCGCGCAGCAACTGAACCTGACTGCGCTCCAGTTCGAAGGTGACGTCCTGGAATGAAATGAAACGTTCAGTGGCTTGCGAGCGGGCGTCGTCAAGGTCGTGAAGGTTGGCGGTGGAGGAGTCCATACGAGTCTGAACGGCTGCGACATTTTTCTGTGCGATCTCATACTCCAGTTCCGCTACGTCATGCGCAGCCTCCATTTGTGTGACGGAGCGCTGCAGACGCAAGGTTTCTTCGGAAACCTGATTGCGCGCGGCTTCCGCCTGCTTCCTCGCTTTGAACGCGTCGGATTCTGCTTCCTGCACGCGCGCATGCTGGGCGAAGTTAAAGAAAGGGAAGTGGAGGGCCACGCCGATGGTAAGGTTGTTGGGCTGAAAGGTATTCTTTATATAAAACTTTTGATAATTATTGTAAGTGGCGAGGTTGGCGTACTGCGCGGCAAAGTCCATACTCGGCCACAAGGACCTGTGTTCTCCCTTCGCGCGCAGGTATTGCGCGCGCGCGTGTTCCACCGCAGCCTCGACCGCTGGGTTCGAGTCTGCGGCCTTGTCTAAGGAATCCCGAGAATCTGCCTGCGGTTCGACTGCAGGAAGAGCGGGCATGGACTCAGAGTCGATCTCGATGGAAGCTGTCTGAATTCCCGTTAGCCGGGAAAGATGCTCGCGGAGAACATCTGAAGCGCCGCTAGCCTCAGCCAGGCGCAAACGCACCCGCGCCACCGATAAGCGAGCCTTGGTGCCGTCCATTTCGCTGTCCACGCCTTCCTTGATCCGCTGTGCCACTGCCGTTTGCATCTCCAGTGCAGCAGCCTCGGCCTCGCGCAGTCCACTCAAACGCCGCGCCCATTTAGCGAGCTCAGCGTAGCTCAGCACCGTATCTTGAATAATTTGATTGCGCTGGTCTTTGATGTGCAACTTGCTGACGGTGACGTCGGACTGCGTGGCGTGAATAAAATCTCTCAGCGCCGGATTGAGGAGCGCCGATTGCGCGGTGAGGTTGAATAGCGAAGGAGCGGAGTTTTCCAGGCTCAGGGGAAAGCCATCGGACCAGCCAAGTCCCGCTCCGGCATTCAGCTGAGGTATGTAGCTGTTGCGCAGTTCGCGGTAGCCAGCTGATGCGTGCTGCTGATCGGCGGCAGCGATGTCCACGCCTGTGGAGTGTTCCAGGGCCAGTTCCACTGCCTGGTGAAGCGTGAGCGGTTCGGCAAGCAGGGAAGCGGGCAAAAACACAAGGGCCGCCAGCAGGAGTTTATGAGTGCACGCACGGCGCCATGATTCTATCTTCATTATTGTCACCATTGTCACCTTCGAGTCCTGAGGAAGATTCTACGGATAATCTGATGCGGGAGAAATGATAAGGATGAGTCGGAGGCGCGATTCCGGGCGCTTTACGCGGCGGTGAAGCGCCGCTTCGCCCTCGTTACTGCGCGCATTCCCGAGCCTTCCGCAGTCCGGGAGCGTGTAAACTTCTGTGAGAAAATATGGGCTCTGCCGATCCGATTTCCTGGAGGGAGTTTCCTGTCCATCCCGATTGAAGATTACGCGATGATCGGCGACTGCCACACCGCCGCCTTGGTTTCAAAACAAGGATCCATCGATTGGTTTTGTCTTCCGCATTTCGATTCCCCCGCTTGTTTCGCCGCCCTGCTCGGCACCGCTGAAAATGGGCATTGGTCCATCACGCCGGCTGAGCCGATCCGCGCGATTCGGCGGCGGTATCGAGAAGGCACTCTGATTCTGGAGACGGAATTTGAGACCGAGAACGGATCGGCAACTCTGGTCGATTGCATGATCCCGCGCACTGGAATGCCCGAACTTCTGCGTGTGGTGACGGGCACACGCGGGCAGATCCTTATGAAATTCGAATTGATCATCCGATTCGATTATGGGTCCGTCGTGCCGTGGGTGCGGCGGAATGGGAATGGAATTTCCGCCATCGCTGGTCCCGACATGATTCGGCTGCGGTCGGATGTCCCGCTTCATGGGGAAAACATGAAGACGGAGGCGGAGTTTACCGTCTCGGAAGGACAGGAGGTTTCATTCGATCTCACCTGGTATCCCTCGCACCAGACTGAACCCAAGCCGGTGAATGTTGGCGCGGCGATTCAGAAAACGGAAAAGTGGTGGCGGGAGTGGTCGGATCGCTGCACTTATCAAGGTAAATGGCGGGATGCGGTGCTGCGCTCGCTAATCACTCTGAAGGCCCTGACATTCCTTCCTACGGGTGGCATCGTCGCGGCACCCACCACTTCATTGCCCGAATTACTGGGCGGCGTGCGAAACTGGGATTATCGTTTTTGTTGGGTACGCGACGCGACCTTGACGCTGCAATCTCTGCTCAACGCTGGATATCTCGACGAGGCGCGGGAGTGGCGGGAGTGGCTGCTGCGGGCCGTTGCCGGCAGCCCGTCGGAACTTAACATTGTTTACGGGCTTCATGGCGAACGCCGGCTCACGGAATTGGAGTTGCCCTGGCTGCGGGGATACGAAAACTCGCTGCCGGTCCGGATCGGCAATGCAGCCTACATGCAATTTCAGCTCGATATTTTTGGAGAGATCGCAAATACCCT
>JBAPQU010000150.1:0-19415 GCA_049280795.1 Candidatus Sulfotelmatobacter sp.
CGGTGATGAAGCTCAAGCCCGGACAATACAGTCCAATCATTACTCTGATCGATCCCGTGACCAAGCACACGGGCTTCCGCATCGTGAAGATGGTGTCGAAAGAGCCTGCCGGACAGCGCGATTTATCCGATCCCCGGGTACAGCAAGCCATTCGCTCGCAGCTCCACGACCGGCGTGAGCAGTTGCTGAAGGCTGCTTACTACGAGGTGTTGCGCGATTCCGCGAAGGTGGAGAACTACTACGCCAAGAAGGTGTTGGATAGTAACGGATTGGCGAATTAAGGCTTGGCGAACTGAAGGTTGACGAACTTGCTACATCGATTTTGGTGGCGCAGCGCTTCAGCGCTGCGTTTAAGCTACAAAGTAAATTGTCGTCTTTAGTCGCTGAGGGACTGTCGATCACTCGACGATTGCCAGCACGTCTCCCGCATTCACTGCGGCGCCTTCACTCACTAGAATCTTCTGGATCGTTCCCTTCTTCGGCGACTTGATCTCGTTCTGCATCTTCATTGCCTCCACCACGGCCACGCCCGCGCCCGCGCCTACCTCATCTCCTTCACTTGCCAGCAGGCGCACTACCTTGCCCGGCATGGGCGCGACGATCTTTCTTGGTCCGTGATCGTCGCCAGCGCGGCTGCGGCCGCGCAGAGAACGAGGATCGCGAACTTCAACGGCGAAACGTCTGCTCCCCACCCACACATACAAATCATTCGCGACTCGCTCGGACTTCACCTCATACGCCCGGTTCCCGATGCGCAGCGAAAGTACATCCGGACGAGCGAGAACGGCGTCGACATCGAAATCTTTTCCGTCCAAACGGCAGGACCATGCTCCGTCGGCTCGATTGAGGTCGAGCCGGTAATGCTTTCCGTCGATGATTACGTCGTAGAGCATGAGAAAAACCAGTTGTCAGTTGCCAGCTGCCAGTCGCCAGTTTCGAATCACGGTCTGACGGCCTAATGAAGAGCCTCGGTGCGACTTACATTCTTCCAGTTTGATGAAGCCGTTTCTGTCGAACTGGCCGAGCCGCTGACAGTCGCGCTGTTTCCCACACCGGGCGCGATTACGCTCAGAGCGGCGAACACCCCGGCAGCGATAGCCGCGACTTCCCTCGCGTTTGAATCGGCTAAATTTTCTTCATTTCGTTTCAACATCCGATCGAGAAATCCGGTATCAAGCCTGGCGGCGCGAAAATCCGCATCGCGAAAGATGCGCCGGAACAACGAAATATTTGTCTTGATCCCTCCGACAAAGTATTCGTCGAGAGCTCGCTTCAGCCGCGCGATGGCTTGTTCGCGGTCTGTGGCATAGCCGATCAACTTGGCCAGCAGCGGGTCGTAATCAATCGGCACGGTCCAGCCTTCGTACATTCCGCCATCCACGCGGATTCCCTGACCGGAGGGCTCCTGGAGCAAAGTGATCTTGCCGGGGCTGGGAAAATAATTGTTGTCGGGATCCTCTGCGTAGATACGGCACTCCATAGCGTGGCCGTGAATGCGCACGTCATCTTGTTTGAACGGCAGCTTTTCACCTGCGGCAATGCGAATCTGCAAGTGGACGAGATCGAGGCCTGTGATCAGTTCCGTCACGGGGTGCTCGACCTGCAAACGCGTGTTCATCTCCAGAAAATAAAAATTCTTTTGCTCATCTACCAGAAATTCGACTGTGCCGGCATTGGTGTAGCTCGCGGCTTGCGCCACGCGGACAGCGACTTCGCCCATTCGGTGGCGCATGTCCGCATCCACGATTGGCGAGGGCGCTTCTTCGAGAACCTTCTGATGACGGCGCTGCAGCGAGCACTCGCGTTCGCCCAGATAGAGAGTGTTACCGTGCTCATCGGCCAGCACTTGCATTTCAATGTGGCGGGGATTGACGATCGCTTTTTCGATGTAGACTTCGCTATCGCCGAACGAGCGCTCCGCCTCGCTGCGTGCCGCCTCCAGAGACGATTTCAGTTGGTCGGCAGCATGCGCTAACCGCATGCCTTTGCCGCCGCCGCCGGCCGCAGCCTTCAACATCACCGGATAACCGATCTTTGCGGCGACCTGCTCGGCTTCCTGATACGACTCCACGCCCCGAGAGGTACCGGGGACAAACGGAACGCCGGCACGCTCCATGGCTTGACGCGCGCGCGTCTTCGAACCCATCGCATCCATCGCAGACGCAGTCGGCCCGATGAATTTCACCCCCGCATCGGCGCAGGCCTGAGCGAACTTCGCATTTTCGGAGAGAAACCCGTAGCCGGGATGGATGGCGTCTGCGCCGGATCGTTTGGCGACGTCGAGAATCTTACCGATGTTGAGATAGGATTCGCTGGCAGCTGCAGGGCCGATTGGATAGGCCTCGTCGGCTTTGCGTACGTGCAGCGCCGCGCGATCGACGTCTGAATAAACCACGACTGCGGCAATGCCCATTTCATGGCACGCGCGCAACACGCGCACGGCAATCTCTCCACGATTTGCGATCAGGATCTTCTTGAACATCTTCTTTTAAAACATCGGCAACAATCAGCAAGCCGATCGGCAAACTCACGATTTTACCGGAGATTCGATGGCCACGTTGGCCTTGCCGGTTTGCAACAACAAGAACACAACGAGAATAACGAGTTCGGGTTCGATGGGGTGACGGTAGCGCGCGTGGGGAAAAACGAAATAATAAGTCGTAGGATAGGTGAGAATGAGTCCGGCGAAAAGCCATGCTGCGTGCCGCTTTTGCCGTAGTGCCCGGACCAGGCCCCAGATTGCAATCACAGACGATGCCAGGAACAGTGAGTTGCGGAAGTCCCAGGGAGCGCGGCTGTCGGTATCTTTCGGCACTCCGTTCCAGTAGTAGAAAAATCGTTTCAGACTGACGATCGCGAAACGCCCGGGTTTCTCGCGGACCCAATCGAAGGCCCGACGCTTGCAGTCGGCAGCGTAGTCTAACTCGCCCATGCGCTGGAATTTATCGAACTCAAGTTTATTGAGATTGGGCTGGAGGTACGCCATCAGCATGCCCTCGGCGCCTTTCGAATTGCCCAGGCGAAACTGAAGGCCGAAATCGTCGCGCAGAAAAACAAAGCGTCCGAAGACTTCATAATTCCGAACCAGCCACGGCGACAGCACCAGAAAGAAAACTGCCGACGACAACACCACCCCGGAAAACGAGGGCAATCCTCTCTTGAATCTCTGCCGCCACACCCAGAGCCCGCAGAACGGCAGGAAGACCAGCATCGATGGATTAGCCAGTGCGCCAATGCCCCACAAGCCGGCGAAGATTACCCAGCCTCGCCAGCCTTGCCACTCCTGCAGTTCAACTGCAACCAGAAAAATCAGGCTCAGAATCAGAGGAGTGAACGTGGTGTCCCAAATCCAGTGAATCGACCAATACCAGATGTAGGGATTCAGCGCCCATCCCCACGCCGACCAACGCGCGACACGTTCGTCGAATGTTTTCTGCGCGATCAGATAAATCGGAATCGTCGTGAGTGCGGCGAAGAGGCAATTGATGCCAAGCAGAACCCATGCCGAGGCATACGTGTAAATGCCGAAGAGCTTGAAGACTCCAGCCATCAGATAGGGATAAAGCGGAGGCTCCCAGGCGGTGGGACCGGTGTTGCCGCCGTAAGGATTGCTGAAGCCTTGTCCCTGTGCGATGGAACGAGCCACGCGGCCCATTTCCCACCCGAAGGCGAAGTGATCTTCCTGCGGGCGCGTGCGGTATTGATGGAATACCCCGATCATCGCGACCTGCAGAACCAGTGACACGAGAATCAGACGGAACAGAAACTTCGGCATCGGAGGAGAGGACGGACTTTCCATCGAGCGAAAGTGTATCAGGAGCTATGCGCTTATTCTGGTGGCAAGCGAACGAAACTCACAGAAAACGGAGGCTGCGGCTTCGTCCCGTCCAGGGGCTTCGTCCAATCTCCACGGCGACCGAAGCGATAGCGCAATAATGTCCAGATGGCGAGCCAGCCATCGGAGTGGCGGATTTTTTTGCCTTCGCCGGCGGAGCGCGGAGTATAGGAGACTGGGACCTCCGCGATTTTTTTCCCCATACGGCAGAGCTTGGCCGTTACCTCGGGGCAGAACTCGAAGCGATGGCATTGCAAACTAATCTGCGCGAGCAAGGAGCGGCGAAAACCTTTGTAGCAGGTAGCTTCGTCGTGGATACCCGCGCCGTAAAGCAGGTTGGTGAGATGGGTGAGCAGCTTTGCTCCCAGAAAAAATCGCAGCCCACGCTCGGGACGATCCGGGCGAACGCCGTAGACCACATCGGCGTGGCCTTGCTCGAGAGGACGCAACAGAGCGGCGTAGTCCTGCGGATCGTATTCGAGATCGGAATCCTGGATCAAAACAAATTCGCCGCGGGCATACTCGAGCGCGGTGCGGATGGCTGCGCCTTTGCCGCAGTTTTTTTCGTGGAATACCACGGTAACATCGTCGCCGAGCGGCATGGTGCGGAGTTTTTCGCGGGTGCCATCGGTGGAACCATCGTCGACGATGATGATTTCCTTCTTTACCCGCGAGGCGTGGATGGCGCGGAGCAGTTCGTCAAGGTGCGCAGCCTCATTGTAAACGGGCACCAGGACGGACACGCGTCCTGCCCATCGGTCGGCCGCGGCATGGCGCGGCGATGGCTGCAATGAGGCCACACTCATAAGAAGACTAGCCGTCCAGAAAACTCGCTCGAGCCCTCTGTTCTTAGCATAGTATCATCTGGAAATCCGCATGTTTTGCTTTAGATCGCTTGGGTGAGGCGGGCAGAACTGTAGGTCGTCAGCATCCAACCCAAATATGGTTTCTTCTAAAACGGCGGTCGGACGAGACACAGTCGATTCGTTGCAAAACTCTTCCTCGCCGACTGTCTGGAGACGTGTTTCTCTCTTCACGCTCGCCTTGCTGGCCACCGCCGCTGCGGTATTACGCTTCCTGTTTCTTACGCGAAAGCCATTCTGGTTTGATGAGTGCTTCAGCGCGGAGGTCTCTCGCCTGAACTGCGGCGACTTCTGGCGGCTGATGTGGTGGCGGGAAGCCAATATGTCGCTTTATTACGTGCTGCTGCGGGGATGGCTGCATTTTGGCTTCAATCCATTTTTCATTCGCAGCTTCTCCGTAGCTTTATCTCTGCTTGCCCTGCCCGCCATCTACTGGCTGGGCTGCGAACTTTTTGACCGGCGAGTGGCGCTGATCGCGGTCGCTCTGCTGAGCTTCAACGCTTATCACATTCGTTACGCGCAGGAGGCGCGCGGCTATTCTCTGCTGGTGCTGCTGACCATGTTGTCGAGTGGATTTTTCGTCGCGATGCTGCGGAAGCCTTCGCGCCCTAACCGTTTGTGTTATGGGCTGGCCAGCGTTCTGGCGGTCTACGCCCATCTGTATGCGTTATTGCTGGTGGCGGCGCAGTGGGTCTCCGTCCGCGGTTGGCGGCGCAATCAGAAACCTCACATGCGAGATTTTGGATCGCAGGCCTCGACATCCGCAGTACTGCTTCGAGATTCAATGCCGCGGTCATGGCTTCGAAAAACGTGGGGCTGGATTGGAATCGCAGTGCTGCCTTTGCTGGTATTTGCAGCCAAGACAGGAGCGGGGCCGATTCGCTGGATCACGCGTCCTGGCCTCCGCGACATGCTGGAGTTCGCCGAACACATGGCTGGCAACGCTGGCCTTCCTCTACTCCTGCTATATGTGGCCGCGTGCATGGCTGCAATCGTGCCGCAGGGGAAGATGACGTGGCTGTTTCGTCCTGTTGCTTCAGATTTATGGGTGCAGCAATTTCTGCTGATTTGGCTGCTTTTTCCTATCGTGCTTACGCTTCTGCTGTCGTCGGCGCGCCCGATTTTTCTGGGGCGCTACTTCATTTTCTGCCTGCCACCTTTGGTCATTCTGGCTGCCGCGGGCCTGGCGCGACTGCGGAGCACTTGGCTGCTTGCCCTGGGCCTTGCTGCCATGCTTCTACTTTCGATGCAGGGAACGCTACGCTACTACGACCATGACTTCGATCTGGAGCGCGATGGCTCTGGGGCTGCCACGGACTATATCCTGACGCACGCGCGGCCCGGCGATGCCATTCTGTTTTACATCCCGGGAGCTCGCTCTCCTTACGAGTTTTTCAGGTCGATTCGCACCGTGTCCGGTTCACAAACCGGAGCCGTGGCGGGGCCAGAGATTATCTATCCTCATCACGGCGACGGCCTTCGTTATCGTGATTTCACAGGTAAGCTCGGTGCTGACTTCATGCGCTCGGTGCCGGGCGGCTACGCGCGAGTTTGGCTGGTGCTGATGGATAACGAACTGGCCGGCCATCCCGATGCCACTACGCTGATGATCAATGAGATCCTTGGCGAGGTCTTTCCTCTAGTCGAACGGGAACAATTTCCCCAAGTAGAAGTGAGACTATACAGCAAGCCATGATCTGCTGGACATGATCTGCGGAATTCGCGATCACTTCCCAGCAAAACAAAACCTCCTCAGCGAGCGCGGAGGAGGCAGACTACGGTAGCGGGACTAACTTACTTTGGATTGGGCTATTTGGGTTGATCCAGTGTGATGCCTTGGGTTCCGGGCTGCTTCTCGGCTTTCGCTTTCTTAGTAAGCAGAGTCTGATCAACCCAGTGGTCGGCGGTCTTCAGGTCTTCCTGACGCTGGTTGAGATCGTCGCATTCCACGTCGGCCTTTTCGCGGTACATCAGGTTCAAGTAGGCCATGGCGTCGTCGTAGTCAGGACGGAGCTGGATCGCCTTGTTCAGACTTTCAATACCCTCCTGAATCGCGGGTCCGTTCTTAACCTTCAACTCGCTGCAAACCTGCTTCTGATCCTTGTTCTTGGGATTCAAGTTCTCATCGGGCTTCATGCCGAGTTTCGCGCGCTCTTCCATGCGCGGCTGGTAGCAGGCCGTCCAATCGATAACACCCACCGAGTAGTAGGGCTCCGGATCGTTTGGATCCAGGTCTCCAGCCATGCGGTAATACTTCTTGGCATCGTCGAACTTCTTCATGTTCAGGTAGAGGTAGGCGATGCCCTTGGCGGAGTTAACTTTCTGATCGCGCGCCGCACCATTCATCGAGAGCACGCTCTGATATTGCTCGATGGCCTGCTCCGCCATCTTGTTGTTGTCGGGAGTATCAGCGCCGGGAATATATTGCTGAGCAAAAGCAGTGGCCAAGTACATTTTGGCGTTGATCAGGGTGGGGTCTAAAGCAACGCTTTGTTGGAAATGGTCGATCGCCTCTTCGTACTTGGCGTTTTTGTAAGCGGTAACGCCCTTGTTGAGCTGGTCACGGGCGCGCAGCTTGCTGCAACCCACGGAGGAAAAAATCGCCAGCATGGCGGCTGCCAGCGTTAATAGACGAATCTGTTTATTCATTGCGGTATAGATCTCCCTTGCCACAGCATCTGCCACAGCATCCTAGGCCCAGAGACACCGGATTGACAAGTGCTGGTCGAGCGTTTTTAGCGGAAGCGGCACGGGAACTCTGAGTTCCCGTGCGCGGGCGGAATGCACGGCGCGCACTTCCTCGCGCTTCTTTGTCACTGTCACTCAGTCTAGAGTCTTGGGCGGTTCTTCTAGCCGCCCGCTTCAATCTTCGCGGTAATCAGGCCCACTTTATCCACTCCCACAGCGTGGGCGATGTCGATCACGTTGGCCACATCGGCAAAGGGAATCGCATCATCGCCCTTCACAAACATGACCTTCTCGGCCCGGGTTTTATAAATATCGGCCAGACGCCCCTGAAGATTGTCCCAGGTAGCATCTTCCTGGTTGATCTTTAGACCAGGATCCTGACCGGCGCCGCGATCGAGCAATTGCACCACGATGGTGCGGTCCGGGGTGTTGTTCTTGGGCGCGTTGGGCGGAGGCGGCTGAGGCACCAGCGCATCCAGGCCTTTCGGCGTCAACGGCGTGATCACCATGAAGATGATGAGCAGCACCAGCAGAACGTCAATGAGCGGCGTGACGTTCATATTCGCATTTTGGCCCCCGCTTGGGCCGACTGCCATACTCATAGTCGAATCTCCTCTATTGCCCAGGCGTTGGAGCAGTGGGCGGAGCGTTTGGAGTGCTCTTTCTCTGGTCGGTGAGCAGGCCCAGATCGTCCACCCCGGCGGCGCGCACGGCGTCCACTACCTGGACGACGTTGCCGAAGTGAGCGCGAGCATCCGCTTTAAGATAGACCTCTTTGCTGGTGCGATTGGTCAGGCGGTCCTTCACTTTACCGGTTAGACTATCCACCTGCACCTTATCGGAGCCGAAGTAGACGGTCCCATCGCG
This sequence comes from Candidatus Sulfotelmatobacter sp., assembly GCA_049280795.1. GTDB lineage: Bacteria > Acidobacteriota > Terriglobia > Terriglobales > Acidobacteriaceae > Sulfotelmatobacter. Next base: position 8,254 of record JBAPQU010000150.1, read on the forward strand.
CATCACCGAAACCAGCAGCGCATCTTCCTTGTCAGCATCCTGCATGGGCGTGGGGTTGTTTACCTTGGCCATGTCGACGCTGATACCTTTCTGCAACATCGGGGTGATCACCATGAAGATGATCAGCAGCACCAACATCACGTCCACCATCGGTGTAACGTTAATGTCGGAGTTTACATTTGCCCCTTCATTTCGTTTTGCTAATGACATAGCTTCTCCATAAAGCAGTTGCCGACGGCTAGTTGTCGGCTACCAGTAAAACTCGCGCCGCATGGGTTGGGAAGGCCGGCACTGGGAATCATCCCAGCGCCGGATAAGCAACTCATTGCGGAGGTCCAGCCCTGAATATCCTTAAGAACTTAGGACCGGCGAACATCCCGCCGCTTCAGGAAGTAATCGATCAGTTCGCTCGACGAATTGTCCATCTCCACATCGAAGGCCTCTACGCGGCCAGTGAGGTAGTTGTACATCATGACGGCCGGGATGGCCACCAGCAGCCCGAAAGCCGTGGTAACCAGCGCTTCCGAAATGCCGCCTGCGACCGCGCCCAGACCAGTAGCTTTCTGTTCAGAAATACCTTTGAAGGCATTCAGAATGCCCATCACCGTGCCGAACAGTCCCACGAACGGAGCTGTCGAACCGATGGTGGCCAAGCCGCCCAGTCCGCGCTTCAGTTCGGCGTGGACGATGGCTTCGGTGCGCTCGAGTGCGCGCTTGGAGGCTTCAATGGTTTCGCCGGGGATGGCGCCGGGGCTATCCTGGTGAGCCTTGAATTCCATGAGGCCGGCGGTGACAACCTTGGCCAGATGGCTCTTTTTGTTGCGCTCGGCGACCTTGATGGCCTCGTCGATGCGGCCATCGCGCAAGGCTCCAGCAACGGCGGGAGCGAAGGCACGAGACTGTTTGCGGGCTGCGTTGTACGCCATGGCGCGATCGATCATGACGCCGATCGACCAGCCCGACATAATGAACAGGATGATGACCACGATTTTCGCGATGAGGCCCATTTGGTGCCATAGCGAAATCGGATCCCAAGCCACGTTGCCGCCCTCTTGTACAATCCAGGCGCCTACGTGGGGTACATGGCTGACTACCATTGCTGCGACATTAGCTAACATGAGTTGCTTTTCCCTCCTCGGAACTTCTTAGACTTTGATGCGAAAATCGATGCGCCTGCAAAAGCTACGGCCGAAAATCGCCGTTGGCGCTCCGCACTTCGCGTACCTGAGATAATTAAGGTACGGCGGCCACGCCCGTTCAAGGGGCTCTCCCGGCCACCGTTTTGGATGGGAAGGGGAGGGCCATTCCAACTCTGACGTTACTGCGTTTCCCGCCGCCGGAATCTAGCCTCCAGCGAGGGTGAAGTTGACTAATACTTCGGTATCGACTTCGACCGGCTCACCATTCAGCAGGTATGGCCGGTACTTCCACTGCTTCACCGCTTCGATGGCCGCGGGAGCCAGCATTGGATGCCCGCTCACCAGCGTTAGGTTTTCAATGGAACCGTCCTTAGCGATGACAGCTCTTAGCACCACCTGACCCGAAATGCGGGCCTGCCGCGCCAGGGGCGGATAAGTGGGGTTAACTCTGCGCACCAGCAGACCGGCTGACACACCCTGCGATACCCGAACGCGCTGCGGTGCTGCAACCTTGGGCACGGCCACCGGCGTGGAACTGATGATTCCACCAATCACGCCGCCCATCTGGCCGCCGGGGATCCCTCCCGGAACGCCGCCCACGACGCCGGATGACGCCATCATCGGCGGGGCTTCGTCTTCCTTAATCATCTGGATTTTCTGGGGAATCTTGGTGGGGGTGCGCAGAGCGCCATTCACGATATCGGTCTGCACCTGATGGACCACGTGCACAGGAGCGGCTGCTGGAGGAGGTGGTGGTGGTGGCGGGGGTGGGGCCACCAGAAATGTCATTAACTGCTGCTTCGGCAGGGCTTCGGTAAAAATAAGGGGCATCAGAACCATGATTCCGATCAAGCCTATTTCAAGGATGATGGCAAATGTTGTGGTTCGTCCCCGCTTCGTTTTCAGCCTACCGCCCGATTCCAGAAGGCTATCTTCAAACATGAGAGGTTCCTCCTACACAGAGCCTACGTAAACTTAGACACCGACAGCTTCCCCTTTGCTCCCATACTCACCACATAACCCGGACGAGACTCACTTGCACCTGGTACAGTCCGGCAAAGCCTAACAAACTAAAGATCAAATCGCATCTATCGAGGGGCTTACTTTGCCCGGCCAGCCATGGCACGCGGCCGCTTGCCCTTCTCGATTCTCCAATCCTGATAGGCAACCAGGATGGGGGCGGCAATGGCGATCGACGAATACGTCCCGATTAAGATGCCAATTACCAGCGCAAGGCTGAATCCCCGCAGCACTTCTCCGCCAAATAAATAGAGAGCAAGTACAGTAAGGAAGGTTAGTCCGGCTGTCAAGACGGTTCGACTCAAAGTCTGGTTAATACTTCGATTGACGATGTCTGACAGTTTCTCCCGCCGCATCAGTTTAATGTTTTCCCGGATGCGGTCAAATACCACGATCGTGTCGTTATTAGAGTAACCAATCAAAGTGAGAATCGCGGCAATGACGGTAAGGGAGATGTCTTTGTTGAACAGGGAAAATGCGCCGACGGTGATGAGCGTATCGTGGAAAACGGTGACCACGGCCGCGATACCATAGATCAATTCAAAGCGGAAGCCCAGGTAAATCAGCATCCCCGCAAGCGAATAAGCCGTAGCCAACAAGGCTTGGCGGCGCAACTGCGCCCCCACCTGCGGCCCTACGATCTCTACGTTACGCACCCCGAAATCCGACAAGAAGAAGCCATCTGGCAGTGAAGCCACCACGGCTGGATCGACCGCCCCCTTCAGTTGATCGAACGAACTGAGCACGCCGCCCTGGCCTTTATCGCGTGCGCCGACGATCGCCTGCGCTTGCTGGGTATATCTCTGGTCTGCATCGGCGCCCAGGTGCATCGGGTCTTTATCCATCAAATAAGTCTTGATGGCCGAGGAGCTGGAGTTGTTCAGGTCTACCTTGCCCGCAGGAACGTTGGTTTCCAGCGTTTGAATGATCTTATTCTTGCCGTTGTCGAGCGCCTGTTCGCTGGTTTCCTGCACGTCGAGGTCGATCAGCACCTCATTGTTCGAAGGAATGTCATAACGCTGAATCTTGGCGTTGTGCAGGCCTGCGCGGTCCATGGCCGCGCGCAAGGCTTTGTCGTTGGGGGTGTGCGAGAACTTCACGTACACCAGAGTGCCGCCGCGGAAATCCACGCCGTACGGGATGTGGTGCCAGAACAACATGGAAAACAGGCCGGCCACACTGAACACGAGCGAGAAGGCGAGAAAATACCACTTTTTGCCGAGAAAATCGATGTTGGTGTTGCTAAAGAACTCCACCTGGCTTACCCCTTATCCAATTTATGATTACGTTGGAATTGGGCGATTGAGAGATTAAGCCATTGAGTGATTGGAAACCCGTCCGATGTGATCGCGGTTTTCAATCGCTCAATGACCCGCTCGCTCAATGACTCAATTCCCTCAAATGCTTAGCGCTTCACCGCGCTCTTTGCGGCTCAAAACCCAGTCGAAGATGACGCGCGAAACGAATACAGCCGTGAACAAGTTTGCCAGCAAGCCGAAGGTGAGGGTAACTGCAAAACCCTTCACTGGGCCGGTTCCAAACAGGAATAGGATTGCCGCCGAGACGATAGTGGTGACGTGGGTATCGACGATGGTGATCCAGGCGTGGCTGAACCCCTGATCCACAGCAGAGGGCGGCGTCTTGCCATTACGCAACTCTTCGCGGATGCGCTCAAAGATGAGCACATTGGAATCCACGCCCATACCTACCGTAAGGATGACTCCGGCGATCCCAGGCAGCGTGAGCACGGCATCGCAGTATCCCATGAATCCCAGCAGGATCACGAGATTCAGCAGTAGCGCAACGTCGGCATTGATGCCGGCAGCGCGGTAGTAGATCAGCATGAAGATCAGCACTGCAAGCATGCCGACCACGGCGGCGCGAACTCCCGCGCGAATTGAATCGGTGCCAAGCGACGGACCCACTGTGCGTTCTTCGAGATATTTAATGCCTGCAGGCAGCGCGCCCGAGCGCAGGATCATGGACAAGTCCTTGGCCTGCTGCTGGTTCATGCTGCCGCCGCTGATCGTGCCGGTGTCGCGGATGGCTTCTTTAATATTCGCAACTTCCTGTACTTTACCGTCGAGTACTACCCCCAGACTCTCGCCCACATGCGCCGACGTGAAGGCATAAAAACGCTGGCCGCCTTCGCCGGTGAGGGTGAAAGCCACGTCCGGCTGCCCATTCTGATCGGTGCTGGCCTGCGCGTCGCGCAGATCTTTTCCCCGGACGGCGGAAACGCGGGACACGAGATACCAAGATTCTTCACCGGAGCCTGCTCCGGAAGCGGCGTGCCCGGGGAGCAGCATAGCATCCGGCGGCAAAATCCCAACGGGCTGCTGAGCCTGCAAAGCGGCTTGTTCGCTGGGGTACGGACCACCCAACACCTGCTTGATCTCAAGCATGGCGGTGGACTGCATGATGTCCTTCACTCGACCGGGATCGTCGACGCCGGGCAACTGAACCAGAATCTGGTACTGCCCGAGACCGTGCTCCTGGATGGTCGGCTCACTCACGCCGAGAGAGTCGATGCGGTTACGGATGGTTTCAATCGCCTGGGTTACGGCCTTGCTCTTGAGCTCGCTGAGCGTCTGCGGCTTCATGGCGAGCGTAAAAGTGTTGTCGGCGCCCGAACCGAGGTTGTACTCGGGCAGGCGCTCGGACACGATATCCAACAGGTCTTTGCGCGCATCCGGCGGGACGCCCTTCAGCACGACCCGGTCGGGACTGTTCTGCGCATCGGGCTTCGAGATATCGGCAAAAGCGATCTTGCGCTTATTGAGTTGTTCTTTAAGGACTTCGATCGCATTGTCGGAATCGATATTGATGGCGTCATTCACCTGCACCTGCAGGATCAAGTGGGTTCCGCCACGCAAATCCAGCCCCAGGTTAATGCGCTTGGTCATGGCATCGAGCAAACCCGCACCTGAAAAGCTCTGCGGAATGCCAAATATCCCGAACAGGAAGACGAGTAGAACAGCGGCGATGAGGGCCCATTTCCAGAGAAGATTGTTATTCATAACGACAGATCCCGATGTTTGTGCTGCAATTACTTGGTTTTAGTTTCTTCCTCTGTGGTTGTAACCTGAGTTACCGATGCCTTGGTCACTTCCAACAGAATATTGTTGGGAGGAACGCGCAGGTGAACGGAATCATCCTTCAGCGCCATAATCGTTCCCCGCAAGCCCCCGCTGGTGGTGACTTTGTCGCCCGTCTTGAGCGCATCCAGCATGGCCGTCCACTTCTTCTGGCGGCGCTGCTGGGGAAGAATCAACAGAAAGTAAAAGATTCCGAAAATGAAAAGAAGGGGGGCAACGCTCAACCACCCCATTCCGCCGCTGGCTTGTACCGCCAAGAAAGATTGCATGTTCATCAGACTATGAATGATCACCACGCTATATTCGCCGGACTTCCAAACCCGATCTGCGAACAACCGCCCGCGTTTACATTCGCCATTGTCCTGTCATTTCACGACGGGAGGTCGAATCGATTCCGGCCGGATTTTGACTTGTCAAACCCACTGCCCAGGCTTGAATCCGGGAAGGCGTTCGCGAGGGGCGATCACGGTTACGGTCGAGACCAGGCGCTAGATAAAACGCGATCCTTCCCCAAGTCGAATAGAATGACGCACCCGCCGCATAGTGTCAAGGTAGAAACTCAGGTTATGCAGGGTATTTAAGACCTGGGCCAGCACTTCATTCGAAGCATAAAGATGTCGCAAATAGGCCCGCGAATAACGCTGGCACACCCGGCAGCCGCAATTGGGGTCGAGCGGACCGGCGTCCTGAGTATAGCGCGCCTGCTTGATGGAGATTTTTCCTTCGGAGGTGAACAGCAGCCCGTGGCGTGCTGCGCGCGTGGGCAGTACGCAATCCATCATATCGACGCCGAGACCCGCGTATTCAACAATTTCGTCAGGCGTGCCCACCCCCATCACATAGCGTGGCTTATCTTTGGGTAGAAATTCCAGCGTGGCTTCGATGACCTCGCGCGTACGCTCGCGAGGTTCGCCAACGCTGAGCCCACCAATGGCATAGCCGGAAAATCCAATTTCGATCGTGCGCTCGACGGATTCTTTTCGGAGGGCCAGGTCCATGCCTCCTTGGACGATGCCGAACAGTGATTGCGTCTTCTCAGACCATGTGAGGAAAGCTGACTCCGGCTGTCCAGCGGAGCGAAGCTCCGCTGTCGCTGCCGCGAGCTCACGCTGGTTTGGACAGCCGGGGGTCGCTATACCTACATGGTCCGCGCTCTTCCAAGGCACTTCGTGCTTATGCTCCTCAAAATATTTTTTACTGCGCTCGGCCCAGCGCAGCGTCATCTCCATGGAAGCCTTGGTGCGGGCGCGATCGGCGGGGTACTCCGTGCACTCATCAAAAGCCATGATGATGTCAGCGCCCAGGCCGATCTGCACTTCCATCGATTTTTCCGGACTCAGGAAGTGAGATGAGCCATCGAGATGGGAGCGAAATGTAACGCCTTCTTCGTTAACTTTGCGAAGCTCGTTCAGGCTGAAAACCTGAAACCCTCCGGAATCGGTGAGGATCGCGCGCGGCCACGCCATGAATCGGTGCAGGCCGCCGAGATTGCGGATGGTTTCGACTCCGGGACGTAGGTAAAGATGATACGTATTGCCGAGAAGAATCTGAACTCCGAGTTCTTCGAGAACATGCTGCGGCACAGTTTTAACCGTAGCTGCCGTGCCGACGGGCATGAAGACCGGAGTTTCGATTTCCCCGTGGGGCGTGAGCAAACGACCGGCGCGGGCGGCGCCTGCGCGCGCCTCGATATGGAATTCAATGGACATGAAGTCTTTGCCTTGCGATTGTAGCAACGGCGGCGTAGTCAGCGGCTAGTGGTCAGTAGTGAGCAAAGTCAGGATTTCGCCGCGCACGCCACCATCTTGCACCATTAACTTTCCCACGCTTACCGGCAGTTTGAATCTTCGCGGGCCGGCGCTGCCGGGATTGAAATAGAGCACCCCGTCGCGCATCTCCCGCTTGGGAACGTGGCTGTGGCCGCTGATCACCACCGAGAATCCGGCGGCTTTCGGCTTGAGATCCAACTCCGCGAGATCGTGCAGAATGTAGATTGAAACGCCAACTACTTCGAGAACTTCTGTCTTAGGCAGCCGTTTCGCCCAGGCATCCTTATCGATGTTTCCTCGAACTGCAGTGACCGGAGCGATGGCGGCAAGCTGTTCCAGTATCTCGGGTGCGCCGACGTCGCCGGCATGAAGAATGTGATCCGAGCCGCGCAGCACATGCACGGCTTCGGGACGCAACAGGCCGTGCGTGTCGGAGATGACGCCGATTAAAATTGCGGACTTCAACTATTCCCCTTCCGCTACTGCCCGGCACAAATTCCGAACGTCCTCTTCTGAAACTTGAAAACGCTGGTATTCGCGCTCCGCGGTTGCTCCCATGGAAATTCGCGGGTTTTGGTAGAGCATCGGGCTGGCGGCGGGGCGCCTCAAGCCCACATGAATCTCTCTTACCCCGGTTTGTTTAATAATGCGAGCGGCATTGTGTTCTACGATCCCTCCGCAGGCCATGATCGCGATCCGGCCACGCGCAGCCTTGACCAGCCGCTCGATCACCGGCGCCCCTTGTTCCACGGTCGATTCTCCGCCGGAAGTCAGCAGCCGGTCAGCGCCGGTTGAGCAGACATCTTCCAATGCGCGAGAAAAATCCGCAGACATGTCGAAGGCCCGGTGGAATGTAACATTCAGCGGCCGCGCCAGCTCGACCAATTCGCGCGTGCGCTCGACATCGACATCGCCGCTCGTCTTCAAGACGCCGAGGGCAATCCCATCGGCTCCCATCCTCTTCGCAACCGAAATGTCGCGCCGCATGGTCTCGAATTCTTCGTCGGTATAACAGAAATCGCCGCCTCGCGGGCGAATCATCACCTGCAGGCCGATGGAAATTCCGGTTCGCGCCAGTTCAATCGACCCCGCGCTGGGAGTGATGCCACCTTCGAGCAAGGCGCCGCAAAGCTCAATCCGTGCCGCGCCACCGCGCTGGGCGGCGAGCGCGGAGGCAAGAGAGTCAACGCAAACTTCGATCGAGATGGAATCGTTCATGCTTCAGATAGCGTAACCCGCGAGCATTGCTTGCGCGCGTGTTTCAGTCTTTCAGAAACGAGCTTTCAGAAACAGGCTCTCAGAAAAGAAGAGCCAATGATCCCGGAGAAAACAAAGGAATCATTGGCTCAGCTCAATTCATGCAAAAGCAGATCAGGCAGCGAGCGTGGTGCGTGCGGTTTCGATTCCATCCAGAGCCCGCCATAACATTTTGGCCGTGTTCTCTGCCGCATCCAGGGCGGCTTGCGCCGCTTCCGGATTTGCCGTGATGCAATTCTCCAGTTGCTTGCGCCAGACATTCGAATGGTAGACGTCGGCACTGGCATGCAGCGCGAAGTAGCCGCAGGTTTTGTCGTCTGCGCCATACATTTCGCGCAGTCCGCGTTCTTTCTCGGTCGCGATGCGCGGTACCTGCGATTCGTAAACGTAAAATGCGGCCAGCGCTTCTTCCGGCGTGCCTTCACTGGCTACATGATGGAAGTGCCGCATCAGTTCCCGGATCTCGGCCATCGGCAAATGCCATTGGATGTCCCGGCGCGATCCCATGCCTTCGGCAAAGTCGAGCCAGAGTTCAGAGTGAGGTACAGAGTGAGGCACGGAATTTTTTCCCGATCCTCTTCCCGATTCACCGGCGGCTCCCTTCTCGTCACACATGTTGGCCAGCACGGCGCGCCGCAACTCGCCTTCGTCCAGCCGAACGGCGAGTTCGGCCAAATAGGATGGGAACGATTCCACATGATGGTAGTACTGGCGGGCATACTCGCTGAGATCCTCGCGCCGCAACTCGCCGGCCGTCCATGCCCGGTAAAACGGATGGCAGAGCAGATCATATTTCGCGATCGACGCTTCCAGTTGCTCGAAGAATTGAGTGCTATTCATGATGGCCTCCTGGTTCGGATATGAGCAACTACTATACGGACGAGGTCCGAAGTCGGCAAGTGATCGGCGAGTGATTGGCAAATGATTGGAATTACCTGTGTTGCCAACTTGCTAGAATGTAAGCATCAACCATGCCGTTCACAGAACAATTCGATGTAGTCGTCGTCGGCGCCGGCCATGCCGGATGCGAAGCCGCGATGGCCGCGGCGCGCATGGGGCTGAAGACCGCGCTCTACACACTGAACGTCGACTTGATTGCGCAGATGTCGTGCAATCCTGCGATCGGAGGAATCGCGAAAGGACACCTGGTTCGCGAAGTCGACGCGCTGGGCGGCATCATGGGCGAGATCACCGACGCGGTCGGCATCCAGTTCCGCTTGCTCAACACTTCGCGCGGCCCCGCTGTGTGGTCACCGCGGGCGCAATGCGATAAGCAAGCTTACCGGCTCAAGATGCGCGAGGTGCTGGAGTCGCAAGCGAACCTCAAGATCAAGCAGGCGGAAGTAGCTGAATTGATTTTGGAAGCTCCCAGTACCCAGTACCCAGTACCCAGCGAAGCCGACGAGCCGGTGCTAGGTACCAGGTACTCGGTACTCGGTGTTAAGCTGCGCGACGGCCGCACCGTTGGCGCGCAAGCCGTGATCATCACTACCGGAACCTTTCTGAACGGCCTGATTCACTGCGGTGAGCAGCAATATCCCGCAGGCCGCTCCGGGGAACCAGCCGCGGTTCTGCTGGGCGAGGCGCTGAAGAAGTTGGGGCTACGCGGCTGCCGATTGAAAACGGGAACGCCGCCGCGCCTGGATGGACGCAGCATTGATTGGTCGCAGTTCGCGGTGCAGCCGGGAGATGCCGACCCCACGCCGTTCAGCTTCCGGACCAAACGCGTGGCCCATCATGACTCGCAAGTGCCGTGCTACATTGCCTGGACTACGCCGGAGACTCACCGCATTATCCGCGAGAACGTTCATCGTTCGCCGATGTACAGCGGGCAGATTCAATCAATCGGGCCGCGCTACTGTCCATCGCTCGAAGACAAGATCGTCAAGTTTCCGGACAAGGAGACGCACCAACTCTACCTCGAACCGGAAGGCCTGAATACACACGAAATCTACGTCAACGGTATGAGCACGTCGCTGCCGGTCGAGGTCCAGCTGGAAATTTTGAAGTCGATCCCCGGCCTCGAAAATGCCGAGATGTTGCGCCCGGGCTATGCCATTGAGTACGACTCGATTGATCCCACCGAACTGCAGCGCACGTTAGAAACGAAAAAAATCGCGCGCCTTTTTCTTGCAGGCCAGATCAACGGGACATCGGGATACGAGGAAGCCGCCTGCCAGGGCCTGATGGCGGGCATCAACGCGGCGTTGCAAGTGAAAGCGCAACCGCCGTTGATCCTCGATCGCACCGAGGCTTACACCGCGATCCTGATCGACGATCTGATCTCTAAGGGTACGAATGAGCCTTATCGCATGTTCACGTCGCGGGCCGAATTTCGTCTGCACCTGCGTATCGACAACGCCGATCGACGGCTCACGCCGCATGGGCGCCGTGTTGGGTTGATTTCCGATGAAGCGTGGGATGATTTCCGGGCGAAACAGCAGCGGCTGGAACAAATGAAGAAATTGCTCGAACGCACGAGGCTGAACCCTGAAATGTTGAGGAAAATCGCACCTTGTCATCCCGAGGAGCGAAGCGACGAGGAATCCGCTGTTGCTAGCAGCGCCAAGTCTGCCGGACTTGAATCGGCCTTCGGCCAAACCTGTGCCCAACTGCTGAAGCGGCCCGAGATCGTCATTGAGCAACTAGCGCCCGTTCTCCGCGAGTTGGATCCGGTTTTCTTCGCACGAGATGAAGAGATCCGTGTGAATCCGCGCGAATCCGTGGCCAAGCTTTCTTCCGAAATCCGCAACGAACTCAAGTCGGTGGAAACCGAGATTAAATACGAGGGCTACCTGCTGCAACAGCAGCGGGCCATGGAGCGGATGAAAAAGTCGGAGCAGCGGTCGATCCCCGGCTGGTTCGACTATCGCTCAGTC
>JBAPQU010000151.1:0-2004 GCA_049280795.1 Candidatus Sulfotelmatobacter sp.
GAAATAAACGTCCCTATGGTGTGCTTCATTACGATTGAGATGAGGTTGTTTAGGATGTCCCATTTCTCAGGTTTGCCACGAAAGGCCTGCTCAAACTCAGCCATGTGGAATACATCGCCTAAGCCGATCTGCTTGACGGCTGAGACCCATTCCGGCTCAAACTGTAGCCACTTCTCTTCGGTGGAAACGAAGCCCGAGGCAATCACTTGCGGCCTATCGGCAGGATGGCCTCCGTCATCAAGGTACAGTGAGTAGTTGATGGACACAACGAACGTCCTTTTGGGATCGTGGTTCAGCAACACACCGTTGCAGATGTGTCGCAGTATAGAATATTCGGGTTTTGCTGTGCTCAGCAATTACCATTCCAATCTCCTCCCGTCCTGGATTCAACTTAGGACACTACCTCCATCGCCGTCGCGTTGCCATGCGCCTTACCAGCGCGATAAGATGTTCCGTACACATCTTCTCCGCTTCCATCCCATAAGCCTTTAAGTATTTGCCGCGGGGCAAGGAGTGTGCGACCCCCGGTCTTCATCTGTACGCGGCGCGGGTGTGCGTCCGCGAATCCTGTAACGGAGTTGGCATTGAAACGAGGCAAGACTGCGGTAATTGTCGGCGCCCAGTGGGGCGACGAGGGCAAGGGAAAGATCGTCGACGTTCTGTCGGAGAGCTTCTCCGTAGTGGCCCGCTACGCCGGTGGCCACAATGCCGGCCACACCGTCATCATCAACGGTAAGAAGTTTGTTCTGCAACTGGTTCCGTGCGGGGTATTGCGGACGGTCTGCCGCAGCGTGATCGGCAACGGCGTGGTTCTGGACCCCATCGCTTTTCTAAAGGAAGTAGGCTCGCTGCGGGATGCGGGCGTGAGAGTCGACGGGAACCTCTTTGTTTCGAACCGCGCGCACGTGATTCTCCCCTACCATCGCATGATCGAACTAGCCGCGGAGAACGCTCCGGGGCGCGTGAAGATCGGTACCACCTCGCGGGGAATTGGTCCGGCGTATGAAGACAAGATGGGCCGCCGGGGCTTGCGCGTCGCCGATCTGCTCGATCTGCAGCTTCTGAAAAAGCACATTGAAAACGCGGTGCGCGAGAAAAATATGATCGCGCACGCGCTGTTCAATTCCGACCCGCTCGACGCCGACAAAATGTATACAGAATATGCGGCTGCGGCGGAGAAGATCGCACCGTTCGTTTGCGATACAGCCGTCCTGCTAAACGAAGCCATGGCTGGCGGCGAAGCCATCCTGTTCGAAGGCGCGCAGGGGACGATGCTCGATATCGATCACGGGACGTATCCTTTTGTGACTTCGTCCAGCGCAACTTCAGGGGGCGCTGCGATTGGCACCGGCGTGGCGCCGAATGCAATCGACTCCGTCATCGGGCTCACCAAAGCATATTGCACGCGCGTGGGCGAAGGTCCGTTTCCCAGCGAAGAAACGGGCGAACTCGGCGAACATCTGCGCAAGCGTGGCAACGAGTTTGGCGCGGTTACGGGGCGTCCGCGGCGCACCGGATGGCTCGACCTGCCGCTGCTGCGCTACGCCGCCATGATTAACGGCATCACCTGGCTGGTGGTGACCAAGTTGGATGTGCTCGACGAGCTGGCGGAGATTCCGGTCTGCGTGAGTTACGATGTCGATGGCAAAAAAACGATGGAAATTCCCGCGCAAGCCAGTGGCTACGACAAGCTGAAGTGCGTTTACCAAAAGCTGCCGGGCTGGCGAACCTCTACGCAAGGCATCACCAAGTTCAATCAACTGCCGAAGGCGGCCCGCGATTATCTGGCGTTCGTGGAAAAAGAAACCGGAGCAAAAGTTGGCATGATCTCGACCGGTCCCGACCGCGACCACACCATCTTTATGGATGACTTCACAACTGAGTTGAAGACAACCTCATCCCGCAAATAGAATTGACTTCCCATTGGTCAGCCACAGAGACTACTTACTAAGTTAAGGAGCGCACGATGGTGGTTTTGGCAGTTACCTGGATGGCGAAGGTTGG
>JBAPQU010000152.1:0-10391 GCA_049280795.1 Candidatus Sulfotelmatobacter sp.
ACTCTTAAGGACTTGTCAGACTGAGGTGGCAGGATGCCAAGACGGCGCTCTTTCGCCTTCAGAAGATCATCTAGTTCTTGAACCAACCTGGTGAACTTCTGCTGGTCTTGTTCTTTGGCGATGCGCTCACAAAAGGATAGCCATGCGCTTGCGTTCGTCGGGGTCATGGCAGACTTCCTTAGCGGGAGGGGCGCGGATAGGAAAAGTCTATCAAGATAATAGGGAATTGCAAGCCTAATAACTAATGCGTTGATGGGCTTTCACAGTTCAAGCGGCGTTGACGATACAGTGACAGCTATCATATTAGGCGCATCAAGCAGAGCAGTACTAGGACACTACCTGCCGAATCCTAAGCTGGAATAATCTCCACAAGTGAGAGAGAATATTAAGGGCCTGTCGGGCGGAGACGCTGCTGTCTCGTCGGCCAGCATCTTCAACGGTGGTACCGAATCATCCGCGGTGCGTTTCTTTTTAGGGACATTATTATGGCAACTATCACATTAGAAGTTGACGCAGCATCGAGTAACCATGGCCGTGCCGGGGTCGAGCGTTGGGTCAAGGAAATGGCTCAGATGTGCCAACCCGACCGGGTTTACTGGTGCGATGGCTCGTCCGAGGAACACGAAGCAATGCTGCGATTCCTGATCCTCAGCGGGATTGCGATTCCGTTGGACGCGGCGAAGCGCCCCAACAGCGTGCTGGTGCGATCCGACCCCGCGGATGTGGCCCGCGTTGAGGATAAGACGTTCATTTGCTCCCGAACCAAAGAAGAGGCCGGCCCGACCAACAACTGGGAAGATCCGGCGAAGATGAAGCAAAAGCTGAAGGGACTGTTCGCGGGCTCGATGACGGGCCGCACCATGTATGTGGTCCCTTACAGCCTGGGTCCGATCGGATCGCCTGCCGCCAAGATAGGTGTGGAGATTACAGACTCGACCTATGTCGTCGTCAGCCTGCATATTATGACCCGCATTGGTAGCAAGGTACTCGATGTGCTTGGAGCAAATGGCGAATTTGTGCGTGGATTGCATTCGGTCGGCGCGCCTCTTGGTCCCAACCAGGCAGACTCAACCTGGCGCTGCAACGCCGAAAACAAATACATCTGCCATTTTCCCGAGACACGTGAGATCTGGTCGTATGGTTCCGGTTACGGCGGCAATGCTCTCTTGGCGAAGAAGTGCCACGCGTTGCGCATTGCCTCGGTGCAGGCGCGCGACGAAGGCTGGATGGCAGAGCACATGCTAATCCTGAAACTGACCAGCCCGTCTGGTCAAGCGAAGTACATGACCGGTGCATTTCCTTCCGCGTGCGGAAAGACTAACTTGTCGATGCTGATCCCGACGCTTCCTGGGTGGAAGGTGGAAACCATCGGGGATGACATTGCGTGGATGAAAATTGGCGCGGATGGCCGGCTCTACGCCATCAATCCCGAGTATGGCTTCTTCGGCGTAGCTCCGGGCACAAGCATGAAGTCAAATGCCAACGCCATGCTCAGCATTACCAAAAACGCGATTTTCACCAATTGCGCCATGACGCTCGACGCCGACGTGTGGTGGGAAGGGATGACCGAGCAGAAACCGGCGCACGCTCTCGATTGGCTGCGGCGGCGCTGGACCCCGGAGTCCGGACGGAAGGCGGCGCATCCCAACGCGCGATTTACGGTTCCGGCGAGCCAGTGCCCGGTAATCGCTCCGGAGTGGGAAGACCCACGCGGTGTGCCCATCGATGCAATCCTCTTTGGCGGAAGGCGCGCGGGAATTGTCCCATTGGTCACGGAGGCCTTCGATTGGCAGCATGGAACGTTCCTGGGAGCAACGGTCAGCAGTGAGACGACTGCGGCGATCACAGGAAAAGTCGGACAGCTCAGACACGACCCCATGGCGATGCTCCCATTCTGCGGTTACCACATGGGCGATTATTTTGCGCACTGGCTCAAGATGGGATCGCTTTCGAACGCAACGAAGCTGCCCAAGATTTTCTATGTCAACTGGTTTCGTCAGGATAAGACTGGAAAATTCCTATGGCCGGGTTACGGAGAGAACAGCCGCGTATTGAAATGGATCTTTGAACGCTGCGACGGCAAGGTGCATGCCAATGACACTCCGATCGGACGAATTCCCGAGGCGGCGGATTTGGATACCAGCGGATTGAATATGCCGACCACAGACGTGGCCGAATTGCTCAGCGTCGATATAGACGGCTGGCTGGGCGAGTTAGCGTCGATCAGGGAGCACTTCGCGCTCTTCGGCAGCCATCTTCCCGAAGGATTAAAACTCGAAGTGAAGGCTCTCGAAGAGCGTCTCCAGGCGGCGAAGCGATAGCTGCCGGAGCAGGGTACAGCGGCGCCAATCGAGGCGCGCCAATCGCCATTCTGTTCAGCCCTACTTCGAAGGGCTTGCCTCGACAGACAAAGCCCGTCTACGCGACGCCTCGCGCTTTCACGGGCGGCGCCATGTCGGAATTTGCGACCGAAGGTGCAACTTCTGATTTTCTGACCACGCGCGCTGCCATCGGCTTTAACCACAACAACGCCATAAATGCAGCGATCAGATCGCACACGATCATCGCCCAGAAAACCTTCGTCCATGAGCCGGTCTTCGAAAATAGCCAAGCCGCGCCGGGACCCGCAAAAGCAGCGGCTACTCCCTTGGCGGTGTAGACGATTCCGTAGTTGGTTGTTGCCCACTTCTTGCCGTACAGGTCGCCGGTGATCGCCGGGAACAACGAGAAAATGTTTCCCCAGGCGAAGAAGCACAGACCCGACAAGGCCACAAACCAGAGTGGATGACTGATAAGTTGCAGCAGGGCAAATACTGCAATTGCCTCCAGAACGAAGGAAGCAAAGATGGCATTCTCCCGGCCAATGTGGTCTGAGACCCATCCCCAGAAAGGACGCGTCAGCCCATTCAGGACGCGGTCGACTTCAATGGCCAATATCAATGCAGTCATGCCGAAGGCCACGACAATTTTATCCACATGGTACGAGACAGCCATTGGTTTCAGCTGTGCTGTAACCACCAAACCTCCAAACGCTAACATCACCATCATCAAATAGATGAGGTAGAAGGACGGTTGGCGCAGCATTTGCAATGGGGTCATCTCGACAGCCGACGTATTGATCTTTGCTTTGATCTTTACTTCTTTTTCTTTCCAGTTCGGCGGCGTCCAACCCACGGGCGGCCTTGCCAGGAAAAGGGAACAAGCCAGCACTACGATCCCCTGAATGAATCCCCAGACAATGAACGTGTGTTGGTAGCCCGCCGTGTTAATCATCTTGGAGATCGGATAGATGGTCGCAGCTGTACCGATGCCGAAAGCTCCAGCGGTCAGGCCAACGCAGAGACCGCGATAATCCGGGAACCACTTCAGTGCATTTCCAATGGCGCCGCCATAGACGACGCCGGCGCCGATTCCGCCCACGGCGTACCAAAAATAGAGGGCGCCTACCGTCTCGGCACGGCCTGACCCGATCCAACCCAAACCGACCATGACCGAGCCCATACCAAGCATGAATCGCGGCCCGATCATATCGACCAGGAATCCTTCAAAGGGCACGAGCCAGGTTTCCATGAACACAAATAGAGCGAAGGTTACCTGCACGGCCTTCAGAGTTATGTGCAGGTGCGCTTGGATGGGCGTGGTGAACAACGTCCAGGCGTACTGCAAATTCGCGATCGCCATCATTGCGACGATGCCAGCCGTGAGCTGGATCCAACGATTAGGAATACGCGAGGGATGAATCAAGGAGGCCGGAGAAGCAGCCATAGGTGTTACCTCCACGACACGGTAGACGTTAAAAGCGCACCGCCGGAACCACGCTGTTCAGCAGAATGCAAGCCCACTTACTGACCTGCACGTTCGCGAATCTCTCGGCTCGTGGCCAGCTTTGGTATACTGGTCCGCTGACCGAACCACTTGCGGCACGGACTGTAACACGCTCCCAACGCACCTGTCAATACTTTCGCGATATAGAACCAGATAAAGAAAACGCATAGTAAGGGAAGCGCAGAAGCCGCGAGACCATTCGGAACTGGAAGCCAGAGACGACCCATGGATGAGAGCCTGCGGGCGCAAGTCGAGACTTACCTGACCCACTTGGAGGGTCTGAAGCGTCGCGGGCGCGAGTTGCGCGATGCTCTGGCCACCAGCCCCTCTGACCCGTCGGCAATCGCCGCCACTCGCCGCTGGCAGGAAGATTGCGGCGTAACCATCAATCAACTCTCCGGCGGCAGTAAAGCCCATTGGCTGGCCCGGTCTTTCAGCGGGGCTTTTCTGATGCGCTCGGCCGATGGCCAAGCGGTAGAAGGCGCGGAGCCGTCGCAGATCGTCGAGCGCTTGCTTGGCGTTCTCGATCAGGCCGTGGCCACGCTTTCCCAAATGGATGGTAGTTCCGCGGCTTCTGCGTCCTCGGAAGCGCCCGCTCCCCGCCGATTCGAATTCGTTCACAACGCTGAACTCCGGCCGGTTCTGGAGCGAGCCTACGCGGACAGCCGCCAAGCCCTCGAGCAAGCGGATTACAACTCGGCTCTACTTACTTCTTCCGGAATCCTTGAGGCCATCGTCACCGACGCGCTCGAGCACAAGGGGCTGAGCTCATTGATTGCATCGGGAGCGCCTCCTGAGAAAATTTCCGATTGGTCGTTCGAGACGCGGCTTACGGTTGCTGAGCGGGCAGGACTGATTCGCAGCGGTTGCGCCCGGCTGCCAGCCATCGCTCGCGCTTATCGAGATCACGCCGACAGCGAGGGCGGTCTGAAAGAGAAAGTCACCGAGCGCGATGCGAAAACAACGGGGCAGGTGCTTCACGTCATCATGCGCGATCTGGATCCCGGTCGCTAGCCGTAATAAAGTAAAAGCCGTAATAATTTGGGATCGGGAAGGGCACCACTTCAGTCGTGCCGCCTCAGGCCAATAAAGATGGGGCTTTAGCCCCTGGGGACAAACGCGCTAATCGTCCAGATTTTCCCGAAACACCGGCTGCGATGGATCGACGCTGCCATCGATCACACCCACCAGCAGATTTCCAAACGCATTCGTGGCCTCAGGCAGGGAGGCATAGCCGCGCTCCCGCTGGAGCGCTCCGCCATCCGCATAGATCAGCGTGAAATAGCGTCCCGATGAATATTGCAATTCGAGCAGTTTGTTCGGCATGTCCGGGTCGCCCTGCTGTCCCAACACATCCATGAGAGCGACCGTCCATTGCTTGCCCTTCGGGTCGGTGACGACCTCGCGCTCAAGGAATTGCCAATCGTCCATGCTCCACAAAGGCATATTTGTTCACGGAGCCTATTCAAGCGGTGAATCAAGCAGTTGGGCCAGCGCTCTTCCAACCTGAGCGCCGGTAAACGGTTTCGACACCAGTAATACTCTTCGCGCCTTTCGCGCACGCAAACTCTTTTCCGCCAGCTCCGGTGTGTCGCTGATAATAACGATAGGAAACTCGGCGTGATTCGGGTGCTGACGCACCGAGTCGAAGAGCGACTCGCTCATGTCGTAGGCGGAGCAATCGATCACAACGGCTTCGGCGCGCTGCTCCACAATCAACTCATTAACCGCAGTGGTATATCCCTCGGCAAAGACCTCGTAGCCGAGGTCGCGTAGGGAGAATGTCAGAAGCTCGGCAATCTCCGGCGTGTCGTCGATCAGCAGAATGCGGCGCAAGCGTTCGCTACTTCTTGGCCGGGCCCGTGCCCGGCAACCGCTTCTTCTTGCCTTCCGAAGGTTCCAGGTCCATCATCCAGATTCGCCCGCCCGCGGTGTAGTAGGCACGGTGATCGTTCTCGATCATCGCGCCCCAGGCCTCCAGCGTGCGCATGGCAAAGGTGACGCCCTCGAAGTTGTCGCGGGCGTGCTCCAGCACCTGGTTCGTGTGCCAGTTGTCGGTGAGGAGCGCATCGCCCGGATGCACGCGCAGCACGGTGTAATAGCGGTCGAAGGCCGCTTCCGGCCGCACGTCGCGCGTGGACCCTCGCTTCTTGCCTTCAGTGACGATGTAACTTTCCTGTCCTTCGGGCTCAGCCTCGGGCCCGGGCTCAACTGGATGAAAAGGAGCATTTGTCTTAGTGTTCATACGGTCTCCGCCACCGCGGTGGCTTCAACGGCCGCCGCCATGTTGACAAGATTTTTTGCGTCCGCGGCCTGGATCAACGCCTCAGGCAGCGTAACGCCCATCATTCGCCATTGTTCGTTGGCGAACTTCTGCAAGGTGGCAATGTGCTCGGCGTGAAGGTGGCCAAAGCGCCCTTGCAGCTTCAGATACTCCGACACTGGCCGCATGCTCGCAGGACGGAAGCTGTAATCATAAGCGCGCTTCTCCGGGTTCCACTCCCACATCGGATACAGTCCGCATTCCACCACCAGCCGTCCCAGATCGATCGAGCGCGGAGTTTCATACACGAACCCCTTCTGGCAGGGAGTGTAGACCATCAGGTACGCGGCGCCTTTGTGATTCAGTCCCTTGCGCACCTTGTTCATCAAGTCGATGGGGTAGCCCACGCTCGCGGTTGCCACATAGCAGTGCGGATGGCCGGCCGCCATCATGCGGGCGAGATCTTTGGGAAACAACTTCTTGCCCTCCGGAACTTCCGGGCCCGGAGGCGTGAATGTCGTCATGCCGCCATAGGGTGTGCGCGACGATGCCTGGATGCCGGTGTTCGCGTACTGTTCGTTGTCGTAGCAGATAATCAGGCAGTCGTGATTGCGATAGAGGGCGCCTGAAATCGGCCCCAGTCCGATGTCGGACGCGCTACCGTCGCCCGCCTCGCAAATAATGTTCGGAAATTTGCCC
The DNA here is from genome assembly GCA_049280795.1 of Candidatus Sulfotelmatobacter sp. GTDB lineage: Bacteria > Acidobacteriota > Terriglobia > Terriglobales > Acidobacteriaceae > Sulfotelmatobacter. Next base: position 6,788 of record JBAPQU010000152.1, read on the forward strand.
TGCCACTTGCCTTTGCGGATCATGGCTTCATACGCAGCCGCAACCCCGGCGGTAAAGCTGCCCGAGCTTCCAATCTGCGTGTGCGCCCAGGGCACGTTGTAAGGCGTGCACAAATAAGAACTGTTCGCGACATACATGCAGCCCGTCGGCCCGATCAGGATGGTATTGTCGCCCGCCGCCTTGCTCGTCATCCGATATTGAATCGACGGCCCGCAGCCGGCGCACGTACGGTGGCCGGGCACGAACGGCTCGGATGAAGGCAGTTCCGGGTTATAAAAACGCGCGCCCTGATTCGGGCTGCCAAGAATCGGCAATAACTGCCGCTCAACTTCGATGGTCGCCATATTATTCCTCCGACAAAAATCTTTGTATTAAGCAGTCAACCTCAGGGGCTAAAGCCGCATTTTCTGCGCCGTGCTCAACGGCGCGGCTGAAGCCGCACCCTTTCAAAGCTCCTACTCTTCGAATCCAACCCAGTGGGTGCGCTTTTCGATTTTTCCGCGTTTCTGCGCGTCCAGCATCTTCTCAGTCATCCAGTAGAACTCCTTCAACACAATCGCCTCGCCGCCCATACCGGCCATAAATGACAGCACAAGCGGGCGCTTCTCGCTTTCGTAGAGAGCTGCGCAGACTTCGGCATAGAGCGAACCGCCGCTGCTCACGCTGCCGAGTCCCATGTTGGTTTCGATTACGCCTACGACTTTGAACTTGCTGAGGACCGCGTTCACTTGATCCGTTGGGTAGGGGCGAATGGTACGCAGCCGTGCCATGCCGACCTTCAATCCTCGATCGCGCATGTGCTGAATCGCGAAACGGGCCGTCACCGCGTGGGCCCCTTGCAAGAAAAAGACCACGTCGGCATCATCGGTCATGAACTCTTCGATCCACGGATCGTAGCGTCGGCCGAAGATCTTCGCGAATTCGTCATGCGCCTGCTCAATGACCGCCATCGATTCTTCCATGGCGCGCGCCCGCTCTAACTGCAGCGGCGGACCTTGCTCCGGCATAATCTGCGGCCCGTGCGATACCGGACGCCGCGGATCAAGCGGATAAGGATGCTTGTACGGCGGCAAATATTCCTTTACCTGGCCGGTGTCGGGCAACTCGACGTCGCCTGTGATGTGCGAGACGAAGAAACCATCCTGGCAAACCATCTGCGGCAAAAGCACTCGCGGGTCCTCGCCGATTCGATAGGCGATCAGGTGATTGTCGAATGCTTCCTGAGCGTCGCAGGACCATCCCATGATCCAGCCCATGTCGCGCGTCGAGAGCGCCTCGGTATGCTCGGAACCGAAATCTCCGGGCGGGTCGAGTGTGCGGTCGGCAATCATCATCTGTACCGGCATGCGGCTGCCGGAGATCGGCGAATAGAGTTCGTAGGCGAACTGCACGCCCACGCCCGAACTGCCGGTGAAAACGCGCGCCCCACATGAGGCTGCGCCGTGCGCAATGCTCAATTGCGAGTGCTCGCTGTCGGCCACGATGTACTCGGCGTCGAGTTCACCGTTCGCCACCATTTGCGCCAGCGCCATCATGGTTGCGGTATAAGGCCGGATCGGATACGCGGCGATCACATCGACGTCGGCATATTTAGCCGCCTGCGCCGAGGCGACGCAGCCGTTGATTCGCACCATTCTCTTCTTTGCTGCGGTAAGCGTTGCCATGATTCAGCTCCAATTCTAAATGTTCTTCGGCGCCCGGTCGCCCAGGTTTCTCAGTTCTTCCGCCTGCCGTCCGTGCAATCCCGGCGAGATGGCAAATGCCGTATCCATGCGCACCACGCCGGTATCGAAGTCGAGCTCCGGCACGCCTTCAAGGCAGCCCGTCGGGCATTCCTCGATGCACACGCGGCAGCCTTTGCAGTAATCGACCAGAATTTTGTAAAGGCCGTTGGATCGCTCCGGACGCGCAATGCACGGCTCAGGGCAAACCAGGTAGCAGTTGTCGCAGGCGTTGCAGGTGCCGCAACTGAAACAGCGGCCCGCCTCCTCGACCGCCTGCTCTTCCGAATACGCCTGAATCACTTCGTCCTGCGTCTTCTTGCGCGTTGATGGAGGCAGCAGTTCCTGCTGCACGCGCGGGAAGTGCGGGAAGTACGTCATGTTCATGCGATTGAGATCGAAGATGACGTCGACCGCGATCGTGCGCGGTTGCAACTTCTCGCCGCGCATCACTTTGTCCAGATTGAAAGCGACGCGCTTGCCGTCGCCAACCGCATTCACGACCATCAGCGGCTGACCGGAACCGAGTTGCACGATGTCGCCTGCAGCGAAAAAGTTCGTGTCGCCGAGACGCCCGAACTTGTCGATCTTGATGGTGCCGCGTTCGTTCTTGAACGCATCCGGCAACCATTTGAGCGATGCACGCTGTCCCACCGCGATGATTACGTTATCGACATGGAAACGCTCGGCCTGAGCCTCGCGATCGACAGTAATCGGAGAAGCGTTGATTGCTCCCGAGAAGCGCGCCGGATGCAGTTGCAAAGCTTCCACTTTGCCGTTGCCGAGCACCGCGGTCACCGCGCGCCCATGCACCAGTTCTACGCCCTCCTCTTGCATGTCGTGCAGATCTTCCGCCACGGCAGGCAACTCCTGCGGATTCTCCTCGACAGTAATCATCGTCACTTCCACCGCGCCCTGCCGCAGCGCTTCGCGAGCGCAATCGATCGCGGTATTTCCCCCGCCGATTACGGCCACGCGCGCTCCCAGCTTCACCTTCGACGTCCCCATGCCAATGTCGCGCAGGAAGGGAAGACCATAAAGCACTCCGGCCTTGTCCTCGCCTTCAGCTCGAACGCTGTTGGGTTCGGTGAGGCCGACGGCCAGCACGCAGGCGTCGTAGTCTTTTTTCAAATCGTCCCAGGTGACGTCCTTCCCTACCTCCACGTTGGTCTTGATCGTGATCCCGAGTTGTTCCAGCCGCTCGATCTCGCGATCCAGAACATTCTGCGGAAGAACCCAATCAGGAATTCCGCCGCGATTGAGTCCGCCAGCCTTCGGCGACTTCTCAAGAATCGTTACTTTGTAACCTAGGCGCGCCAGCTGATACGCCGCGCTATGACCGGCGGGACCGGATCCGACGACGGCGACTTTCTTGCCATTCGGTTTTCCGGGTTTAACCACATCGTGCGTCAGCGCCTGACCGAGATCGCCGAGAAAGCGCTCGACCGCGCGGATCGAAATGGCCTCATCGTACTTTCCACGGTTGCAGGCCTGCTCGCACGGGTGATAACACACGCGGCCGGTCACCGATGGAAACGGCATATCTTCCTTGATGAGCGCGTAGGCATCCAGATACTTCCCGCGTTTCACCAGGTCGAGATAGCCCTGAATTTTTTCGTTGGTGCCGCAAGCATTGTTGCAGGGTGGCAACTTGTCGCGGTAGACCGGCCGAATGGAGCGCCAGTTGCCCGTGGGAAACAGGTCCTGCCCTTTTTCCTGGGACGGTGCCGGGGTGATGCCGGCGAATGGAATCTTGAGACGATCGGGAATATGTGTGCCTTTTGTCGACATGAAATCCTTCCTACGCGGCCACTGGATTCAGTGGCATAATGTGCAACTCTTCAAGTGCGATTTCAAATGCATTCTTGTTGGCAATCATGGGC
>JBAPQU010000153.1:0-3671 GCA_049280795.1 Candidatus Sulfotelmatobacter sp.
GGCGCTCCCGGTGCTCCCGGCGGCGGTGTCGCCAAAATCTTGCGCAGCTCCTTCACGTTCAGCTCCGGATGCCGCGTCATCGCGATGCGGTCCTTATCGGAAGCGATGTTCGTGTTCGGCTTGTGTGGCGCCTTCTGCAAGTCCGACGGAAGCTCCAGGTACGTGAGATCTTTTCCGTTCGTCTGATTTTTTACCACCACAGCCGAATGCCACGGCAGATACTTTTCGAACCATTCAATTTTGACGATGAGAATAATCAGGATCAGGTGAACGATAATCGAAATCCACGCCGCTTCGCGCCGCCGCGAGCGCGCCAAATCGTCCTGCAACTGAATCAGCAGGTGCGGCACACGCGCGGCATCATCATCCAGTTCGCGGTAAGCCGTCTCCCATCCCTGGGCATCGTACAACCCAAGCTGCTCCGGCTGAGGCTTCTCGGGCGGGGCCACCGGATCCTGGAATGGAATTTGCGTGATGGGCATGAACTAAGTTTGTCCGAGCTGGTTTGTCCGAGCCACGCTTGTCCGGTCTGTCAGTTAGACACAAATTCTCCTGGCTACGTTGCATTCATCCTTTTCAAGGCACGGCAACGCGGCAGCCGGAGCAAGCTGATTTCATTTTCGCATCTTTCAAGCGATTCTGCTCACTCACAAACGGGACAGGACTTACGTGTGTAAACATTTGTAAAAGAAGGCCAAATCCGCAGATTCGCAACGCGGATGGATCGGGAAAGGGCACGACTTCAGTCGTGCCGTACCAGCAAGTCGGAGGTTCGGCTTCAGCCGCTGAGAAAAGCTTTTCTCTGATCAGCGTCTCCCAAGACCAATCATCAAAATCGCGCGAACCCTAACTATCCTTGCGATAAAGCAAATCGCGCATAGCCCGTCTCCGCGCCTCATTCGCTTCCGCCAGACTCTTGCGCTCATCCGCATCCATTCCCGGCTTCGCTTTAGGGTCAGCGTCTTCAGGCTCACTACAGGCCGGACAGCGATTGGCAAAGCCGGGCTTATCCGGCTTCAGTTCGAACTCCTCTGAGCAAATGGCGCAAATTCGGATCGGAAAGGCCATGCAGCTACTATGTTACAACTCAAAATCGTAAGGATAGTAGTTTCGAATAGCTTCTAGCCCTTCGCTCCGGCTAATCCAGCTAGCCCGACTTTCGTCCCATGCGCCCGAATCTCCCCCACAATCTCGAGCGCCAACGCCAGCGCACGCCGCCCATCCGCGATCGGCACCACCGGCGTCGATCGCACCTGCACGGCATGCAGAAACGATCGCAACTCCGCGTGCAGCGGTTCTTCCGAAGTCACCGCCGGCTTGCCTACCTTAATCTGAGGATTGACGCTTGGAGTGCTCGCAGACGACCCGTCTTCTCCCACGGTAAAAACAAGCACCTCCTGCCGCCCGTAATCAACCGAAACATACTGCCGCGGCTGAAAGAAGCGCAGCTTGCGCACCCGCTCAGTAGAAACTCGGCTGGCCGTAAGGTTCGCTACACATCCGGACTCGAACTCCAGCCGCACATTCGCAATATCAACTTTGCCGGAAAGAATCGGAAGCCCGACGGCCCTCACTTCCTTCACCGGAGATTTGGCAAACGAAAGCACGATATCGAGATCATGAATCATCAAATCGAGAACGACATCCACATCAAGCGACCGCGGCGTAAAAACGCTCAACCGATGCACCTCAAAAAACATCGGCTGCGTGAGTATAGGAATCGTAGCCCGCACCGCCGGATTAAAGCGCTCAAGGTGCCCAACCTGTGCAATACGTTTGTGAGTTGCAGCCAGCTGCACCAACTCATCCGCCTCCGCCAGCGACGCCGCCAGCGGCTTTTCGATCAGCACATCAACCCCAGCTTCCATCAACGCCCGCGCCACTTGCAGATGATGAACCGTAGGCGCCGCTACCGACGATGCGCGGATTTCGCTATGCGTGGTCAGCATCTGCTCGACCGAGCCGAATGCGCGGCAGCCAAACTCGCGCGCTACCGTATCCGCGCGGTCCAGATCAGGATCGACCACGCCGACTAGCCGAACCGGTTCACCCTGCTTCTCGAGCTCCCTGTAAACCCGCGCGTGGTTGCGCCCAAACACGCCCACACCCACCACCGCCACGGAAATCGGATCGTCAGCTTGCAGGAGAAAACTCTCGTCTGGCTTGTTGCCAGCAGGAACAACAAATTGTAAACGCAAAGCCCGGAAAGAGCATCTGCGTTAGATTGATTCCTTAAGTGACCGAACGATTGAGCGATTGAACACCTCATCCCATAAGGCTTTCAATCGCAAAATGACCCGATCACCCAATCGCCAAATTGTAAGGGAGCTCTCAAACTCATGCGAACCATAGCCCTGCTAACCGTCTCCAACGTATTCATGACCTTCGCCTGGTACGGCCACTTGAAATACCGCGAGGTGCCGCTGTTCAAGGTAATCGTGATCAGTTGGATGATCGCCTTCTTCGAATATTGCTTCCAGGTCCCCGCCAACCGCATCGGCTCCTACGAGTTCAGTGCTGCGCAACTCAAAACCATTCAGGAGGTAATTACGCTGCTGGTCTTCTCCGTATTCTCAGTGCTCTACCTGAAGCAACCTGTGCGGTGGAACCACGCCGTAGGATTCGTCATGATCGTCGCCGCAGTCGCGGTGATCTTCAAACAATGGTGAAGAAATTGAGCGATTGAAAAATACCTTGAAGCACCGCAGGACGGTTTTCATTCACCCGATTACGCAATCGCACGATCACTCAATTCTCTTAGCTTTTTCAAAATCGCGATCTGCCCCGCATGATAAAGCTCATGCTGCACCACTCCATGCAGCAGATGATAGAAATCGTATTTCTTCCCCGGAACCCGCTCTCGCAGCCGGGACTCAGGCAATCCCTCAACCGTCTTCACTAGCACGTCATGCGCGCGCTTCGTTTCGGCCACAGCCTTGCGCCACGCCGCCTCAGTAGGTTTGGGAACAACCGGAAAATTATCAGTCCCTTCGGGCTGGCATACCTCCCCGGCTATCCGTCGGCAAGTGGCAGCATCCCAAGCAGCAATATGCAGCACAAGTTCCCAAATGCTGTGAACATCCGGTAAAGGCTTAGCCGCAGCCGTGGCAGCATCAACATCGTCGAGCAACTCAAGCAATGCAGGACCATGCCAGGCATCGCCCTCAAAAGCGCGGCGAAGCTGGTCGGCGATCAGGGCGGACTCGGAAAGTTGAGAGGTCATATATATAACTTCGCCGATTAGGAAATTATTAGTCAATAGATTTATAAACGCATGTATCCTGAAAACGCCGTGCTGCCCACTCACCGAATCGCAACCCACCCCGGACAAATCCTATTGCAGGAATTTCTGGAACCGCTGGATCTGACCCAGGCCGCGCTGGCAAGGGCGCTCGCCATCCCCTTGAACCGCGTGAACGAACTGGTGCGCGGAAAGCGGGGAGTCACACCCGAGACAGCCTTGCTTCTAGCAGGCTATTTCCAGAACTCCCCTGAGTTCTGGATGAATTTGCCAACCACGCACGATCTCACACAAGCCCGAAACAAACTGCCAAAACGGTGTCGGGCAACCGCTATCGAAAGACGTCGTCGGCAGCTTCAGAACCGCTGGAATCAGGCTTGAGTCGCCTCTAGGGAAGAGCCGAAGTGATATAATCAGGTGTAAGTTGTTC
>JBAPQU010000154.1:0-15569 GCA_049280795.1 Candidatus Sulfotelmatobacter sp.
CATTCACTAGATCGCCGCCTACTCCGAGAGCAAATGCCCCGGCGGCAATGTAGCCGGCAGCAGTTGAAGCGTTCACTCCGCCGGTTGGAATCAGGGCAACGTTGGGGAAGGGACCTTTCAAGGACTGCAAATATTTGGGACCGCCAACGTTGCCGCAAGGAAAAATTTTGATCAGCTTGGCGCCATTATCCTGAGCATGCATGAGTTCTGTGGGCGTGAGCGCACCGGGGATTGCCAGCTTGGCGCAGGACTGTGCCACCGCGAGCACGCGGGTCGAAAGTCCCGGACTCACCAGAAACTCGGCGCCGGCGCGAATACATTGCTCGGCTTGTTCGGCCGTTGTAACCGTGCCGGCCCCAATGAGCGCCGTTCTCCCGTGTTCACGCACCACATGGCTGATCACTGATATTGCGTTGGGAATTGTCATTGTGATTTCAAGGACCGGAATTCCCCCGGCACAGATGGCCTCCACGGCCCGGGTTGCGTCCTGGACTGTTGCCGCCCGCACTACTGGCACGATGCCAATCTCTCCGATCCTGCGAATCACGTCCTCGATGGTCATAGGTTTTGTCTCGTTCAGCGTGCGATGCGGGCGGTTTCCGACTTCATCGCTTGCAGCACTTCTTCCAGCGTGGCCATCGTGGTATCACCGGGTGTGGTCATTGCCAGCGCGCCATGAGCTGCGCCACAATCAACCGACCACTGCGGCTCTTTCCCCGATAGAAATCCATAAATCAATCCTGAGGCAAAGGAGTCGCCACCGCCGACGCGGTCGTAGATCTCCAGATTTTCGCGGATTCGCGCCTGGTAGAAGGCGCCATCGTAGTAGCACATCGCTCCCCAGTCGTTGATGGTCGCACTCTTCGCATTCCGCAAAGTTGTCGCGATAACTGCAAGCTGGGGAAAATCTTTTACCACTCTTTCGATCATCTCTTTGAATCCGGCCGGGTCGAGCTTGGAGTGATGTTCGTCGAGACCCTTCACATCGAAGCCCAAAGCGGCTGTGAAGTCTTCTTCATTTCCCAGCATTACATCGATGAATGGCGCGAGCCGACGGTTCACTTCCTGAGCTTTGGATTTTCCTCCAATCGACTTCCACAGCGATGCGCGGTAGTTCAGATCGTAAGAAATGATGGCGCCTGACCGTTTTGCCGCATTCATGGCTTCTTCAGCGACCAGCGGTGCGGTTTCCGAGAGCGCACAAAATATTCCGCCGGTGTGAAACCAGCGTGCCCCGTCTTTGCGGAAGATCTGATCCCAATCGATTTCACCGGGCTTTAATTGTGAGACTGCAGTGTGCCCGCGATCCGAACATCCCACTGGAGCGCGCACGCCAAAGCCTCTCTCAGTAAAATTCAATCCGTTGCGGACGGTGCGGCCCACACCATCGAAGGGCACCCAGCGCACGTATTTCTGACTCACGCCTCCCTGCAGCATCAGGTCTTCAACGAGACGGCCGATTGGATTGTCGGCGAGGGCGGTGACGATCGCAGTGTCCATGCCAAAGCAGCGCCGTAGGCCGCGAGCCACGTTGTATTCGCCTCCCCCTTCCCACGCACGAAAATGGCGTGCCGTGGAGATGCGTCCATCGCCGGGGTCGAGCCTGAGCATGACTTCGCCGAGACTCACCAAGTCCCATATACAACCACTCTTTTCTTTGATGTTCAGTCTTTTGATATTTAGTTTTGCCATGATCTTTAAGAAATTATGATCTTAGAAAAAATGATCTCAAACGACGTTTCACGAATGTACGCCCGCTACGGATGACGGGGCAGCAGACCGATCAGACATATATTTAGAACTTTGAATCTGCACCGTGCCAGCATCAGCCGAAGAAACTCCGAGTTGGCGCGATGGATCGACCACAAGCCAGCTCAGCGCCCCGACGAGGCACAGCCCAGCCGCTACTAGAAATGAGGTCGTCCAACCGAATCGGGCGGCAATCCAGGGAGTAAGAAAAGCCGTAAGAGCGGCTCCAATCTGATTTCCCATATTCATGAAGCCCGACACCGAACCCGCCGACGCGCCGGCAATATCGGCCGTCACCGACCAGAACGAACTCTGCGACAAATACAGCGCACCCGCTCCACCCGCGAGTACAACGCTGGCCAGCCGCGCGCTTTGAACCTGGGAGCCGAGAGCGATGAATATTCCTGCAACTGTAATCGCAAACGCCGCAAGGCCACAGCGCCCGACGCGGAGCCCGAGCCGCTTCGTGAGCCGGTCGTTGATGGTTCCTCCCAAGAGGCAACACACTAACATGGCGAGAAATGGCAGCATGGTGTAGAACGCGCTCGCCTTCAAATCCAGGCCGCGCACTTTGGCGAGATACCGATAGAACCAGCTGAAGAATATCCACGCAACGTAGCCATAGCAAAAGTAGCTGAGAGTGACGGCCAGGACTTCCTTGCTTTTTATTACGCGGCTCCAGGGCACAAGCGCTTTCTGATCATTTTTATCATTCGCTTGCGTCAGCCCGGAACGAATCAACGCCAACTCCGACGCGGAAATTTTAGGATGCTCAGCGGGTGTATTGCGAGCAATGACAAACCACACCGCGCCGACTGCGAATCCGATGATGGAGCAGATCCAGAACGATGTTCGCCAGCCGTAATGAACCATGATGTAAGTGACGATCAACGGCGTAAGGCCGGCTCCCGCACCCACTCCGGCGAAGATCCATCCATTCGCAATACCGCGCTCCGTGGTCGGAATCCAGCGGGCGACGAATTGATTGGCGGAGGGATAGATCACAGCTTCCCCTGCGCCGAGAAGAAAACGGACTGCCACAAAGATGAACAGCGCTCCGGCAATATTCGCGGGGACCATCGCAGTCAGCGCGGTGAAAATTCCCCACCACGCGACGCCTGCAGCAAGCACGCGGCGCGGTCCGAAGCGATCAGCTAATCTCCCGCCAATGGTCTGGAAGATTGCATACCCGACCAGCATGGCGCTGAACACCTGGCCCAGTTGTACATCGCTGAGATGGTAGGCCTCGGCGATCGATCCGCCGGCGATGGAAATGTTAACGCGGTCGAGATAAGAAACCGCACTAAGGACAAACAGCCAAAACACCAGCAGCCAGCGGACATGGCTCGTTCCAGAGGTGTTCATCGCTTACTCCATCGCTTGCACTGCGGAAGACGCTCACGTCGTAAAGCGCGTCCGCTGGCGGATAAGCGATTGCGATGGCGACCGCCATGTGATATTTTCGCGGTCGCGATATAGATATTGTTCAATACTGAAATTCGTTCTGGAATCCTATGAATAAAGCTATCTTCTTCGCGGGGCTGACAATCGGTCTGGCGCTTGCATTGGCCGTGCCGGCACAGGCGCAACTCGACCTCTTCTCGAAAGACCAGCGCGTTGAATTCACACCGGCATGGCAGGGCGACCGTTTTCCTGATGGACGTCCGAATGTGCCGGATTCGGTGCTGGCGCGGCTGAAAGACGTTACCGCCGACGAGGCGTGGGATGTTCTGCAGGACGCTGGCTATAAGAACCAGTTCGAAGGCGGCTGGCGGGTGATCAATCCAGGGCAGCGCTTGGTGGGCCGCGTCGTGACCGCTGTTTTCATGCCGCAACGTCCGGATGTAGATTCGGTGATTCGAGGCAACGGCAAAAAAGAAAATCGCATTGGAGACGAAAACTCCTGGATCATTGACATCTTGAAACCGGGCGACGTTCTGGTGGTTGACCTGTTCGGAAAAGTTCGCTATGGCACTATCGTCGGAGATAATCTCTCGACCGCCATCTACACCAAAAGCCATAACGGGTTGATCGTCAACGGAGCGGTGCGCGATGTCACCGGCATTCAGGAAATTCCAGGCTTTCAGGTGTACACGCGCGGGGTCGATCCCTCGGCGCTTGAGAACGTCATGCTGACGGGAATTAATGTTCCGATTCGCATCGGAGACGTAACCGTAATGCCGGGGGACGTGGCGATCGGCGATCCCGAAGGTATAACTTTTGTTCCCCCGCAACTGGCGGCGAAAGTTGCCGACGATACCGAAATGGATCACCTGATCGACGACTGGGGCCATACGATGCTTCGCGAAGGCAAGTACACGCCGGGGCAGATCGATGCCACTTGGACTAAGGAGATGATCGAACAGCTCAACGCATGGCTGGAGAAAAAAGGATCCAAGCTCCGCATGCCGGTGCGGTGAATAGTTCGATCGGTCTCGATGGGACATGCGTTGGGTGCGGCCCAAGATTCTCCCGGTGTATCTTTCGGTGCGAGTCATCTTTAGTTAGGCCGCGTGCTCGCGCAGAATTTGCGAAAGTTGCTCGGCGACAATTTTGTCTTCGCCCGGTTGCAACATGAATGAGTTCATGGCCAGTCCAGGACGCTCTTCGCCGGCTCCTATCACAATCGATGGCTTCGAACTGCGCAGCAACTTTGACACCTGCTGCGGTGTTAATGAAATGTGACTCGCATCCCACGTAATGCTCATGTGCGGCACGTGATTGGCGATATCTGGAACGAAGAATGACGTGCTGACGCTGGGAACTTTTGTGATTTCCCGTGAGACCATCTCCAGCCGCGCCTGCCACTCCTTGGCCAGAGCCTCATGATCCTCGGCGAGAAAAAGCTCGAGCGCCTTCACCATGCCGACGATTTCTTCTTTGCCTACTTTCTGGCTGCGGCCTAATGTATCTTCGTGCGGGCTGTTGTTAAGCAGCGCATTTGCCACCAGATCCTTACGCCCGATCAACATGCCGGCGCATTGCGGTCCACGAATCGCTTTGCCGCCGCTGAAAGTCACGAGATCGTAACCCATGTTGGTGTAGTCCCACAGATGCGAGACCGGCGGCGTATCGGCCGCGGCGTCGTTCATGCAAGGAATGTTGTATTGCTTTGCCAGCTTGACCCACTCGTCAACTTTGATTTGTCCCACAGCGTTGGCGAAGTTTGAAAAGTGCATCATCGCCGTGCGCTCATTCACCGCAGCGCGCAGTTGATCCACGGTTTCAATCACGATCAGCTTGATTCCCGTCGATCGCAACTGGTGATCGAACGGATTGCGGTGCGATTTCTGGATGATCACTTCGGACTTCATACCGGTTACGTCTGGCAATTGCCGGATCAAGGCTTCGTTCCCGCCGGTGAGAATGCCTGCCAGTCCCGATTGAATCGCGGCCGCGGCACCTGAGGTCACAAGCGCCGTGTAACCTTCAGGCAACTTGAGCATTTCTGCGATGCGCTTGCCTGCGGCTACTTCTAGCTCGGGAATGCTCACAAAGTGGCGACCGGCCATAGTCATGACTGCTTCGAGTTCCGGGTGAGGAAGGGAACCGCCCAGCATGGTCATGGTTCCCTCACAATTGATCACCGTTGTCACGCCCAGTTCTTCGTAGGGATTGCCGGTTTGTCCGAAGCCTTTTACCTGCGAGCTTGCGTCGGAAGCTTCGCGATTTCGGGAAAACAACTTGCGGGGCGCGAGGAATGAACTTGCGATCACGCCCACGCTTCCGAGAAAACTTCGGCGATTCCACTTTGAATTGAGTCGCATCAATAAAGCTCCCCCGCCGCTTACTTGCCGGCGACTGCGGCGATGCAATTGATTTCCACCAGCGAGTCACCCGGCAACGCAGCCACCGCAACGGTGGTGCGCGCCGGGCCGCCATGGGGGAAATATGTCGAGAACACTTTATGCATTCCATTCCAGTGTTCAATCTTAACCAGGAAAACATTCAACGTAAGAATGGTGTCCATGGTTCCACCGCCAATTTCCACGTGCTTCTTGATCTTGTCCATGACCATGGTGGTGTGAGATTCGATCGTCCAATCTTTCGCATCTCGACTATCGTGAGCGCCCTGGCCCGCGACATAAATCAATCCGTGATGAATAACCACTGGCATGATCGCGTCTTTCTCGCTGCCAGGTTTGCCTTCGCTATTCAGCTTGCGGATTTCACCATCCTGCGCGGCTGCATTCTCAGCTAATGCACGTTTCGGCATAACGGCCGCGGTAACTCCCAATGCGGAAAGCACGGAGGCGAAGCGGGTCGCAAAAGTTCTTCGAGTGAAAGTCGAATTCATGTTGGTTCTCCTTACAATTGATTCACAAGATCAGTGATTGATAATCGACGACCAATAATCGACGACAACTTAGGGCAACGCGAAGCTGAAAACGTCACTACCTGCCGCGATCGCCACATACTGTTTGCCGGCAATTGCATAGCTCATGGGGGAAGCGCTCACATCCTGCCCCATATTGAAGTGCCAAAGCGCTTTGCCTGCTCGAGCGTCTACAGCTTCGAGCGAGCCTGAATCATCTCCGAAAAATACCAGGCCGCTTGCCGTTGCCATGGTCCCGCCCGAGGAGTGCCCTGTGCCGGTTTGCGGATATTTCCACGCAATCGAATTTGTATCCAGATTGAATGCAACCAGCACCTTCTGCGAAGTTTCACTGGGAATGCGCTTTACTCCAGTCGAGTAAAACTCGCGGCCTTCTTGGAAGGCCTGTGGTTTAAGAAAAAAGGTTTCGCATTCCTCCAGCGCCATGAAATAAACCGAATGCGTAGACTCGCTGTACGACGGTGCAAACCAGTTCGTGGCTCCCGCGTAGCCAGGGCAAACATGCGCACCGTCTGCCGTAGGCTCGATACTTGTTCGCAGCGGGTTGCCCTGCGCATCGATTCCCTTCGCCCAGGTCAGTTTGTCCACGAATGGCGTTGCCGACAAAAACTTTCCATTGGTGCGATCGAGCACATAGATGTAGCCATTACGGTTTGCCTGCACAAGCAATTGCCGTGCTGTGCCCTGGTAAACGGCGTCGATCAGGATAGGAGTTTCAACCGCGTCATAGTCGAAAAGATCATGCGGGGTGAACTGGAAATACCACTTCAATTTTCCAGTATCTGGATCCAGTGCCAGCACACAGTCGGTGTAGAGATCATCCCCAGGACGCACATCGCCTTCGAAGTCGGGCGCAGGGTTACTGGTACCCCAATAAATTGTGTTGAGTTGAGCATCGTAGGTGCCAGGCATCCACGTCGTTCCACCACCATGCAGGTAGAGTTTCCCGGGCCAGCTTTCGGAACCGAATTCGCCAGGGCCGGGTATGGTCCAGAATCGCCACGCCAGCTTGCCGGTCAGCGCATCGTAGGCCGCAACGAAACCGCGGACGCCGTCATCGCCACCGGATGTCCCCACCAGCACTTTATCTTTGACTACGAGCGGCGCGCTGGTTGCGCCGTAGTTTTTATTCCAATTCGCGTACGCTACATCCCAGATGAGATTGCCGGAACGCGCATCCAGGCAGAGAAGATGCGCATTGTCAGTTTCCATGTAAACCCGGGTGTGCCAAACCCCGACCCCGCGGTTGATGTGCCCCGATGCGTCGTCGATCAGACCTTCTGAAATCGGCCACGAATGGTGCCACACCACTCGTCCAGTTCGGGCGTCGAGCGCGGAAGCATCATTTGCCGCAGTCACGAACATCATTCCATTCACGACAACTGGGGTGACTTCAAGCCGCCCTGAGTTGCGCGCATGAAAAACCCATTCGGCGCGCAGTCCCGCAAGATTACCCGGGTTGATTTCCGAAAGTCCGCTATAGCGCCGGCCGGAATAGTCCCCGTTGTAGGATATCCAGTTCGCCGCGGGGGGCTGGACCAGTAGATCCGAAGACTGAACATCAATCACCGTCGATATACTTGCCGGCGCATCATTTCCGGCCCAAGCTGCCAGGCAGGTAAAGACCACGCCACCAAGCGCTACCATCCTTATGCCGCGGATCATGCTGCGGACCCTTCCGCAGGTCTTTGCAATGGAGATCCGTAACCTGTGGTCTGATATCCAAGTTCGCGCGAGATCTGCAATCCGGCCGTCTGAATAAGCGTCGCGAGTTGGCGCAATCGTGTGACCGGCATGCGTACCAGCGGCGCCGTGATGCTGAGGCTGGCGTTCACCCCACCGGCGTGATCCCAGATGGGAGCTGCGATGCATCGTATGTGGAGTTCGTGCTCCTCAAGATCGCAGGCATAACCGTTCTTCCGAACCCGGTAAAGTTCCGCTTCGAGCTCTTGAAGGTTTCCCACTGTGTTGGGTGTTAGACGCTGCAATCCCAACTGCGGGAGTGCTTGTTTCCGCTCGGTTTCTGGCATGTACGCCAGCATGATCTTGCCCACCGCGGTGCAATATAAGGGAACGGCGGCCCCGATGCGGGAGAAAATGCGCAGCTGTTCGGGCGAATCCAGTTTCTCGACGTAAACCGCGGACAGACCGTGCCGCACCGTCAAGTGAATGGTTTCGCGCGTCTGCCGGTTTAATTCCTGAAGGTAGGGCAGGCTCACCCGGCGAATATCGAGTTGGCCCACAGCCGCCTGGCCAATTGCGAAACAGGCGATTCCCAGGTGATACACGCCATCTCCACTGCAGTTCAGGAAGCCTGCGCCTTCCAGGTTTGCCAGAAAGCGGTGGACCGTACTCACAGGCAGCCGTGAGCGTTGCGCCACATGCTTTGCGGTTAGCCCATGCGGAGATTCACTGAAAATGTGGAGAAGACGCAACCCGCGCTGCAGCGCGGTGATGTTGTAACTTCGCTTTGGAGTATTGGCCATAGAAACCGATCAATATTGGCTGAACACAAAATGAAAGTGCGAATTATCTGATGAAAGTCGGTTTTGTGCAAGCAGTCTTTTATCCACTACAGCCTTCCGAACTTTTTTACCGCCTCCACAATCGATTTCATCTGTTCAATCACGGCATACATCGAATGCTCTTTGAAGTCCATTTGTTGAGCCAGAGCTAAAACCTCCTGGGCCTTCGCCCGGGGCACAACCACTACACCATCGCTATCCGCTGCGACAATGTCGCCCGCAACCACCGTCACCCCATCGCACTTTATTGGAATCTGTGACCCTCCGAATCGATAGTGATGCACCGATGTCGATGGCACAATGCCGGTCGCATACACCGGAAACCCAATCTTGCGTAGATACGCTACATCGCGCACTCCTCCATCGATTACTGCTCCGGCGTAGCCGCGCGCAGCCATGGCGGTACCCATGAGTCCACCCATTCCCGCAATGTCTTCGCCGTCCTCAACCACCATCACGTAAACGGAATCCGCGGAGCCCTCATCAATGGCTGTCAGCATTCCATTCAACGCAGCGGGATCGGCGTTGCCTTCGTCCTTCTTGAGCAGCACCGTCCGCGCAAATCCGGCAAATTTCGTGGTCAAAATCGGGCGCATGCGATGACTCATATACATCCGCTTGCCAGTTAACTGCTCCAGCGCGTCGGAGACCGAAGCCACTTCCACCCTGCGAAAGTCCGCGATCAAGGCATTGTCGGTCTGGGCTGCAGCTGCACCGGCAACTGACTGTGCCCGTAAGAATTTTGCTCCGCTTGATAAAGTAGCCAAAAGACCGATGGATAGCAGCGATGCCACGATTCTGTGGGATTTCACAAAGTCACGAAACTTGTTCATTTCCTCCTCCTGGATGTATATATGTGCGCGGACTCTAACATTGTTCGCTGTTCGATGGGAAGAGCCAATCCATTTATCCGAGGAAATGAAAATGACGATGCCGACCAGAACTGCCCGCTTACTGCTTTGGATTTTCGCGATCGCGCTAGCTACTGGAATTTCAGTGCAACGGGGCTATAGCCAGGAACACAAGGCTGTGAATCTTTCTACTGCAAAGGGACTTCCTTTTAGCGACGGTATTGTGGCGGGTAATACTCTCTATATCGCCGGTCAGCAGGGCGCGGACGAGTCCGACAAGTTGGTCGCTGGAGGAATTGGGCCCGAAACAGCAGCGGCTCTCGAAAACATCCAGAAAGTTCTTAAGGCCGCCGGTTTTGAACTGAAGGATGTAGTCAGCGTGACCGTTTACCTCGCTGACGTTCATGAATTCCCAGACATGAACAAGGTTTACAAGAGTGTTATGCCTGATCCCAAGCCTGCCCGCGCGACCGTACAGGCTGCGGCCCTGATCAACAATGCCCGCATTGAGATCTCAGCGATTGCGGTGAAACGGAAGTAATTGCACCCTGGGAGATGAGGTGTTTTCGGCGTGAGGCCGCACAAATGTGGCGTGGCACGCGAAGTTACAGGTCCGCCCGAATCTCGTCGATGTAAAAAAAGAGTTTGACATGGCTACTCCGATTGCGATACACCGTTTCATTCGCCATAATTTGAATTTTCAAAGCGCTGAGATGATTTTCATTAGATGAAAATAACTAAAAAGACAGCGTTGAGCATCACGCGAGGACCTCGTCCCGCAGGGAGACCATCTATGAGCAACCGTCGGTGTGCTGTTTTCGCAGTTGTTTTGTTTGTGCTGTTGGCGCTGGCGATTGCGTCAGCGAGTATCACCGGCAGCATCTCCGGCGTGGTAACGGACAAATCGGGCGCTGTTATTTCCGGGGCTTTGGTGACTGCGATCGACACACAAACCGGGGTCCAGGCGACGCAAAAGACCGATGCCAAAGGTTTCTACAATCTTCCGACTCTGGCTGTTGGTACCTATAACCTCGAAATCACGCAGGCCGGTTTCAAGACTTTCCGGCAAACGGCGTTGGTGATCGATGCTAACTCGGCGCTTCGAGTTGATGCCAGTCTGGCCGTTGGTTCGATCAACGAGAAAATCGAGGTGAGTACCAACGCGGCTCAAGTGGAAACCCAGAGCACGCAAATGGGCGAGGTGATCGAAGGCACCAAGATGACTTCTGTGCCCTTGAACGGCCGCAACTTTATTGATCTGCTGGCTCTGCAGCCGGGCGTTTCGCCTTATCAAGGCACCGATCAGATGACGAATGGAATAGGCATAGATCCAGCAACGCTGTCCGGCGATCAAAACAACGGAACTCAGTCTGTAAACGGTGGCCGAACCGGTTCGAACGGTTTCATGGTGAATGGAGCCGACGCTGAAGAAGGTGTCCACAATGGAGCGGCCATTCTTCCGAATCTCGACTCTATCTCCGAATTTCGCATCATCACCAATAATTTCAACGCCGAATATGGAAACTTCAGCGGCGGCCAAATCAATGTCGTCACCAAGTCTGGGAGCAACCAGTTTCACGGAAACCTTTTCGAATTTCTTCGCAACACCGACTTCGATGCCGCCAATTACGAGAATCAAGGAGCACGCGGAGATTTCAAGCAGAATCAGTTTGGTGGAACCTTCGGCGGCCCGATAAAGAAAGACAAAGTTTTCTTTTTTGGTGACTATCAGGGAAATAAACAAATCCTGGGCCAGTCACAGAGTTTTAACGTTCCTTCAGCAAACGATCGTTCGGGGAATGTCCTCGACCTATATACCCAGCTCTTCAACAATCAAGGCACCTCCGGAATAGTGGGCTCGTCGCCTGGGACGACACCGGGTGCAGTTCCTTGGGCCACTACGCTGTCAAACGAACTGGGTTATACCGTAACGGCGGGAGAACCCTACTATTCACCGGGATGCACGAGCAACGACCCGACCACGGGGTGCGTCTTTCCGAACGCGGTCATTCCCATGGCTGCCTGGTCCCCGGTCGCAAAGGCAACTCTGAAATACATCCCCCAGCAAACGCAGGGATTCACTCTTGACGGAACCCCTGCTTTCGAAACTTCCGCCTATAACCAGAACATAACGGACAACAAGTTGGGGTTTCGGCTAGACACGAACACGCACTTCGGTGCGTTATTCGGATATTATTTTTTCGATCAATTCTCATTAACTACTCCCTACGCCCAGGGCATTAATGTTCCCGGCTTTGATAGTAGCGTTCTGGGTCGTGCCCAGATGATAAATCTCGGCCTGACAACCACCATCAACAACTCCACCATCAATGATGTTCGTCTCGTGTTTCTGCGTGACCGTTACTTCGGAGGAGTTCCCGGTGGTGGCACGGGCGTTCCACTGACATCTTTAGGCTTCGTGGCGCCCGCAGGCTCGGGTGCCAGCTTCAACGGCGGCATTGCTCCCATCAATCCCGCGCTGGAAGGGGTGCCATCTTTTTTCTTCAATAACTACGAATTTGGGCTTCCCCAAGATGCCCTGCGTCAATTCAACAACACGTTCCAGGTTCTCGATAATTTCACAAAAATTGTAGGTACCCACACCCTCCAGTTTGGTGCAGATCTCCACTACGATCAGATTAATGAGCGCAACTACGATGATGCGAACGGGGCATTTGGCTTTAATGGTGCGGAGACGGGTATTGACTTTGCCGACTTCCTGATCGGTGCTCCAAATAATTTTACTCAGGCCAGCCAGCAACTTCTTGACTCGCGCAGTAAGTACTTTGGAGTTTATGCGCAGGATAGCTGGCGCGCACGGCCAACTCTGACTATCAATTACGGCCTCAGATACGACATTATGATGCCTTGGTATGACACCCAGAACAAACTGGAGACCGTTATCCCCGGCGAACAATCGCAAGCTTTCCCGGGCGCGCCGGTAGGTTTGGTGGTTCCGGGAGATCCGGGTGTGCCGCGAACCTTGGCCCCCATTCAGTACCATAACTTTGCTCCCAGAATTGGATTCGCGTATTCGCCGGACAACGCTGAAGGCTGGCTCGGCAAACTTCTCGGCGGACCGGGTAAAACCAGTATTCGCGTCGGGTACGGCATCTTTTTCAGCTCCATTGAGGATGCCACCGGCTTTGTAGAAGTTGGGGATGCGCCGTTCGGCATATATTATGCTGCCCCGCCAAACACACAGCTGGCAACCCCTTTTTATGATCGTGCTACGGGGAATAACGAAGGACAGAAATTTCCCTTTACCTTTCCTGCGGCAAACGTATCGCCGAAAAATCCGGACACCACGTTTAATTGGGTACAAGCCACGCCGATTTCCGGGTCTGACTACCTAAACCCTCGCGACAAAATACCGAACGTGCAGGAGTTTGAGTTCTCTCTTCAGCGGCAACTGGGAGCGTCCACGGTAATTAGCACCAGCTACGTGGGATCGGTGGGTCGGCACCTCTTAACTTTTGAAGATGCGAATCCAGCGAATGCGGCCCTCTGTCTCACCTTGAGTAATCCTGCGAACCTGGCCCTAATTGGCGGCCAACCTCAAACTCCCTGCGGTCCTTTTGGGGAGGACACTGTCTACACCGTGGTACCCGGGGCGCCCGTTACCGGACCTACGGTTACTACTGTGAACGGGGTGACGACGGTTAACGGCACGCGTCCCACATTTGGGATTAACTTCGGTAGCAATGCCGACATGAAGACAGTTGCCAGCTCAAGCTTTAACTCCCTGCAGGTAAGTGTGAAACACAACGAGAAGTATTCCAATTTCCTGGTTGCCTACACCTATGAAAAATCCATAGACAACGGCTCGACGTCGTTTGATGCAACGAATGTGTTTAACTCCAGGGCAAGCCGCGCCCTGTCTATTTTCGATGTCCCGCAAGACTTAACGGTGAGCTATGCCGTTCAGCTGCCCTTTGACAAATTGACTGGCGGTTCCGCTAAGAGACTCACCGCAGGGTGGGCTCTGTCCGGTATTGCGACATTCGCCAAAGGTGAGCCGGTGCAGATCAGTGAACCGAACGACGACAACTCACTCAGTGGAACTTTCGATGCCACAATCGATGAACCTAACTATGCCAACAATGGGAGTTCTCTGTTTGTAAACCGCAATCCTCGCAATCATGCTGGGCCCGGCGGACAGCCGCTGCCATATTTCAACCCAAATTACTTCGCTCCAGAACCCATTGGGCAGGTCGGAGACGTCATGCGGCGTTACTTTAGCGGGCCGGGTATCTACAACTTTGATATGGCTTTGCTGAAAGATACGCAAATCACAGAAAGTATGCAGGTGCAGTTTCGCGCAGAAGCGTTCAATGTATTCAATCACGCCCAGTTCATTAACCCATCGGGAAATTACAACGACACCGGGGTTTTCGGATTTGTGAATGGAGCTCGAGATCCACGCATCATGCAACTCGCTCTAAAGTTTGTTTTCTAAGCAGCGTTTCGCAGATGCGTCGAAGCTCGATATTGCGTTCCGCGCTGATGCCGATGCTGGCGGTTTTGTGGGCCGCCAGCAGCCTCGCCGTCTGGTCTCAAGCGCCGCAGCAGAACCTTCTGCAGAAAACCGTCAAATCAGTTTCAACGCGGGGCAAGCAAACTTTCGCATCGACCTGTGCTGGATGCCACGGTCTGGACGGTAGAGGCGGCGAACGCGCGCCGAACATTGCGGAAAATCCGAAGGTGCTGCGATTTTCCGATGCACAAATTTCCCACATCATTGAGAATGGCGTGCCGGGAACTGGAATGCCAGCTTTCCATTCCCTCGCTCATACTGACGTTGAGGCAGTAGTGGCGTACTTGCGTTCTCTGCAAGGCACAAAGAGAGCGCTCAAACTGCCCGGTGATCCGGAGCGCGGAGAGACAATTTTCTTCGGCAAGGCGGAATGCTCCGGCTGCCACATGGCAAGCGGCAAAGGCGGTTTTATCGCCTCCGATCTGTCAGGGTACGCTCACAGCCATACAGTGGAGCAGGTTCGCAACGCGATTATCAGTCCCGCCGCAGGTAACGATCGGCAGGCGCGGCTGGTGACGGCGACTACTCGCAGCGGCGAAAAATACGTTGGACGAATTCGCAATGAAGACAATTTTTCTGTGCAGTTGCAGGCGCTGGACGGGACGTTTTTCTTCGTGAACAAGTCAGATCTCGCGGGACTGGACAGTTCGCAAACTCTGATGCCTTCTGACTACGGTTCCACCCTCAGCTCCAGTGAATTGAACGATGTCGTCAGCTACCTGATGAAGGTTGCCAACGTAAAACCCGGCGAGGCAGTAGATCGGACAGAAGAATTTGAAGACCCATAGATTAGCCATTTTTCCTTCTCGGGCCGATATTCGAGGTAAGTCCAACTTTTTCATTTCACGAATGAGGCATTCTCATGAATCGCACCATGAAAATTCTGTGCATTTTTTTCATCGCGTCCGCAGCACTGCTTGCGATTGGAGCGTCGGGCTCTGGAACTACTCCCGCCGCGTCCCCGGAATTTAAGCTGCAAGCCGAATTGCCGCAGTTCTGGGATTTGGTGGATCACAACGCCAAACTGAGCGTAGTGGCCACGGGCTTTGGATTTACGGAAGGCCCGGTGTGGGATCAGGCCGGATTCCTCTACGTGAGCGACGAAACGATTAACAAGATTTACCGGCTGCATCCTGATGGCAAGAAAGACGAAGTGATTGCGCTCGGCGACCCGGACGGTAATACGTTCGACCGCCAGCATCGGCTGATCGACTGCGCCAGCGTATTGCGCGCCATCATCGCGGTCACTCCCGACGGAAAATATAAAATTCTGGCGGACCACTACGACGGGAAAAAACTGAATAGTCCCAATGATGTAGTTTTTGGTCCGGATGGGGCGCTGTACTTCACGGATCCAACGCTGGATTTGGTTGCCGGCGAAAAGCAGGAGATTCCGTTTCAGGGCGTCTACCGCCTCGACAACAAAGGCAATGTGAAGCTGCTCACGAAAGAACTGACGCAGCCGAACGGCCTCGCTTTTTCGCCGGATGGCAAACACTTCTACGTCGATGACAGCGAACAGAGAAATATTCGCGTGTACGATGTTGCCGCTGACGGAACCATAGCCAACG
>JBAPQU010000155.1:0-2548 GCA_049280795.1 Candidatus Sulfotelmatobacter sp.
GTTACTTGAACAGCCGCAGTCTTGGGCACCAAATTGGCGTATCGGGCAACCGGCGCCTTGTATCAACCGCAGACCGGAACAGAGAATGACCGTGGCGGAAGGAGACATACCATGCCTCTCACAGTGACAGATTGCAATGTAACGAATAATTCGATCACGATTAGTTTCTCTGATCCGGTGTTCACGAAGGGGCAGATTGGCCAGCCAACAGTGTGGCTGACGCCGATCTCAGTGCTGCCCCATCCTCTCCCCACAGGTGCGGCCGCGCGATCTCTGTTGCTTCAGCAATATCACAGCGCGCTAAATCCAGCTAACTACACGATTTTCGATCCAAACTCGGCTGATTTCTCGCAAGGGCCGCTGCCGATCGGAGGCACCCCGCCCCAAGCATTCGCGGGTTTCCAGACTGGCAATAATCTCCTCAACCCGCCCATATTCACCCAGGGCAAGCCCTCGATCAGCATCCTGTCGGATCGTTCTATTATGCTGACGTTTATAGCTGTAGCTCAGCCTAATCCCCCGAAGACGTTCGAATTCTTCGACGGCGATTGGGTCAACATTGTGCTCAAGCACATTCACGGGCTATCGGAGCCGGGAGATCCAGCGCCGGCATTTGAGGGCGATTTTGTCATGATCGCCCGTCAAGTTGCCGGAAGAGGAAAGACCGCCCGCATCACGAAGGATGTGGAGGACGCAATCTCCTATCCCATTCTTACGGAAGAGGTGGGATATCCGCCGTCGGTGACTTCGCGGCCTGGTCCGGGAGCGGGGTTTGGTTCCGGAGGTGGTGGTGGGAACCAGGGCTTGGGGCAGATTGCTGCGCGCGCCATCGGCGATGCGCTGGGATGGAAGCCTAACTCCGACGATGCGAAGGGATTTGTAGGCGCGTTGACGCAGTCGTTCAGCCTGACGGAAGTCGAAGGCCATATCGAATCGAAATGGAATCAACGCACCTACACGGTGCAGTCCGACCTGGCAGGAGCAATCTCCGGAGCGCAGGCCAGTCTTTATGCTCGCGCCAAAGTGGCGATGGACAATTGCCTGCCGTTGATCGATGGTTTGTATCCGCTCGATCCCACGGCTGATCCGGAGTTCGTGAGGGCCTTGAAGGAAATGGCGAAGAGCCAGATCGCCGAGATCATCAAGCAATTTGGCGTGGTCCCGCCTTCGATCCTGAGAGTGAATACCTATTTCAAGATTTTGATGGGAGTGCCAAGCTTCCGGTTTAATGATGATCCTCGCGTCGAAGCCGATCCGGAC
Organism: Candidatus Sulfotelmatobacter sp.; assembly: GCA_049280795.1. Lineage (GTDB taxonomy): Bacteria > Acidobacteriota > Terriglobia > Terriglobales > Acidobacteriaceae > Sulfotelmatobacter. Next base: position 1,261 of record JBAPQU010000155.1, read on the forward strand.
AAAATCAAAGGTACGCTGGGCTCGCTCCGGGATACTTACGGAATCTACTTCCAACGACGCGGAAGAGACAACGAGTTCAACAACTCCGTGCAGGACGAAACCGACATCACCAATTTCCGGATGGTTTCCGATTACATGACTGGCCTGCTGCAAAGCTGGCTGGCGAACGGCAAGTACTTCCTGTTGAATACGTCGCGTCTGCCGGCCTTCCTGGGAACGCAGTTGGTGCTGATCTCACGACAGCTGGGCGTGATTGCTGAGACCGTGAACGAACTGCGCTTCGCGCTCGATTCTGTGTTCATCGGACCGAACGAGCGGCAGACGTTGCTGCTGGAGTTCGACGAGCATTGGGAGTTGCCTGCGATGTATCTGGAAGACGTGCTGACGGAAATTGAAAACTCATGTACTGACGAACTGCCACGGTTGATTAGGGACGGTGGACGAATCGCCATTACTAACAATCTGCTGCCAGTGGTGCAGACGCTGATGAACATGGTGCAGGGAGCGAACGATCCGATGAATATCGACGCTCTGCCGGATGGCTTCAGCACTGCCCGGGTGAGGCACGCGCTGGACGATCTGAGCGATCAGTTGACGCAGCTATTCACGCAAGGCCAGCAGGTTGGCATGCAGATTCCGGAGCCGCTGGAGCTGGAAGTGGAGTTCCCCAGGAGAGGCAAGACCGTTTCGCAATAGCAACTGGGAGCAGTAACGCAGTAGAAGCGCAGAACAGGTGGGGAGCGCTCTGAACGAGGAGGGTCATCAATGTCTACGTCAAAAGATTATCAAGGCTTATATGACCGCATAGCGGCACTGCGGGAGCAGGTAGCCAGCCGGCTATCGGCTGATCTGATCTCGAACCCGCAGCTCGCGGACGCGCTCACCAAACAGATCGATGACATGCTGGCATCGGTGGTGGATTCGGACTCCAAAGTTCCGCCACCACCGGATAAGGGCCTCGCGTCCCTGATCGGCATTGGTCCCGAGGCTTCCAGAGAATTCGGCACGACCCGCATGCCGCCGGGCGTCGAACCGTACGACGAGACCATCACGTCGGAACGCATCGTCGCAGTCGGAGACATGTACTACCTCTGGCAGCATGAAAAGATCGGCGTCTTCCGCGCGGTGCAGAAGCTGCAGGAACTGTTCAAGGCCGGTACCGTGCGGCTTTCGGGTGGTCCGGGCGCGTTCGCTCTGTATCAGTTCGATCGACGGGACGTGCTGCGCTACACCAAGCGCGATCGACTGTCGGCTTACAAGCGCATATTCGGGTACGGTGGTGCGCCGG
>JBAPQU010000156.1:0-2102 GCA_049280795.1 Candidatus Sulfotelmatobacter sp.
TCCGCCCGTTAGGGAAGAAATAGGGAAGAACCAGGTCGCGTGTCCGGTTAGCCCTGCGTCTCCTCCTTCGTCTCACTCTGCTACAGTATTCTGCTATGCAGAAGGCCCTCACTCAGCCCACCCGCAACTTCGCCAGCGACAATAATGCTGGCATACATCCCGAAATTATCGAAGCCATCGCCCGGACCAACCAGGGCCACGTGATTGCCTACGGCGACGACCCCTACACGCGTTCGGCCGTCAAGAAGTTTGAGGAGCATTTCGGACCGGACACTGCAGTTTTTTTCACTTTCAACGGCACCGGCGCGAACGTTCTGGGCCTGCAAGCCCTGACCCAGTCTTTTAATTCCGTACTATGCAGCGATTATGCTCACATCTACGTGGACGAATGCGGTGCGCCCGAGAAGCACACCGGCTGCAAGCTGCTTCCACTGCCGCAACAGGACGGTAAGATCAGTCTGGATTCCGTCTGCCACGCCTATCACGGCATCGGCGATCAACACCACTCCCAGCCCCGCGTCATCTCGATAACGCAATCCACGGAAATGGGGACGGTCTACCAACCGGGAGAAATTAAAGCGCTCGCCCATTTCGCCCACGAGCGTGGCATGTTTCTGCACATGGATGGTGCTCGCATCGCTAATGCCGCCGTCTCGCTCGGCCAAACCCTCCGCCAAGCCACTCGCGATCTAGGCGTGGACGTGCTCACTTTCGGAGGCACCAAGAATGGCATCATGGGCGGCGAGGCGGTGGTATTCTTCCAGCCCGAACTGAGCCAGGACTTCCTCTTTCTGCGCAAGCAGAATATGCAGCTCGCGTCGAAGATGCGCTTCATCGCCGCTCAATTCGAAGCGCTGCTTACCAACGATCTCTGGCGCCGAAGTGCCGAGCACGCCAACCGCATGGCTCGCCTGCTGGAAAAGGAAATCAGCCGCATACCGGAAGTCAAAATTATCTGGAAGGTGGAAGCCAACGGCGTTTTTACCCAAATCCCGCGCCATTCCATCGAGAAGATCAAGCAACATTATTATTTCTATATGTGGGTCGAGGAGGAATCGATCGTGCGCTGGATGTGCTCGTTCGATACCACCGAAGACGACATCCACGCTTTCATAAAGGTGATGGCAGAGGCGGTAAAGGGGTGACGGACGATGCTCAAATACGCTCTTAGTGGTTGCTTTTTGTCCCGCCTTTGACTAAATTTACGGTTCCCCGCTTCGTGCGCGTTTAAGGTTAACCGCTCGCTCCCAGGAGTTACGATGAACCGGAAGTGGTTCAGCATTGCCGCACTGATGATTGTCGCGATTTCGCTGCTGAGCGTTTCCAGTTGCGGCCATGATCAAAAACTGGTCTCGATTCAAGTGATGCCCAACCCGGTTGTATTTGAAGGCGTTGGAGCGAAGATCCAGTTCACGGCGCTGGGTACTTACATTCATCCGCCAGAGACGAAAGATATCACCAATCAAGTGCAATGGCGCATTGACGTCAGTTACCTCGCGACCATTAATTCTTCAGGTGTGGCAATTGCAACGACCGTCTGCGGCGCTGGAAACGTGATAGCCAGCGTTTACAGCGATCCCAGCAATCCATCGAGCGGGTCGGTAATTTTCGGCTCTGCGGCTATTTCTGGAATCGACCAGGGTACCTCGCAGTGTCAGTAGTCTGGCAGCGTTTTCTCACTCCGTTTCCCCCAGCAGCTTGCCCAGCGTAGGTTTGTGCTTAGCCGGATCCTTCTTCTTGTGCGGCACAACCTTCCCGGTCGGCGGTGCACCCATGCGCTCCCGCGCTAGCTCCTTCACTGCCTGCACCGCGCGAAACGTTTTCACCTTTTTCTTACGCGCCATTTTCCTGAGTACCCCAATACTTATGTTGCCATAGCTTTGTCCCCCGCAAAACTGTAATAATCTAATGTTGGTGGTTGTAGGGTCGGTTCCTGCAATAGTGAAGTATGACCGGCTAACGACCAACGACTAGCGACCAACGACTGACCTATGGAAGAGCGCGATTTTTTCGACGAACGCACAGAAAAGAAACCAGCAACCTTAAATTGTCCCCACTGCCACCAGCCCGCAGAGTACGAAGTCACCTGGGTGGTGCGCACC
>JBAPQU010000157.1:0-11851 GCA_049280795.1 Candidatus Sulfotelmatobacter sp.
GCGCTCAAGCGCCATGACGGCGACGGCTCCAGCTTTTTCAGCAATGGAAGCCTGCTCAGCATTCGTCACGTCCATAATTACGCCGCCCTTTAGCATCTCGGCTAGGCCGGTTTTGAGGCGGAGACTGGTGTTACTACCGTTGTTCTGGGACATGTTGTGGATACCGTGGGTACCTTTTCGCAAGCGCGAAGAATGGGCGGGTTTTGCTTATTGTCCGCCTTACCTATTTTACAGGGCATTCATCTTTCGCGGTACCCCTTGGGCTGGAAACACAAAACCTTTACCACAGAGGACACGGGGGAACACAGGGTAAATCTTTAGCGTTTGACGTATTTTTTGAACATTTTTTCGGGGTCGATGGCGATGAAGATGCCGCGGCTGCGGGCCAGGACTTCGTCTTTTTCGTTGAGGATTTCGGCGGTGTTGATGTGGATGCGGCCGCGGACTTCTACTTCTCGGCCTTCTACGCGGAGAGGCTTATGCAGCGGAACCGGTTTTAGATACTCGACGGTCATCTCTCGCGTGAGCGCTACTACGTGGTGGAGCTTGTTTACTTTGCCCATGGCGTCGTCGAGGATGCAGGCGATGATGCCGCCGTGGGTGTGGCCGGGCGGTCCGGTGTAGCGCTTGCTCAGGCGAAAGTTGCAGACGAAGGTTTGGCGTTCTTCGTCGAGGATGAATTTGAGGCGCATGCCATCGGGATTGTTCATGCCGCAAACGAAGCAGTTGTTCTTCTGCATTTTTGCGTAGCGGGTGTCGTGGCCTTGGGGCGTCGGTGGCATGGGGATGATTTTAATGGATGGGCGAAGAATATCGAGTTCAGGAATCCAAGGTACCTCGATAGAAGCGCGCTTTGCGAAGCCGGCACAGTGGGACGCAAGGGATCTTTCTACTCCGGATATGCTTCGCATTCGCGAAGCACGCGCTCCGTCAAGATGACAGTACCACGGAGATCGTGCTTCTAACTCGGGCTGGAATCCTGTATACATATCGGTTTTAGAAAATCTTTGTGTTGGAGCCCTTGTGAAAGCGAAACCACAAACGTCAGCAGATGCATCGCGGAATACCTCAGGGGCTAAAGCCCAGTCGATCGGGAAGGCGCCGATCGCAGCGCTGAAGCGCTGCGCCACCCAAAAGCACGCTATCCAAAAGTGCTCCATCGATGCTGTCTGTATCGCTTTCATTCTTGCTTTCTTGCTGATTGGCGTCAGCACCTCCGCGCGGGATAAGGACACCGATAAGACGGCGGCGCCGGCGGCTAAGAAAACTCAGAAGAAAGACGAGAAAAAGGACGCGCCTGCCTCAGAGAAAAAAGACGAAGAGAAGAAAGGCGGGATGACGGCCGAGACTTTTTCCGGGCTGAAGTTTCGCTCGCTGGGGCCAGCAGTCGCTTCGGGGCGAGTGATGGCGATTGCGGTGAACCCTAAGAACAAGTTTGAGTACTACGTGGGTGTGGCTTCGGGCGGGGTTTGGAAGACGGTGAACGATGGGACGACGTGGACTCCGGTGTTTGATGGCGAAGGATCGTATTCCATCGGGTGGGTGACGCTCGATCCGAATGATCCGGCGGTGGTTTGGGTAGGAGCGGGGGAGAGCAATTCGCAGCGCAGTGTGAGCTATGGTGACGGGATTTACCGGTCGGATGATGGCGGCAAGAATTGGCAGAATCTGGGGCTGAAGAAGTCGGAGCACATTGGGCGGGTGGTGGTTGATCCGCGAGATTCGAAAGTGGTGTACGTGGCGGCGGAGGGTCCGTTGTGGGGACCGGGCGGGGATCGCGGATTGTATAAGTCGGCGGACGGAGGAAAGACATGGAAAGCCATACTCGCGATCAGTGAAAACACGGGCGTGGTGGATGTGGCACTTGATCCGTCAAATCCCGACATTATTTATGCAGCGGCCTACCAGCGACGGCGGCATGTTTTTACGCTGATCGATGGCGGGCCGGAGAGTGCGATTTATAAATCGACGGACGCTGGAGCTACCTGGAACAAGCTGAAGTCTGGCTTGCCCACAGTGGATTTAGGACGGATTGGGCTGGCGGTTTCTCCGGTGGATCCGAATGTGGTGTATGCCACGGTTGAGGCGGCTGACGGCAAGGGAGGAATTTTCCGGTCGAATGACCGTGGAGCTACATGGGAGCGGCGCAATGAATTTGACGTGGGGGCCATGTATTACGCGCGGGTGATTGCCGATCCGAAAAATGTGGACCGCATTTTTGTGATGAATGTGAACCTGCGGGAGTCACTGGACGGCGGGAAGACGCTGCATAAGGTTGAGGAGAACAACCATCACGGGGACAATCACGCGATCTGGATTGATCCCGACGATACGAAGCATTGGCTCCTAGGGTCAGATGGCGGGATGTATGAAACCTGGGACGACGCGAAGAATTGGGAGTTCAAGGCGAATCTGCCGACGGTTCAGTTCTACGACGTGGCGGTGGATAATGCGCTTCCCTTCTATAACGTGTGCGGCGGGACGCAGGATAATTTTTCGTGGTGCGGGCCGACGCGGACGCGCAACGTCAACGGGATTATGAATTCGGATTGGTTCGTTACTACCGGCGGGGATGGATTTCGGTCGCAGGTTGATCCCGTGGATGCGAACACGATTTATTCGGAGTCGCAGTACGGCGTGCTGGTTCGCTACGACAAGACTACGGGGCAGGAACTGACGCTGCAGCCGCAGGAGAGTAAGGGAGAGCCTGCGCTGCGGTGGAACTGGGATTCGCCGGTGATTATCTCGCCGCATTCGCACACGCGGTTGTACTTTGCGGCTAATAAATTGTTTCGCAGCGATGATCGGGGCGACACGTGGAAAGCGATCAGCGGCGACCTTACGCGGCAGATAAACCGCAACAAGCTGCCGGTGATGGGAAGAGTGTGGGAGCCGGATGCGGTGGCGAAGAATCAGTCGACCTCACTCTACGGAAATATTGTGGCGCTCGCGGAGTCGCCGAAGAAAGAAGGGCTGATCTATGTGGGTACCGACGATGGACTGATTCAGGTTACTGGCGATGGCGGACAGAGCTGGACGAAGTACGAGAAGTTTGCGAGCGTGCCGGACACGACTTATGTGAGCCGACTGGGGGCGTCACAGCACGACGTGAATACGGTTTATGCGGCGTTCGACAATCATAAGAATGGAGACTTCAAGCCTTATCTGTTGCGATCGACGGATGAGGGTAAGAGTTGGACGTCGATTGCGGGAAACTTGCCGGAGAACGGTCCGGTGCTGGCGTTTGTAGAAGATACGGTGAATGCAAACTTACTATTCGCCGGGACTGAGTTTGGCGCGTTTTTTACGGTCGACGGCGGGCAACACTGGGTGCAGCTTAAGGGCGGGCTGCCGACGATTGCAGTGCGCGACATGGTGATACAGGCGCGCGAGGGCGATCTGGTGATTGCTACGTTTGGGCGCGGATTCTATGTACTGGACGATATTTCTCCGCTGCGGCAGATCAAGGCCGAGTCGTTGGAGCAAGCTGCGGTGCTGTTTCCGGTGAAGGATTCGCGGCTGTATATCGAACGGCATCCGCTGGGTGGTCCGAAGAAAGGATTTCAGGGCGAGGCGTTTTATACGGCGGATAATCCGCCTTACGGCGCGGTTTTCACGGCTTACTTGAAAGAGAAGCTGAAGACGAAGAAAGAGAAACGGCAGGAGGCGGAAAAAGAAGCGGCTAAGAAGAATCAGACTTTGCCTTATCCATCGATTGACGAGTTGCGGGCCGAGTCGGAAGAGGCGAAGCCTGAGGTCTACTTCATGGTTTATGACGAATCGGGTGCGCCGATCCGGCGGGTGGAGGGCGGTATCGAGGCGGGGTTCCAGCGGGCGGCCTGGGATTTGAGGTATCCGGTAGTCGCACTGCCTCAGCATGAAGACGATGAAGAGGATTTTCCTCCGGCTTCGGCACAGGGAACGTTGGTATTGCCGGGTTCGTACTCGGTGCGATGTTTTCAGAAAGTGGATGGGACTGTAACCGAACTGGGCGCGGCGCAGAGTTTCAAAGTAGTGACGGACGGGCAGGGTGCGATGAGTGCGGCGGAGTTGGCGGCACGCGAGGAATTTCATCGCAAGGTGGCGCGGCTTTTCCGGGCGGTTTCAGGAGCTGCACGTACGGCGCATGAAGTCGATGATCGGTTGAAGTCGATTCGCGAGGCTCTGCGAGACACGCCGGCGGCGGAAAAGGAATTGGATGCGGCGGAGGAAGCGATCCGGCAGAAGAACCGGCTGATCCTGCGGGCGTTGCAGGGTGATGCGGAGATGCAGAAGCTGAATGAGCCAGTGGCGTCATCGATCGACAATCGGGTTGAGGCCATCATGGAGGGTGAGCGATTCTCGCTGGCTCGACCGACGCAGAGTCATATTGACGATTACAACATTGCCGCGGGAGAGTTTGCGGAGGCGCTTACAAAACTTCATTCGTTAGTTGAGGCTGATCTGGTTAAGTTGGAGAAAGATATGGAGGCTGCCGGTGCGCCCTGGACTCCGGGACGGGTGCCAGAGTGGAGTGAAAAATAGCGCCGCGAATTTAGTGGATATTCACGGATTTAAAAACAAAACATTTAACACAGAGGGCACTGGAGAGCACAGGGTAAGACAAGAACTAATGAAATTTTTATGAAGCAAATTCTTTTGTCTTGGAGCAGCGGGAAAGACAGCGCCTGGAGTTTGCACGTGCTGCGCCAGCATCGGGAGTATGAGGTGGTTGGGTTGCTGACCACGTTTAACCAAGTCGCGGATCGGGTGGCAATGCATGCGGTGCGGCGCGAACTGGTCGAGCGGCAGGCTGCGGCCGTGGGACTTCCGCTTTGGGCTGTGCCTTTGCCCTGGCCTTGCTCGAATGAACAGTATGAGCGGTTGATGGCAGAGACTTGTGCGAAGGCGGTCGGCGAAGGGATCGAAGGAGTTGCGTTTGGGGATTTGTTTCTTGAGGATGTGCGGGCTTACCGCGAGAAACAATTGAAAGATACGGGTCTGGAGCCGGTGTTTCCGGTGTGGGGGATGCCTACGCGTGAACTGGCGCGGGAGATGATTGCGGCTGGGACGCGGGCGAAGTTGACTTGCGTTGACACGGAGAAGCTTGATCGGTCGTTCGTGGGAAGAGAATTCGATGAGGCGCTGCTTAGGGATTTGCCTGTGGAAGTTGATCCCTGCGGGGAACGTGGGGAGTTTCATTCTTTTGTATATGCGGGACCTATGCTGGGCACTGCGCTGCCGGTTGCGGTGGGTGAGATTGTGGTTCGCGATCAGTTTGTTTTTGCGGATCTTACTGCGGATTGAGTATAGAGATCGAGCGAAAGTCAAAATCTTTAACACAGAGGGCACCCTTCGACTTCGCTCAGGGCAAGCTGGGGAACACAGGGAATGCAATTCGATAATTTTTTGGGAAACTTGATTGCATTATCCTCGGGCGGCTGTGTTACACTCCCGCCGACTGTTGCTTGTGCTTTAGGGCGAAGCAACTCGCCGTGGGGGGGTTCTTTGTGAGTCCAGGAGGACTAGGGAATGGGCCTCGCGTTAATGGGTCTGATCTGGCTGATTACGTTAGTCAGCACGTATTTTTTTGCCGCTAAAACCTGGTGGCTGCCGGTGGGCGCGGCTGAAGCTGCGCACTTTATCGACGGACAATTTACCCTCACTTTGGTGCTGATGGGGATTGTCTTCCTGGCGGCACAACTCTCGCTGGGTTACATCGTGTGGAAATACCGGGAGCAGCCTTCCTCGCCGCCGGTGAGTTATTCGCACGGCAATGTAAAACTTGAAATCGTTTGGACGGTGCTGACCACGGTTCTGTTTGTGGGATTGAATCTGATGGGCAGCAACGTATGGGCGAGCCAGCGCTGGGAGCCGGCGGGGCCGGGGGCGGTGCAGGTAGAGGTTACCGGCATGCAGTTTGCGTGGTACTTCCGCTATCCGGGCCCGGATGGAAAGTATGCGCCTACCAAACCCGGGCTAATGGATCCTTCCGCCGGTGGAGAGGCGGCGCTGGGTATTGATACCTCCGACCCTGACGCTAAAGATGATGTGGTGACCGGCACGATGTATCTGCCGGTGGATCGCGAAGTGGATATAAGCCTGCGCGCGGTGGACGTGATCCACAGTTTCTTTGTGCCGCAGCTGCGCTTCAAACAAGACGCGGTGCCGGGACTGAATATTCACATGCATTTCAAGCCGACGGCGATTGGCGAATATGAGATCGCGTGCGCCGAACTCTGCGGCTTGGGCCACTACAAGATGCACGGCATGGTACACGTCGTCAGCCAGGAAGACTTCGACAAATGGTTGGCAGCACGGGAGGCGGAGAAACAGTAAAATGTCGACCCCAGCTACGATTCACGCGCACGCTCCTCAGGGATTTATTCGGAAATATATTTTCAGCCTCGATCACAAAGTCATTGGCATTCAATATTTTTTCCTGGCACTCACGGCGGTATGGGTGGGGATGTTCCTGTCTCTTCTGATGCGGCTGCACTTGATCTTTCCGAACGCCGTTCTGCCGCTGGTGGGTGAGATTAAACCGGAGACTTATCTCAGCCTGCTGACCATGCATGGCACGATCATGGTTTTCTTCGTGCTGACGACGGCACCACAGGGCGGCTTTGGAAATTATTTTCTGCCGATTCAGATTGGCGCGCCAGATATGGCGTTTCCGGTGCTGAATATGCTTTCGTTCTGGACGACGTTTGTCGCGTTCGTTGTGATGATTTCGGCATTTTTTGTGACGGGCGGCGCGCCGCTACATGGATGGACGGGATATGCGCCGCTGAGCGCGCTGCCCTCGGCCGGGCCGGGTGAGCAGTTAGGTGCTGATTTGTGGGTCACCAGCATTGCGATTTTCTGCATTGCGTCATTGATGGGCGCGTTGAATTTTCTGACGACCACGCTCGACATGCGGGCGAAGGGCATGACGATGATGCGCATGCCGCTGACGGTGTGGTCGTGGTTCATCACGGCGATTCTTGGATTGCTGGCGTTTGGAGTGTTGCTCTCGGCGGGAATTCTGCTGCTGATGGATCGCAACCTGGGCACCAGCTTTTATGTGCCGCTGGTGGTGGTGAACGGAGTGCAGATGGGGCACAAGGGCGGGTCTCCGCTGCTGTGGCAGCATCTGTTCTGGTTCTTCGGACATCCTGAGGTTTACATTGCGATTCTGCCCGGCATGGGCGTGACCTCGCAGATTCTCTCGACCTTCTCGCGCAAGCCGATCTTCGGATACAAGGCCATGGTCTACGCCATGCTCGCGATTGGGTTCCTGGGATTCATGGTGTGGGGCCACCACATGTTCATGAGCGGCATGAGCCCCTATTCGGCATTTGCCTTCTCGCTGCTGACTATGTGCATTGGGGTGCCTTCGGCCATCAAGACATTCAACTGGCTGGGCACGATGTATAAGGGGCGCATTCGCTTCCAGACGCCGATGCTGTATGCCATCGGGTTTGTTTCCCTTTTCGTTTCCGGCGGATTGAGTGGACCGTTCCTGGCGCAGCCGGTGCTCGATATTCAACTGCACGATACGTATTTTGTGGTGGGCCACTTCCACCTGATCATGGGCGTGGCGGCGATCTTCGGAATGTTTGCGGCGACCTATTATTGGTTCCCGAAGATGTTTGGCCGGATGATGAATGAAACGTGGGGGCGAATCCACTTCTTCATTACGCTGGCTGGAACCTATGCGATCTTTATGCCGATGCATTACTTGGGGATTGCGGGCGGGACGCGGCGCTACTCGCAATACACCGAAGTGGCGTATCTGCAAAAGCTGATGCCGATTCATCAGTTCATGACTTACGCGGCGATTATCACAATAGCGGCACAGTTTATTTTTATGATCAATCTGTTCTGGAGCATGTTCAAAGGACCGAAGGCGAGCGACAATCCGTGGGAGTCGACTACTCTGGAGTGGACGACCGCGACACCTCCGCCGCATGACAATTTCGGTGGCGTGACTCCGGTGGTGAACCATGGGCCTTATGAGTATGGTGTTCCGGGAGCGGCGCGGGATTATGTGATGCAGACTGATCCGGCGACGGCGGCGACGCACTAGAACGCGCAGCGCCTGAAGGCGCGTTTCTAAAAACAAGTCTCTGCGGTATGCCTGAAGGCATACCCTGATACAAAACGGACTCTAACGAAGCTAGTTTTACCGAGCTGTTACGTTGTCGGTTCTTCATATTTATGGCTACTTATACGCCAACCCGCCCCGTTGATCATGTGGACCACGGGCAGAAGCCGCCGGCGCCCCCAATGGGCGGCGGAGGTGATGAAAGCCGCGGAAACGGCATTCCGGATTATGGGGCGCGGCTGCGCAGGGCGCGGCTGGGACTGGTGTGCGGGATCGCTACGGTCAGCATGGTGTTTATTTCGCTGACGAGCGCGTATGTGGTGCGGCAGGGATTGCCGACCTTTGACGGCACGACAAACTCTTACGTGCGCGACTGGGGGCAGGTACAACTGCCGTGGCTGTTGCTGGCCATCAACACAGCACTGCTGCTTATCAGCAGCTTGACCATGGAGGCGGCACGGCGCGGCATAACGCGAAGCGCAGCGCTGGCTTCGCTGAAGTCGATCCCTGGGATTTCGCTTGGCGAAGAGAAAAATTTCCCCTGGCTGGGCGTGACGGTATTGCTGGGTTTTGGTTTTCTGGCGGGGCAATGGCTGGCGTGGGGCGAGTTGAAGGCGCGGGGGTTTTTCGTCGACACGAATCCGAACAGCTCTTTTGTTTACTTGCTGACGGCAGCGCATGCGGTGCATCTGGCGGGAGGACTTATCGCGCTAGTTTGGGCGTCGATCACTTCCCTGCTGCATCGTCCGGTTGAAGGGCGGCGCATTGTGGTCGACGTGGCGGCCTGGTACTGGCATTTCATGGCTGTTTTGTGGGTTTATGTTTTTGCTCTGTTGGCGTTTGCACGATAGAACGCCGATCAAGAGATTTGATGGTGCATGCGAGTTGCATAGGCCCTTCGCGCAAGAACGCGCCTAGGATGACAAAGCTGAAGAGAGGGAGAATTCCAGGAATGGCTGACGCCACGTTGCAACATAACGCCGCTGCCGGGCATGGAGTTGCGGGAGAGTATGAGGCTCCGTTGTTTGGAGCTTACTCGAAAAAAGTGGGGATGTGGTTGTTTCTGGCCTCCGACTCGCTGACGTTCGGGGCCTTGTTATTTGCTTTCAGCTACAACCGCATTTATACGGCGTGGCCTACGCCGTTTGGCAAGGAAAGCATTATCAATGCGACGGTGATGACGGCTTGCCTGCTTTCGAGCTCGCTGACCATGGTGATGGCGGTATTCGCGGCGCAGCGACACGACCGGACATGGGCGCGCAACTGGTTGCTGGCAACGATGGCCTTTGGCACTGCGTTTATCGTGCTGCACGCCATGGAATGGACGCACTTGATCCATGAGGGATTGAGTCTGCCGGGATTTCCGAAGCCTGCAGGACAACTGAATACCGAGTACGCAAAGATTTCGACGGGCGTGCCGCAGTTTGCCGCGACATTTTTTACCCTGACCGCCATGCACATGCTGCACGTAACCATCGGTGTGATCTACCTGGGTGTGGTGGCGCTGCGCAAATGGTTCCTGCCGATTTTGGGAGTTCTTTGGCTGGCCGGAGTTTTTCTAATTCCCGCTGACAATGTTTTTCATTACGGCATACACGCGCTGGTGATCGGGTTAATTGTTGCGAGCATTATTGTTTTCCTGAAGCCGAAGGATTATGACGCGCACGATGTCGAGGTTTCTGGCTTGTACTGGCACTTTGTGGATCTGGTGTGGATGTTTATCTTTCCGCTGGTGTATTTGATGTCGACGAAGATTTAGGACGCAGACGGGAGTGTTGGGCGGTGCAAGTTGACAATCCTCGTGGGGGAAGACGATGCACGATGTAGCGAAGCATGACGACAGCAAAGGGCAATATTTCTGGGTTTGGGGCGCACTGCTGTTTCTAACCGGAGTTGAGGTCTGGCTCGGTTACCGGCAAATATTTGAGCCGGCGCGCATGCTGGAAGTGCTGCTGGTGCTGTCGGTAATCAAGTCGGCGCTGATCATCGCCTATTTTATGCACCTGAAGTTTGAAACTGCGATCATGCGATGGATGCTGGTGATTGCGGTGACGGGATGCTTTGTGATTATGTATTTCTTCTTCTTCCCGGATGCGGATCGCATTCTGCGGCTGGGAGTAAAGTAGGTTGGCATGAAATATTTTGGTGAAAAGACTCGTGCGTTCGCGCTGCTGGCGGCGTTTTGCCTTTGCTCGATGCCAGGATTCGCACAGGGATGCGCGATGTGCAACGCGGTGGCAAGAAGCACGCCTAAGGAAGGTCAGCGCGCTTTGAACCGCGCGATTCTGGTGATGATAATCCCGCCGGTTGGAATCATGGTGTTTGGAGTCGGGCTGGCTTTCCGCTATGGAAAGCGACGCGATCAGGAACAGTGCGATCGGGAAGAGGACGAAGGTCCGGGCCTCTAGCTGTTGCCAGCGGCTAAAAGCCGCATTTGGTTTGTAGTCCTCCTATCGCAGCGTTGGAGCGCTGCGCCACCCAAGAGCGTCATAGCACATTGCGCGAACGTTAAAAGAATCGTGTCACTCAAAATCAATACTGCAGATTTGACGATCAGGCTACCGCTGCTACCTTCAAAGTGCCGGCCGCGCTTTCGTCGAGCGTAGCTGCTTCCTGTGCGCCAGCATTGTGCAGAACTTCGCGTGCCCACAGGCTTTTTGCGTTCTCGCGGCAGGAAACGTAGACGAGCGTTCCGAAGTGGCGTACGTCATTCTCGAACCTCTGCGCTTCACGCTCGGGAAAGCCTAGTCCCACGAGCGCTCTGGCATTTCCGAAAAGCGACGTATCCTCTTTCGTTGCCATGACGGCCTGAAAGAAAACCTGCGAGCGGATGAAGAAACCGACGGTAGGAATCATCACCGCACCGAACTCTGACAGCCATCCAATCAGTCCGGCCGTTATCGCGCTGGAGTCACGTTCGCCATTGAAGAGGTTCGCGTCGCGAACCAAGGAAGCAATGGGGTGGGTTGGCGATAGCATCATGCAAATGTCTTCGTTGTCGAAACCGGCTTTGTTCAAAGTATGCACGATGTCGCTCAAAGCTGCATTTTGAGGGTACATTCCGTAGGCGGCTGCTGCGTTGGCTGCCATTTCGAACTCTCCACGTCGGGGGATTTGCGTGTTGCCGAAGACTAAGTGGCGAACACGCGGGACTGCTTCGATTGATCGAAAGGTACTCTTTTCCGGAGTCTTTGCCACTCGGGTGAATCATGTAGGGGCGATGGGATTTTTGAGGGCGGTAATCAAGGGAATTTGTTACCTGCCAAGGGCTTGCGGTCGCCGAGCAGTTTGTCGATTAACGCCTTTATTTGCAAGCGGAGGACCGTTCAGCCGGGATTGGCAACCTTGTTGCAACGTGAGCTTGTTGCGATGTACACAAGGGGAGCAAATTATCGTGGGAGGTTTTGCCGTGAATAAATTTCTACTACGCTTCCTGCTTGCCGCCGCGGTAACCGTTCTGGCCGCCAGCCTCACAGAGTCCGGTGAGGCGCAACCATCTATTCAAGACGCCTCTGCAAAGGCTGCGCAGAGCGCTCCTGTGCAATCTCCGCCAGCTGCTCAGCGACAGAACAACAACAATGAAGCGCAGATGCCAGCCTCTGGGGACACGACCACGCATGAGGCGAACGCATTTACCGGCCGCGTTGTGCGACAGGATGGAGAGATCGTGCTCATGGATGCGGTTACGAAAGTGACTTACAAATTTAACGATCAGGCGAAGGCAAAGAAATATATCGGACAACATGTAAAAGTAACCGGGAAGCTGGAGATGAACAGCAACAC
>JBAPQU010000158.1:0-2277 GCA_049280795.1 Candidatus Sulfotelmatobacter sp.
ACCTGCTGGAACGCAATAAATCCTTCGCTGCTCAGCAGTCGGCTGGCGGGTGGTCCGGGCTTTTGATCTCGCCGGGCATCACCAGCAAAGTGGGGTGCCCCGTCCTTCGCGTTCTTAGCGAAGGAAGGTACCGCGAACGCATACACAACAGGTTTTG
Source organism: Candidatus Sulfotelmatobacter sp. (assembly GCA_049280795.1). Lineage (GTDB taxonomy): Bacteria > Acidobacteriota > Terriglobia > Terriglobales > Acidobacteriaceae > Sulfotelmatobacter. The sequence continues at coordinate 158 of JBAPQU010000158.1, forward strand.
TGAAGAGTAGCTGTCGATTTTCGGTCTCCGGAACGACTATCTAATAAGAGAACGATGAGCTACGACTCTCAGTCGCAGGAGACAAGGCAGTGCAGTTTGGCTTACGCATTAGGCCGGTTAAGCAGGAGATCCTTCGCCATGCAGCTCGGGGCAGGCTCTTCGCTACGCCTGGGCTTTTCTGCGATGAAGCTCGGCTACGCTCAAGATGACAAAGTCGTGTAAATGGCCAAACTACACAACTACAGGAAATAAGGAGGAATGGATGAAATTCATCTGTTTGGGATACATCAAGCCAGGAAAATTCGAAGGGATGACCGAGGAGGAGCGCCACGCAGTGCTCGACGAATGCTTTGAGCACAATGACCATCTGCGCGCCAACGGACATCTTGTCGCCGAAGTGGCTCTTCAGCCTCCGGAGACCGCGTTGACCGCGTCTTGGAAAAACGGCAAAGTCGTGACCACCGACGGCCCCTATGTGGAAACCAAGGAACAGGTCGGCGGCATTCAGATCCTCGAGGCCCGGGACCTCAATCACGCCATTCAGCTTGTCTCAAGCCTTCCAGCTTTTAAGTATGGACTTGGACCGATTGAGATACGGCCGGTTGCGGATTTGACCGAGATGATGAAGGAGAGCGAGCAGCGGCGACGGCGAAAGGATATCTCGCGATGAGGGCGGCCACGAGGAGAAGAATGCTCAACATCGGGCTCGTCGCTGCAACCGGCGATGGCGGGTCTGGTTCGATTTCTACTCTGACCATCTCCGAAACAACAGCGCGCCGTTGGTCCCGCCGAAGCCGAAGGAATTCGACATGGCGTATTCGAGCTTGGCTTTGCGGGCGTGGTTGGGAACGAAATCCATGTCGCAGGTTTCAGGGTCCTGGCTGACCAGGTTGATGGTGGGCGGCAGAATCTGATCGCGCAGCGCGAGCACGGTGATACCGGCTTCGAGGCCGCCGGCGCCTCCGAGAAGATGGCCGGTCATCGACTTTGTGGAGCTGACGGGAATCTTGCGCTCGCCGAAAAAGTTGCGGATGGCGTGCGCTTCCAGAGTGTCGCCGATGGGCGTGGACGTGCCGTGGGCGTTGACGTAATCGACCTGATCGGGAGTGACGCCGGCGTCGCGAGTGGCGTTGCGCATCACGCGGAAGCCGCCTTCGTGTTCGGGAGCAGGCTGGGTCATGTGGTAGGCGTCACCGGACATGCCATAGCCGGCAACTTCAGCTAGGATAGTCGCGCCGCGCCTTTTCGCGTGCTCGAGTTCTTCGAGCACCAGAATACCCGCGCCCTCGCCCATCACGAAACCGTCGCGATCTTTATCCCAGGGACGGCTGGCTTTTTCGGGATCGTCATTGCGCGTGGAAAGCGCGCGCATGGCGGCGAATCCGCCGACGCCCATCGGAGTGATGGCAGCCTCGGAGCCGCCGGCAATCATCACGTCAGCGTCGTTGTGCTGAATGATGCGAAAGGAATCTCCGATCGAATGGGCGCTGGTGGTGCAAGCCGTGGCCGTGGCTTCATTCGGACCCTTGGCTCCGAAGCGCATGGAAACATGGCCGGCAGCAAGATTGATAATCGCCGCTGGAATGAAGAAAGGAGAAATCTTGCGTGGTCCGCCTTCGAAGAGCGCGGTGTGTTCGCGTTCGATAATGTCGAATCCGCCGATGCCGGAGCCGATATGCACGCCCACGCGTTCGTCATTTTCCGGCGTGATCTGCAATGCCGACATCTTGAACGCTTCATCCGCGGCGGCGATCGCCAGGTGGATGAAGCGTCCCATCTTCTTTACTTCTTTTTTTTCGATGAAGCTGAGGGGATCGAAGTTCTTGACCTCGGCGGCGATCTGGCAGGCGAAATTACTGGAGTCGAATTGGGTGATCCGGCCCACGCCGCTCTTGCCGGCGAGCACGGCCTGCCACACTTCTCCGGTGGTATTTCCCACGCCGCAGATCAGGCCAATGCCGGTAACTACGACCCTTCGTCCCAAACTACTTGCCGCCTTTCGAGTGCTTGGAGATGTAATCGATGGCATCCTGCACGGTGCGGATCTTTTCCGCGTCTTCGTCCGGAATCTCGATGTCGAAACCTTCCTCGAAAGCCATCACCAGTTCGACGGTGTCCAG
>JBAPQU010000159.1:0-7079 GCA_049280795.1 Candidatus Sulfotelmatobacter sp.
GCTGACCAAGAAACCGGTAACGGCATCCGAAGATGAGCAAGATCGAAATCCGCGGGCGCGCAGTGCGAAGTTAAGAGCGGCGGAGAGAATTTAGATTCCGGAAAACCTGCCGGAGTCCCCGGCACAGCTGTAATGGCGTGCCGGGCGTTCAGGTTCTGGAAACGCGGGCTTCAGGCTTCGGCTACCGGGCTTCAGCAACAGCCCAAAGATTGGAAACGCCGAAGCCCGAAAGCTGAAGCCCGAAGCCCAGTTCGGGTTCCGTGGTAGGAATCCAAGGCTGAGGTCGGGAAAATGTACACGGGAACGTTGATTAAAGATTTGATGGCAGCGGTGGAGCGGGCGGAACAGAGCGCGCGACAGAATCGCCTGGGCGAAGAGATGGAACTGCGGCGAATGTTTGATTTGCAGATTCCGCGGACGCAAGCGGAACGACAAACGGTTTTTGCGGGAGCGGCATAAATGGCGGCAGCAGCGGCAATTCGAAGTGCAATTCCGATGGCGCGGCGGAACGCCTTTTTTACCGGCACGCCAGAAATCTACTTTGCCAAGGCGATCGACAACTCGCGGCTAGTGAAGGTGGAAGACCCTGGGCGCAACCGCGATATGAAGCAGTTTGGAACGGCGCTCGCTTGCCTGTTTCTGCTGGTGTTTACCTATGCCTGGCAGCACTTCCGGGCGATTGAATATGGTTACCAGATCGAGTCCTCGAAGCGCGAACTCAACAACCTGACTGAGATGAACCGGGCGCTGCGTTTGGAAGATGCTTCATTACGCGATCCGGAACGAATCGATGTGATGGCGCGGCGGATGGGGATGGTGCCGCCGGAGCCTGGGCAGGTGATCCGTATGGATAGTGCATCGGTTGATTCGAACGGGCCGGTGATGGCGAGTGCCGAGCCGGTAATAGTGCTGACCGGGCAGTAGCGGCGGCAAGAACTGCCGAGCTGCGCTCGGCGGACAGCCGAGGGCGGCTGTCCCCACGTGAACTTATTTTGGCGGTCCACCGTGTGGTGGTCCGCCATGTTTGTCTAAGGACCAGATGCATCGTCGAATGACAGACTGTTGGAATTGTTATGGCAACTAGCTCCAGCCCCGCCAAGAATTCCAGACTCTACCTTCTAGGTGGGATGCTGCTTCTCTGGTGCGTGGCAATTTGCGGGCGGCTGGTTTATCTGCAGATCTTTTGTTACGGCAGCTTTGCCAAGCAGGCGGAGCATCAGCAGCAGCGCGAGATTCCGCTCTCCGCCAAGCGCGGCGTCATCTACGATCGCGCCGGCCATGAGCTGGCAATGTCCGTGCTCGTGGATTCTGCCTTCGCGGTTCCGACCGAAGTAAAAGATTTGCCCACTGCGGTTTCCCTGATTACTCGTATCACCGGTGAGGATCGCAATGTTGTGCTTGCCGATTGCCGCAGCCACAAAACTTTCTGCTGGGTGGCGCGCAAAGCCGACGACGAGACCATTGAGCGCATCAAGTCGCTGAACCTACAAGGCATTCACTTTCAAAAAGAGCCGAAGCGCTTTTATCCCGCGCGCGATCTAGCGGCCCAAGTGGTTGGCACCGTCGGCATGGAGGACTCCGGCCAGAGCGGCATCGAGCACGAGTTCGACGACGAGTTGCGCGGGCGTGCGGGGAAGATGTTCATTTCGGTGGATGCGCGCCGGCAGTGGTTTTCCGACGTGGAGAAACAACCGGAGCCAGGCGAAAATCTAGTCCTGACCATTGACAAGAATATTCAGTACGTCGCGGAAAAAGAACTGGATCAGGCGATTCATGATACGCAGGCCATCGCGGGCACGGTGATTGTGGAGAATCCGCACACCGGAGAAATTCTGGCGCTCGCCAACCGGCCCACGTTTAATCCCAATCTGCGCAAGCAGATCACGCCCGCCGCGCTCACCAACCGGGCGGTGAGCTACGCATATGAACCGGGATCGACTTTTAAGCTGGTCACAATTTCGGCCGCGCTCGAAGAGAAGCTGACCAATCCCAACGAAGTGTTCGACTGCCAGATGGGGTCGATCGTCTATAACGGCATGCGCATTCGCGATTCGAGGCCGCATGGCCTGTTGCCGGTGTGGGGCGTGCTGGCGGAGTCGAGCGATGTGGGCTCGATCAAGATTGCGCTGCGCCTCGGCGAAGAGCGGTTTTACAAATACATTCGCGCATTTGGATTCGGACAGCAGACCGGAATCGAACTGCCGGGCGAAACGCGCGGTATGACCAAGCCGGTGAGCCGCTGGTCGAAGGTTTCGATTGCTGCAATCTCCATGGGCCAGGAAATTGGGATTTCGGCGATTCAGCTGTCCAGTTTAATTTCTACGTTTGCCAACGATGGAGTGTGGGTTACGCCGCGTATTCTCACCGGTACGGTCCAGCCGCAAGGACCATTGCAGACCGTTTCGTTTCATCCCGGCCCATCGCACCGCGTGATTTCGAGCTACACCGCGGCCGAGATGCGCTCGATGATGCAGAAAGTGGTGCTCGAGGGGACGGGGCGGAAGGCGGTTCTGGAGGGCTACACATCGGCGGGAAAGACGGGCACCGGGCAGAAGGTAGACCCAGCCACCGGAGCGTATTCCAAGACAAAATATATCGCCTCGTTCGCAGGCTTCGCGCCGCTGAATAATCCGCAGATTGTGGTGGTGGTGATTCTCGATTCTGCAGTGGGACTGCATCAGGGCGGACAAGTTTCAGCGCCGGTTTTTCGCCGGGTAACGCAGCAGGTGCTCGAGTACCTGCACACGCCGCACGATCTGCCGCTTGCTCCCAATCATCAGCTACTGATGGCACAGGCGCGCACGAAAGATAAAGATTTGGAAGAAGGCACGCCGGATCATCCCGGCGAGACTCTCGAAGCGGCCGAGGTAAGTGGCGATTTGTCGCAGCCGGCGGCAACAGACCATGTGGCGCGGGCGCCCCTTCGGCAAGCTCAGGGCAGGCTCTCGCCCGCGAATGCCGGCGGCGAGGAACCCGTAGTTCAGGCGGCGCTGCGTCAGAGCGAAGCGGTAGCCGCTACGTCGAACCATTCAAGCCAGCCATCGCCTGAAAGTGTCGATACCGCTGCCGCACAGCCACAATTACCAGCGACCGGAACCGTAATCCTGGATGTGGAGCAAGGCGGAATCGAAGTGCCGTCGTTTGTGGGCAAAACAGTTCGTAGCGCCGTAGAGACCGCTGAGGATGCAGGTCTCGAGTTAGAAGCCGTAGGCAGCGGCGTGGCCCGGCAACAGTCGCCATTGGCGGGGACACATGTGTCGGCCGGGGCGCATGTAACGGTGCAGTTCGGCCGCTAGAAAGAACTTAAACACAGAGGGCACTGGGGACCACAGAAGAGTGCGAGTCTCCTAGGTGTCGGCGCGAACTCCGTCTTCTCCCTTATAAATATCCCCACCAATATCCTCCAGTTTGACCACCCGAAAAACCGCGTGTTACGGTAAACAGTCACGCCATCCTGGCAGACCAGTCGCTATTTGCTGATTGAGGTTTAGTTTTGTCATCCGTCGAAACGACACCCGCCAATACCATTCCTGCTGTTCGCAGGACTGCGCTGAATGCCGTTCATCGCCAGATGGGCGCGAAGATGGTCGACTTCAACGGCTGGGACATGCCGGTGGAGTATCCCGCGGCAATCGGTTGCGGCATCATCAATGAGCACATGGCGGTGCGTACCGGCGTGGGCATCTTCGACGTCAGCCACATGGGCGATATTCTCTTGGCGGGACCACAGGCGCTGGCTGCTGTGCAGCACATTTCCATGAACGATGCTTCGCGGCTGGCGATTGGCCAGGCGCAGTATTCAGCGCTGCTCTATCCGCAGGGGACATTCGTAGACGATGTGATCGTCCACCGGCTCGGTGAGGATGAGTACCTGCTGGTGATCAATGCGGGCACCCGCGAAAAAGATTTCAACTGGGTACGCGACAATACGCGGCAATTCGATTGCGCGGTGGAAAACCTTTCCGACGACTTCACGCAGATTGCCATCCAGGGACCGAAGGGCGTAGATGTGCTGCAAAAGCTGACGGATGCGGACTTGAGTGCGGTCAAGTTTTACTGGGTTACGCACGGAACTGTTTGTGGATTGAAAAATATTCTGATTGCGCGGACAGGCTACACGGCGGAAGACGGCTTCGAGATTTATATTCCAGCGGACGAGGCTACCAGCGCGCGGGTTTGGAATGAGATTCTAAGCGCGGGCAAAGAACTCGGCATTGTGCCCTGCGGGTTAGGATCGCGTAACACTCTGCGCCTTGAAGGCAAACTTCCTCTCTACGGGCACGAGATTTCCGATACGATAAACGTTTGGGAAGCCGGGCTCGGCCGCTTCTGCAAAATGGAGAAGCCGGAGTTTGTCGGCCGCGCAGCGCTTGAAAAAGCAAAGACCGAAGGCGTGAAGCGGACGCTGGTGGGCCTGGAGATGGTTGAGCGCGGCATTGCACGCGACGGATACGAAGTTTTGGATGGCAAAGGCCAGGAGATGGGATACGTCACTAGTGGGTCACCGGCGCCATTCTTAAAGAAGAACATTGCGCTGGCCTATATGCCGCCGCAGTTTGCAACGGTGGGCACCGTAGTGAAAGTAGAGATTCGCGGCCAGGGCGTAGGCGCGCAAGTTGTGCTAACGCCGTTTTACAAGCGACCGAAGAAATGAGAGCGTTTCGTAGCGCCGCCGCCCCGGTGGCTTGTGGCAGCGACCTTGGGACAGCCGACAGTTAGGCGACTACGAAATATAGGAGCTAGAAAAGAACATGGCCTACCCAACAGATCGCAAATATACGAAAGAGCATGAGTGGATTCAGGTGAGCGGACAACAAGCGCTTGTAGGCATCACCGACCATGCGCAGGAATCGCTGGGTGATATCGTCTTTGTCGAACTGCCCAAGGTTGGCGCGGATCTGGAATCGGGCAAGTCATTTGGCACGGTCGAGTCGGTGAAGGCGGTTTCGGATTTGTATGCGCCGATATCTGGCGCTGTAACGGAGGTCAATGGCGATCTGGCCACGTCGCCGGAAAAAGTCAACAAAGATCCCCACAACTCCTGGATGTTGAAGATGACGATGAAAAATCCCGCCGATCTGCAGGGCCTGCTCTCTGCGGCAGACTACGAGAAATTTGTGGCGGAAGAAGCGGGACACTGATGGCTTCCTAAGGCTTCATAGCACGATTTTATTGAGACGATGGTTTCGAATGCGAAGACTGCCGAGCTGCTTGAGTTCTACCAAGGGCTGCTCGCTAACCCTGAACTACTAGATCGTGCGGTTCTATTTCACTGCGATTCCACTGAAGAATGCAGCATAGCAATTCCGGTTGGATGCGAGCGTAGAAGCGGTTTTGCTACCTGTTTTACAGAAGCGCTGGCCTTGAATCTTCTTGCAGAGCTGCAGAAGAGGCCGGCTGATTTTCCAAGACCTCATCACCGGATGGACCCTTTTGACGGTCTCTGGGAGGTCTTCTGGGGAGATGACATTGACGACTTGCGAGTTCTAATTGAAGATTTGGGTGCCGAAGCACATCGACAGATCGGAAGAGCTTTTGGATACAGAGAGGATCGGATACTCGCAATGTACCCGTTCACCTCACGGTGAGTTAGCATGTAGTTCAAACTACCCGATGACCGTCGCAATCCAACTGACCCCGAGTTACATCTAATCAATTTCCTATGCGCTATTTACCCAAGTCTCCTGCCGATCGCGAAGCCATGCTGAAAGCCATCGGGTTGCGGTCGGTCGACGAATTGTTTGCGCCAATTCCGGCGGAATACCGGCTGAGCCGCGACCTTAAAGTGCCGCGCCAGATGGCCGAATCTGAAATCGTCGACTACTTCCGCCAACGTTCCCGGGAAAATGGCGAAGGCTACACCAGCTTTCTGGGAGCCGGCGCTTACGCTCACTACCGCCCCGTCATTATTGATTCGCTGATCTCGCGCGGCGAGTTCCTCACCGCGTATACGCCCTACCAGGCGGAAATCTCGCAGGGCACGCTGCAATCGATTTTCGAATTTCAGACCATGATCTGCGAACTCACCGGCATGGAAGTAGCCAATGCTTCTATGTATGACGGCTCGACTGCTGCGGCTGAGGCGGTGATGATGGCGGTGCGGCTGACCGGCCGGCGGCATGTGGTGGTGGCGCGGAGTTTGCATCCGGAGTATCGCGAGGTGCTTGCGACCTATGCCACGCATCAGGGGATGCCGCTGTCGGTAACGGGATTTGGCGCTGATGGGCGAGTGGATCTGAATGAGATTGAAAAATTGATTACGGCTGAGACGGCCGCCGTGCTCATCCAGTCGCCGAACTTCTTCGGAACGATCGAAGATGTGGCGGCGATCGCCGAGATCGCGCATAAGAACGGCGCGATGTTGGTAGTTTCGATTGCCGAAGCTGTATCGCTGGGAATCGTAGAGCCGCCGCGTGAAGCGGACGTCATCGCCATGGAGGCACAGTCGTTCGGTGTGCCGCTGGGATTTGGCGGCCCTTACTGCGGCGTAATTGCCACGCGCGAGAAATATGTTCGTCAGATGCCGGGACGGCTCGTAGGCCAAACAGTCGACAAGCAGGGCAGGCGCGGATTCGTGCTCACGCTGGCTACCCGTGAGCAGCACATCCGGCGCGAGAAGGCGACCTCGAACATCTGCACCAATCAGGCGCTGGTGGCTCTGATGGTCAACATCTTCATGACCGTGTACGGCAAGGTTGGATTGAAGGAGTTGGCCAAACAAAATTTGGCGAAGACGGCCTACGCGGCAGCACAGTTTGCCAAGCATGGTCAGGTTTTGTTTAGCGGAGCACCGCGCTTCAACGAGTTTGTGGTGGAGACCAGCCAAGATCCGCATATTATCAATAGCCGACTGTTGGAGCACAAGATAGTGGGTGGATTGCCGTTGAAGAAGTTTTATCCAGAATTAGGGAACGCGGCGCTCTGGTGCTGTACGGAGCTGACCACGCGGGACACGATCGATAAGGCCGCCGGATTGATCGCCGAAGGTGCGCGGTCGGTGAGGACGAGCAGCGACGAGCCAGCGGAAGAGGAGGTCGCTCGTGGAGTACAAGTGTCCCGCCTGTCACGGTGAGGGGAAG
>JBAPQU010000160.1:0-3849 GCA_049280795.1 Candidatus Sulfotelmatobacter sp.
GCGCAATTCAGCACTCCAGTGGGAAGGTTCGCGCCGGGATTCGCAGCATTGTAGTTCTGCGCCAGAGTGAAAAGGTTCACTGTCTGGCCGTTGTAGCTGAAGTTGCCCGCCTGTGCTGCCGGTGTGAACAGATAATTTTGGGTGGAGTATGTGCCCGGAATTTTCCGTTCCGAATAGCTGCCAAAGAAGAACAATTTGTCCTTGATAATCGGCCCGCCGACGCTCACTCCAAAGTCATTGCGGTGCAGGAGATTCTTGGGAGCCGGGGTCGATGGATCGACCGCGGTGATGGTGTCGTTGAGCCAACTGTTGGCGTTCAGCCAGTCATTCCGGAAGTCATCATAGGCGCGACCGTGAAATGCGTTGCCGCCGCGACGAGTAACAAAATTGAGCTGCATGTTGGCCTGTCCGAAACCCTGGTCCAGGTTGAGCGATTCAGTTTGCACCGTCATTTCCTGGATCGATTCCAGACGCGGCGACACGGTAGGCGCGGAATTTCCTTGGAACTTCATCCTGCTCGGGCTGCCGATCACCCCGTCGATGTTATTTCCCTGCGCGATGGCAGGAAGTCCATCGAAGGTTCCAGAACCACCGACAAACGCAGACCCCGGCACCAAGGTGGAAAGTTGCGCCAAATCGCGGCCCTCAATGGGCAGGTCCTCGATTTGTTTTAAATCAACGGTCGTGCCGATCGCATTGGAACTCTCTTCCACGACGGGCGTGGCGCTGGCATCCACTTCCATGGTTATGGTGGCTGCGCCGACCTTGAGTGAGGCTGTGATGTCAGTAGTCTGCGCGGCTTGCGATACCACGCTCTTAAACACTTCCTTCTCAAAACCAACCTTGGTGACCGTCAGGCTGAATTTTCCGAGAGAAAGATTTACAAAGGTATAGGTTCCTCTGTCTCCCGTCACCGCGGTGCGGACGTCGCCCGAGGTGAGATCGTGGAGTTCCAGTTGTGCGCCTTGCACGACCCCGCCGGTGGGATCCACTACGCTAACGGTTACTGTTCCCTCGGAACCATGTTGCGCCCAGGTTGATGGGGCAATACACAGCGCCAGCATGATTAGCAAAACTGTCCGCACGCCACCGAGCACGCTACACGAAGACCTGGAAAGCATCTGTCCTCCTTGGCACTCAAAAACGACTTTGTACGCTCATCAAGCGCTGCAAATGTTCCCGCCGTAATAGTCCGCCCGCCCCCAGGAAACTGGATGCACGGCCAAAGCAAACGCTTACCTATGGTGGGATTTTGTATACTGTATTCACTCCGGTTGTCAACTATATTCTGTTTCCGCCTTTTTAATGACCGGTCGAGAACCGTTTCTGGGCGCACTCTGGCCGCAATTCGAGACCGGATGGGCTCACATTCAGGTTGGTACTACAGTGGCTTACAGTCCCCTGATATCGTTCGGTGAACTATTCTTAGAGCTCAAGCAGGTGTTATCCGGTAATCGCTTCCATGAGATCTCCTTCTGATATTTCAAGACGAGATTTGTTGAAGTACCTGGGATCGATTGGGATCGGGATGTCTGCAAGTTCGCTTGCACGGTCAGCCTTGCAAACAACGAGTCCAGTGACCTTCGTTGACGTGGCTCGTTCAGCGGGGATTACGTTCCGGCATGACAACGCTGCGTCCTCGGAGAAATATCTCATCGAAACCATGGGCTCCGGTTGCGGCTGGATCGATTACGACCAAAATGGACTGCTCGATTTCTACCTCGTGAATGGCGCTGGTACGCGCGCATACACCCCGAAACAACCTTTGCGCAGCGCACTCTATCGCAATAATGGAGACGGTACTTTTACTGACGTGACGGTTAAAGCAGGCGTGGGCGCTGAGGGCCTATTCGGCATGGGCGTGGCCGTGGGCGATTATGACAATGACGGGTTCCCGGACTTGTTCGTGCTCGGTTATGGCCGGTGCATCCTCTACCACAACAATCGCGATGGAACTTTTACTGACGTGACCATGCACGCCGGAGTGGAGAATTCCGGCCGTTGGGCCTCGAGCGCTGCATGGTTCGATTACAACAATGATGGCCGCCTCGATCTGGTAATCGCCAACTATGTCGACTGGTCGCCGGAGCGCAATTTCTATTGCGGCGATCGAGGTCCGGGGATGCGGAGCTATTGTCATCCCGATGATTTTCACGGCCAGCCTCCGACGCTGTATCACAACAACGGCGATGGTACCTTCACCGATGTGAGCAAACCATCCGGCGTGGGGTTGAAGGGAGGAAACGGGCTGGGTGTAGTCACGTTCGATTACGACAACGATGGCTGGCAGGATATTTTCATCGCCAATGACCACATGCCAAATTTCTTATTCCACAACAACCGCGACGGAACTTTCCGCGAAGTGGGATATGCGGCGGGCGTAGCCGTCAGCTCCGACGGGCAGTTCGAGGCGGGTATGGGAACTGACGCCGCCGATACGACCGGCGGCGGCCGCATGGATCTGGTTGTAACTCACCTCGACATGCAGCTCGCACGGCTTTATCAAAATCTGGGCGACCAAACTTTCGATGATGCGACTTTACGCTCGAAGATTGGCTACGCCACTTATCACATGAGCGGCTTTGGCACGCGTTTCATGGATTACGACAACGATGGCGCAGTCGACATTTTTATGGCGAACGGACACGTTCTCGATAACATCCAGCGCTATCACGCCGACACGCAATATGCTGAACCCAAGCTGATGTTTCGCAACAATGGGCGTGGGATTTTTGAAAATGCAAGTGACCGCTTGGGCCCGGATTTTCAGCTGCCCCGGGTGAGCCGCGGAGCGGCCATTGCCGACTTCGACAATGACGGCGATCTCGACATCCTTGTGAACAACAACGGCCAGTCTCCTCAACTGCTACGCAATGACGGTGGGAATGCCAACCACTGGCTGGAGATCTTACTGATCGGCACGAAATCTAATCGGGATGGGGTGGGAGCGCGGGTGAAAGTATTGGCAGGCGAGCTTGTTCTTTATGATCAGAAAAAAGGCGGCATGAGCTACCAATCCGCGCAGGATCCGCGGCTCCATTTTGGATTAGGGAAATATGCCAATGTTGATTCGCTCGAAATCATCTGGCCCAGCGGAGCGGTTACGAAGCTGGCGAATCTCAAGGCCGATCAGATTATCGCGGTCAAAGAAGATGTTGGAATCGTGCCACGGTCGTTCCCGCGTATTCCTCCCAGATGAGAATGTCGTGCTCGATTGGAATGTGCGTTATTAATGCTGAACCGCCGCATCTCCTTTTATGAGGCCCTTACTCGCGTAACCCAACTTGTGATCGCCCGGCGCCGAACCGATCCTGTCCGCTTGTTCTCGATTTAACTTCTGGAGCACCGCAAGTGCATCCTGCGCGCGTTGGATGTCTCCGTGCCGCTGATAGGCCTTGGCGAGATTGGCATAAACAGATGGATCGTCCGGCTCAAGCTGGTTCGCTTTTTCCAGATGTGCGATCGCATCCTCGAGCCGGCCAGCCATCAGGTAAAGACTGCCAAGCGCGATCTGCGAAGCTGGATCGTTTGGATGTTGCGCGACTGCCTTCTCCAGAACGGTTTGCGCTTCAACAAACTCGGGCTGACCTGGACTGATTCCAGAACGAATCAAAGCCTCCGCTAGAACCGTCAATAGCGCGTGAGTTTCATAACCACTGTTGACGCCTTCGCGCGCAATTCGAACTGCCTCCGGGATGTTTCCCTCAAATAGCTTTTCGTGTGCAGCTGCCAGGTACCCGATTTCGCTTCCGGGTAAGAGCGTTGCAGCCAATTCGAAATCCGGCTTGGCCTGATCGAACCGGTCAAGCTGAGTAAGAAACATGGCTCGTTCGTAATGCAGTCGCGGCG
>JBAPQU010000161.1:0-5160 GCA_049280795.1 Candidatus Sulfotelmatobacter sp.
AGCTGGCGCTGCCTGCGACATAACTTTATCTTTTATACACTACCCGTGCCCGTGTAGAGACGCCCCCGCCCGCTGCCTTTGACTTTGCTATTGATTCGTAAGCCTTGACCCGCCCACCCCTGCGTCCTAAACTTTCACTCCGAGGCTCTTGCCGTCATGTCCCGAACCCTAAAGTCCTACGCTTCCGCACTGATCCTAACTTTCCTCCTAGTCCCAGCACTCCACGCTTCCAGCCCCCGCCTTCTCGCCTATTACCAGTACAGCGACCGATACAACAATCCTCCTTACGACTCTTCCACCATCCCCTTTGATAAAGTCACGCATATTGTCCACTCCAATATCGCCCCGTCGTCGAAGGGCGATGGATCGCTTTTCATCCCCAAGGGCTTCCTCCAGCCGAGTCTCATATCCCGCGCCCATGCCGCGGGCGTCAAAGTGGAGCTCTGCGTTAGTGGCCCTTCTGTCTTGTTTGTAAAGATCGACGCCGATCCCGCGCTGAGCGCGGCTTTCGCGCAGAACATTGCCAACTTCGCCATCGCCAACGGTTACGACGGCGTCGATTTCGATTACGAAGTTCCCTACACACCCCGGCAAGCCGATCAATTCACCGAACTCGTCCGCAACCTTCGCGCCCTTATGCCCGCCGGACAATACATTATTTCCGCCGCCGTTTCGTCATCGCCCGGTGATTACGGCGTCTACGACTTTGCCCACATGACTCCTCTTCTCGATTTCTACAACGTCATGACCTATGACTTCCACGGCGCCTGGACGAACCACTCCGGTCACAACTCGCCTTTGTTTCTCAGTCCGCTCGACCCCGGACAGGAAGGCAGCCTCGACACCTCCACGGTACAGTTCCTCTCTCAGTTCGGCGTCCCGGCCGAGAAGATCAATCTCGGCACCGCGTTCTACGGCTACTACTTCGATCTCAATCAACTCTGGGAATTCTGCGAGGACGAGAATCTCTGCGGAAATGACGGAGCGCCCTCCGTTACCTATGCACAGGTCGAGCAGCTTCTTATCACCGGAAACTGGATTGAAAACTACGACGACCTCGCGGATGCGCCTTATCTGCTCAACCCCAGCGCCAGGGTGTTCGGTTTCATCACCTACGACAACCCGGCTTCGACCGCGAGGAAAGTCACTTATGCTCTTAACGTGCGCCATCTCGGCGGCGTCTTCATGTGGGAGCTCTCCCAGGATTACAACGGCCAAGGCCAGCCTCTCCTGGATGCCATGCACTCCGCTTTCGTCAGTGCGTCCGCGCCTGCGCCGGCAAAATGACGAATAGTGAGTTAGCTGGATTGTCATCCTGAGCGGAGCCGTTTTTCAGGCGTAGTGAAGAGCCTGCCCTGAGCGAAGCCGAAGGGATCTCCCGCTTAACGGGCCCAGCGCGTGAGCCAACCTGCACCCGCCGGACCCTGCAAAAGCCCGCCCAGTTACCTTTGTGCCTCACTCATCGGGGCCATTTTCCTTTGGCCCCATTTGCTTCACACTGTTTCTGGGCATCAAATGTCATCCATTAAAGTACAAGTAAACCGGCGCCGGCAGTCTCGCACCCAGGCAGTGCTGCCGGTTCGAGTGCGGGGTAAGGACGATTCCGGCGCTTTATTTGAAGAGCTGGCACACACTCTGGACCTAACCTCTACCGGGGTAAGGCTGGGTTCGATCCGCCACAAGCTGCAAGTGCTGGATACGTTGGTTGTTCTTTACCGGCAGCGCCGGATCGAATTCACCATCGTGTGGTCGAAGCTGGTGGAGGGAACGCGCGAATACCACGTCGGATTGCAGACGATGGCGCAGCAGAACGATCCCTGGGGGCTGAGTCTTTCAAATAACAGCGTGCAACCGGCAACACAAGTCTCGGCAGCTTCGGGAGCTGCGTGAATCCCGGGTCGTATACGTCAGGAGGAATTATGAACTACTTTTTAAGCAAGCTCTGGTCTGACGAGGAAGGGCAGGACATTGCGGAGTATTCCGTGATGCTGGCCGTCATTCTTGTGATCGTCGTAGGCACGGTCCGCCTGATCGGCTCCAACGCCGGCAACGTCTTCTCGCAGGTCGGCAGCTCGATTCAATAGCCCGCAAACCTTCCACCCAGCTCGCCCGAGCTGGTTTCCGGCATTAACTTCCAGTAAATCCTTGTGCAGCATTCGAAGCGGGAATAGGCACCGAATCGTACAGCCTTGATAGGATGACGGCGTGCCATTGAGCAGGCTAATCATTCTCGCCGTTGCCTTCTTCATCACAAGTGTCATCAGTGTTGTCACAGGTAGTACGTCGCTCATCACCGTGCCCGTGATGATTGAGTTCGGCATTGAACCGCACGTCGCGGTTGCAACAAATATGATGGCGCTCATTTTTATGAGCGTCGGGGGTTCGCTGCCCTTTGCGCGGAAAGGTGTGCTCGACCGCCGCATTCTGCCGCTGTCCGTCGTTCTGACTTTGATTGGCTCTGTGATTGGTGCCGCTCTGTTGCTCCACGCCCCTGTCAAAACACTCCAACTGACGATTGCGATTGCAATGATTGCAGTCGCCGTGTTCTCGCTGATGAAGAAGGACAGCAGCGCAGGCGAACACGTCGTGTCGAACACAAGAAAAGGCGTCGGCTATCTCGGGACTTTCGTTCTCGCTATCTACGGTGGATTCTTCAGCGGTGGGTACGTCACAATGTTGACCGCCGTATTCGTCCTACTCTTTGGCCTAACGTTCCTTCAGGCTGTAGCGACGACCAAGGTCATCAACGTTTTTTCTTCTGCGGTCGCTACGCTCATCTTCGCGTATCACGGCGTTGTCGATTATCGACTCGGTGTGATTCTAGGTACGATGATGTTTCTCGGTGCCGTTGTCGGTGGGCAGGTCGCATTGCGGCTTCCCGCCGTCTGGCTCCGGCGGGTCTTTATCGCGGCTGTCATAGCGCTTGCAGTGAAGATGTTGTTTACACTTCTACGGTGAAGGTGCGCCTCTCACGGTTTCGTCGAGTTCGTCATCATCAGCGCAAACAGGACGGGAAGATAAATAACCGTGGCCTGCAATACGTGGCGGGCAAACATTTTGGATCGAGGGCTGTTAATCGGCAGCTTGAGAAACGCGAGGCGGGCGCCGAACCAGAAAAGCGCGACTCCAAGAACCACCGCTCCCACCAGATAAATTTTTCCCGCCATCCCGAAGATGCTGGGCAAAACGCTAAGCGGAATCAAAATCAGCGAGTAGACGACGATGCGCCATGCGGTGGACCTTCCATCTTGCTCCACCACGGGCAACATTCGAATTCCGCCGGCCGCGTAATCTTCGCGGTAAAGCCACGCGATCGAAAAAAAGTGCGGGAATTGCCACACAAAAAGAATGCCAAACAAAATCAGCGTGCTCCACTCCAGCCGTCCCCGCGCTGCCGTCCAACCTAAAACTCCCGGCATAGCTCCAGGAAAAGCGCCCACGAAAGTGCAGATCGGAGAAACCTTTTTAAGCGGCGTGTAAGCGGCCAGGTAGACGACGGAAGTCAGGAAGGTCAGCATCCCGGTCAGAGGATTGGTAAAGACCGAAAGATAAATCGAACCGCCGATGGTCGCGACCAGGCCTGCCGTGGTGGCATGCAGCAAACTCATGCGGCCCGCCGGCAGCGGACGTTGTGCGGTCCGCCGCATGCGCCCATCCGCTTCGTATTCCATCACTTCATTCAGCGCCGCGGTTCCGCCCGATACCAGTCCGATTCCCAGCAGGGCATGAAAAAGTCCCCAGGAGAGTGAAGACACGCCGGCTTTCTGTGCCCCAAAATAGTAGCCGCACCACGTGGTCATTACGATGAGGCTGGTCACCCGCAACTTCATCAACTCGCCGTAGTCGCGGAGAAGCGAAGTCGCCTGCCTGCGAAGTAATACGATTGGTTCAGTCGTCGCGCTCATGGATGATGGGTGGTGCGGTTGTCGTACTGATTCGCTTGGCGTTCTTTAGAACTATTTACTTTACACCTAGAATCGCTAGGATTGCATAGGTACTATCCCGGCTTTCGAAAGTCAAGTCAAAACTCCCAATTCTAAGATGGGCGACTCCGCCATCCCGGACCGGGAGACCAAGGCTTGGGCGGACTCGGTGGTCGTCCAAATTTCCTCGTATAGACTAACAACATCAAGCCACCAATCAGAAAAACGCTGAAAGACAAATATTGAAGTTCGTTCAGCCAATTGCGCTCATCGCGGGTCTGGTAAACGATAACCCCATGAACATTGAGCGGATAAATACTGCCCGTCGATGAATTGGGGCTGCGAGGGAGCGTCTCTTGATAGTGATACTCCAGCTGTGCAGACCAAATCCATCCAGCGAGACCAACTAGAGCGACCGCGATTCCCGCTCGCTTCCACAATATCCAGTTCATGCTCCCGCCGAACCACAATCTCGTTCGCCGCGATTTCCAATCCTGCTACTGACTTCCCGCCGCTCCGCTCACACTGAAAGTTTCCGGCGGATCAAAAAAACATTGGTGCCACAGTGCGGCGTCGGTTAGTTTACCAGCCTTCCATTGCTGCAGTACGGGGAACGTCGCCGCAATCATTCCACCATCGGCGGAATCGAAGATCAGCACAATTCCCGCCAGGTCCTGCGCCTTCTTCGCCAAATCCGCATAATTGCTAGTCAGGACGGCCTTGGTGAATTCCAGTTTCACACGCGGGCCCGAATCCTTGTCCTTGGCATTTTCGTCGATCTTTTCCACCGAGATGATTTTCACTTTCTTGCCGCGGAGCGGTGCCCAATCACCAGGGAAGGGTGCTTCTTCTTCGCGAGCCATATGGAAAATCTCGGAGGCCGTGGATGCCGCGCCAGCGGAGGAGACTATGTCGTTCTCCGGAATACCCTCCGGCATTTGCAGGTTATTGCGCCAGATCCAGCCACGGGACAGGCCGGAAATATGCACATGCACCCAATCCCGATTGAAATCCAACATCTCGAACTCATCATGAGCGCTGGCCAGAAATAAAGTTTTGGCGCTCAGGCTCGCCGATTCCACCACCGGCGTTCCGGCCTTTTTTACCACCACAAGATTCCTGGGGTGCGACTGGCTCTTGAGAACCTCCTCCAGACTTTCGGCCTCGGCTCGCAAGCCAGCCTGAGTTTTGTCAGGGGCTGCCGCTGCGGTTCCAGCTTTTTCTTGCTCGGCCAGAC